>NZ_QSOX01000035.1:0-17416 GCF_003466325.1 Bacteroides sp. 4_1_36
GAGGACGTTTAGACGCAAGAAGGACGCTGAAGAGCTTAGTTGCGGATTTGAGGATAAAATATTTTTTTTAAGTACCTGAGCAACTTTTTGTTGCTCAGGTACTTAAAAAAAATATTTTATAATAGTGTTGCGGAATTAAGGGCTACTTAAAAATTTGGTTGATTCAGACTTTATCATGCGGTATTTACCCTATATGGATGCAAAATTACCCGTGTTGCTTTGGCTGTAACAGTAAAATTCGGCTGAAACGGATAAATTTATATCTGAACCGCCCAAATAGGCGGTTTATTTTGAAAAACAGATTTTCTAAATGGTATTTCGGCAAACATAAAGTGCAACTCCATCCGTTTCAACATTCATTTTCATCACTTCAATGGTGATTTTATCCGTTTCAGTCGGTTTTATCCTATCAACTAAAGATGTAAATCCCTATTTTTGCGGAATATGAAGTAACTTTGTATCTGATATGGCCAACGAGAATATAAAAATAATGAATTGGAAGAACGGTCTGTTGTTATCAACCGTTTCCTATATGCTCTACCTCATTCTGTGGTTTATACTCGATGATGAAACCGCCGGCCAATTACCGGAGATGGCAATAGCCGATTATATCATCGATTATCTGTTGTGTATGCTGTTTACCTACATCTCTTTAGGATTTTCCTTTTTGGTCTTTAGGGTATTGCCATTTAGGACATCTTATGTGTGGGTGATTGTCTATGCTTCCTGCCTTTTTACCCTGAACAACGTTGTCGCATTCGGCATGATTTCTTTGTTCAACTTCTTATGGGGTGAAAACGGCAACGGGCTTCTTGACGAGCTCCTCAACATGAAAGGCGCATATACTTTTGCCATGATTTCCACATTCTTGTCAAGCGTCTATGCCAACACGTTCTATCTTCAGTCTTACATCAAGGCACGCAACGAGAAACAGGCACTTGAAATGGCACTGATGAAAGAAAAGGAGATAGCCTTGCAGTCACAGCTCAATTCCCTGAAACTGCAAATCAATCCGCATTTCATGTTCAACAACTTCAACAATCTGCTGGAGCTGATTGAGGAGGATAGCGGACTTGCCGGAAAATTCCTGAGCAATCTGTCGAAAGTATACCGATACATCATCACCAACTTGGACCGAAACCTGATACCTGTCGCGGACGAAATCAAGTTTCTTGATTCATACTTGTACTTGATGAAAGTGCGCCACGACGAAGGTGTCATTGCAAAAGTAAGTCCGGGCGTCAGACAATGCAAAGGTTTTCTTCCACCGGCTGTATTGCAGCTTCTTGTGGAAAACGCAATAAAACATAACAGCTTTTCATCTGAACATCCGCTGGTCATCGACATAAAGCTGTCCGATGATTATATAACAGTCAGCAATCTTAAGTCACCTTTGATGTCCCCAATCGAATCAACCGGTTTAGGACTTAAAAATATCACAGAACGATACGCTTTGCTTTGTGATAAAAAGGTCAAGATAGAGAATGCCGAAAACTTCTATTCGGTAAGTCTGCCCATCATAAAAAACACCATCCCCTATGAACATACTGATTCTTGAAGACGAGCCACGCAATGCCAAACGCCTCATAAGGCTGCTGAACGACATTGACAGAACATTTATTGTCGAAGGCCCTCTTGCCAGCATCAAAGAGACGGTCGAATTCTTTCAATCCGGCAAAACCACAAACCTCATTCTGGCGGATATCCGTTTGACTGACGGTTTGAGTTTCGAAGCTCTAAAATATGCCCCGGCAACCATACCCATCATATTTACCACCGCATACGACGAATATGCGGTACAAGCATTCAAGTTCAACAGTTTCGACTATCTTCTGAAACCGTTGGATTCGGATGAACTTGAAGCGGCCATTGACAAGGCGGCCAAAGCCGGTAAGAATTACACCGACGAAAACCTACAGCAGCTTTTCGATGCCTTACAGAAGAACAAGTTCCGTTATCGGGAGCGTTTCTTGCTTCCTTACCGTGACGGATATAAGACCGTGCGCGTTTCGGACATCAACCACATCGAAACAGAAAACAAGATTGTATATCTCCGTCTTAACAACGGCACTTCCGAAGTGGTCAATGTGTCAATGGATGAACTTGAACACCAACTGAATCCCGACTATTTCTTCCGGGCAAACCGCCAATATATTATCAATGTAGAGCACGTTTTGTTCCTCGGTAATTATTTTGGAGGAAAGTTGATTGTCCGTTTGAAAGGTTATCCGAAAACGGAAATACAAGTGAGTAAGGAAAAGGCGCAGAGGCTTAAGGAATGGATTGACAGGTAATTATTAACATGTGCGTAAAGTGAAATTATGTTCGTTTAGATTTGATTCTTACAAAATTTGCATTTGGCTCATCCTCTTTTAAACAAGTTATATCATTATCGGATTCACTTTCATCGTTTCTAAATTAAGGAACAGCCCGTGATGTTCCAACATCCCGTTACGGAACATCTTCCAAAGGATATTGCATCCGAGTTGTGCCAGTGTGGAGTTGATGAACAAGTCCTGCTTTTCCAACGCCTCCGCCAAGGAGCAGCTCGGTCCTGAATCCGCCTCCTTCACCCTCGCGTATTTCACGAACCGGGTAATGACCTTCAACGAATCGACAGTCTTGTACAACTCGGAAGCGGGCTGTTTTATTTTCTTGGGTATGGTTCCCAACACAACCTGACCCGTACTTTGTGTGTTCCCGAAATCCATCCAGTAAAGCGGTGTTTCGTAATCACGGTAATTCGAGGTGGGCACGGCTTTCAATACGTTCCATAAGTCAAGCCGTGACTTGATGTTGTCGGTACAGGTGACGGTGATATTCGCCATGTCATCCCGTCTGGCATCTTTCAGCACGGTCGGGAAAATATCCGGTACCGCTTTCCAGTCATTGCCGAAGAAATTGTTCACTCGGGTAATCAGGCATTGCGCCTTGTTCAGTCCAAGGTCGGAACAGCCGAAAAGCTGGCGACCGATGTTGGCATCCGTCACTATGTCCGGGTCATAAAGTGTTACGAACAATCCCGGATGTCCGAGTGCCCGCAATGTCACGTCCAGCCGTGCCAGACAGGTCAATACCTGCGAGCCGGTTCCTCCCGCGCCGATCAGGTTCACCGTGACCGGGTGCTGCGGGTTCAGCAGATAGTTATCTATGTAGTGTACTCTTTTCATTTCAATATATCTTTCAATTTCAAGTTATTCAAAGGTTTCAGTTCGTCGAGGTTGAAAGGCTTGTCCTTTGCGGCCTTTGTCACCAATATCAGGTTTGATCTGGTCGGGTTGCCCCCTCCGCCCAGGTGTGAAAACTCCGTCAGCCAGAACTTCTTCTCCCAATACTCCAACAGGTTTTTGTAGGTCAAATCTCTCGGCTTGTCTATTTTAGCGGAACCCAGACAGACATTTGCCCCTGTCACGTTGAAGAACGGTGCGGCATAAAGCTCCGTCTTTTCCGTCAGTTTCTTGTCCTTGTAAGCATATATACTCAACGAACTGCCACCTGCCACGTAAATGACTCCCGGCAGGTTGTATTTTGCATTCTCTACTTGAAGGGATTCCTTGAAAAACATCATCCGTTTCTGTGGGGAGTTGTACCAGATATACCTCTCACTGCCCTTGCGCGGGTCGCACCACAGCATATTGGGCGGAATCCTTCCGTATGGCGTGGTGCTGTGGCTTTCGGAATAACCGCGCACCAGTTCGTTCATGAAATCCACCGTGACGGGCCGGCCTTCTCCCATCATTCCGTTATCGTCTATATCCCTTATCTCAACAAAATAGTTGTTGTCAGAGGCATAAGAGTTGTCTTTCTCGCCTGAATAGGCAATCAACGCCGCCCTCGGATGGAGCAGCGTCCTCAATTTTTGGGTAAGTTCATTCGTTTCCAACATAATTCAACTGATTAAAGATATGAATTCGTCCGCCCACCGAAAGAACCGTTCCGGGTAATCGTCCATGCTGAACAGTTCTTCGGTATCGGGCGACAGGTCAAGGGCAGTCACCGGAGTGATGTCGTAGGTCTCCCTGCTACAGGAATTGTAATAGTCAACGAGATAGTCGGATACAATGTCGTTGATGTCATACACGACCCTTATCTGCTGTTGCAGGTACATCGGGTGGAAGTCCGGATTCTCCGAGTAATAGGCGTCATAAGCGTATTGCATGATGCCCCGTGCAGGCGTCAGAAACGGGAGACCCCGTTTCATCGCATCGACCAAAGGCTGTTCAAACCCGTTTTGGGGTTCGTATGTATCCAGTGCTTTCGGCAGGTTCTTGTAGTAGGATTTCGATTCCACCCGTTTGAGCAGCCTGCCGATTTTCCCTTCCTGATAGGAGTCCAGCAGTTTCATGCGTTCTTTCCACTCCTCCGGGTCGCTGCCGTCATCCTCCGAAAGCATTTCAAACAAAAAGTCCGATTCTTCGTAATCCACGAATGTATCAATGCCGTTTGCTTTCATCAGTTTATGGATAAAGGTAATGGCAATCCTCCTTAAAATGGGATTGAGCGATTCCAGAAACTTCACCGGGAAGTAGTACAGCGTGAAACTTCCCCACTTGTGGTATTTCCACAGCCGGAAGAAAAGCCTGCCGGCTTCCTGCTCGATGTTGACATGCAGTTCGTCACCGACAAGCGTGTTCATTTCATCGTACAGATTGGCGATGCCTTCCCCGATACTGTTTCCTGGCATGTGTACGCCCTCCTTCTGCAATAGCAGGGAATACCTGAAATACGAATCACGCAGGAATTCGTAGTTATCCCGCGTGATTACGTTTATACTGTTGCATTCGCCGCTGTCGTAACAATCCACGGTAAGATTATTCTGTGCCAGCGGTATGAAGGCTGTGCTTAGAAAAGAATTACGGCCCCGCTTGGAGCCGCAATCCGTTCTTCCCTGTTCACGCCGTACCGTACATTCCTCCGCGTCTGGCCGATGATGAGCCTCGCCAGCTGCCTTGACTGTTGTTCGTCCAATGGTACACATGGTTTCCTTTTCTTGTTGTTCTTTTTCTTTCGTTCCTTCTTCATGCTTCCTATCCTTTGGTCCCGATGGTGGTCTTGAACTCGTACACGGCTTTGTCGTCCTTGATGACCGGTCCGTGTACCGTTGCCGTTGTCAGCTCCGGGTAGAAGTTGGAGTAATAGCTCATGACCATTTCGGGGCTGTCCGACGGGTTGGGATCATCGAGCGTTACCATTCCGCTGCCTTTCTTGAATGTGAATGAGCGTGCCATTCCTGTTACTTCGAGTGCCATAATCTTATACTGCTTGATATTGTGAGACATGATTTTCTAACATGGACTGCGGAAAATCGGGATATTCCTCGTAATCCTCCGGACGGTAATTGGGTTCATCCTCTCCGGCGTGATAATGTGGGGAGAGTTCTTCAGGGTGCTGTACCGGCTCCTGCCAATGTGTCCCATGGTATCCCCCGTGTGCGGGTTGTGGAGCCTGTTGCGGTACTGGCTGCTGTCCCATATAGGGTTGCGGTTGTGGCTGGGCGTAATATTGTGCCGGTCCCTGCGGCGGTTGTTGCGGTGGCCACATTGTCTGCTGTTGCTGAGGATTGGCTGCCGGTCTCTGCTGTCCGCCAGGAGCCTGAGCCGCCATCGGTCTCTGTGCCTGCGGTTGCTGAGGATACTGTGGAGCCTGCCGCGGTTGTTGGACTGGTGCGGCTGCCGGTTGTGCCTGCGGCTGTTGTGGCTGCGGAGCCGGTTCTTCCATCAGTTCAAACAGACTGCCCTTGTTCATCGCCTTTGTCTGTTCCGCCACCATCTCGTCAATCTTCTTCTGGTCCTGCGGTTTGGCGTAAAGACGTGCCTGTCCGAGTGCGGTAACCGCCTCCTTGTGGTTCTTGGCAGCGATCAGTTCCTCCGCTTTCTTGAAATGTTTCTCGTACTTCTCCCGCTTCTCCTTTTCCTCCTTCGTCTCCTTCGCTTTGGTCTCCTTTGCCGCCTTGCTCTCGGACGCTGCCTTCTCAGCCTGCGCCTCGAACTGCGCCATGTTGGAAATCAGTCCGGTAGTCTTCTGTATAGGACGTGCTACGGCTTGTAGGAAGCCTGCGTCCAGTTCCTGCGGATGCCCGCTGACGGTCAGTGGTACGAGGTGGTTCTGGGCTTCGTCCTTCAGCCCGTTCGACTTCGGCAGTAAGGATACTGTCAGTTGTCCGTTCGCTTTGCGGATGACAAGCGTGAGATCCACGCCTTCGGTCATCATCTGGTGGATTGCTGTAAAAAACATAATTTGATGTATTAAAAGTTATTACTGGGTTTTATTCTTCACTGAACAGTTTGGCCAGCAGCCTGTTCCTGTCGGGATGGCGGCTGATTTCCAGAATCGGGTTCAACAGGGTGGAGATGTGTACCGGCCCTGTCGTCCCCCGTGGCGGGAACTTGACGGCAGGTTCGGGTTCCACCGTCCTTTTTCTTCTCGTTACCGGCATGGGCATCCTCATGGGAGCCGGCGGTGCGCTTGTTGCAAATGCTTGGTTCATGTCTCTTTATTTTTTTTAATTGTGAATATTCGGGCTTTGGCAGCCCGTGAACTACAAGGGCCCGACGGCAGATGCCTTCGGTAAGGCAAGGTTTTCGGGAAAAATACCGCAAGCCTCCGGCGAGGATGATTTTTTCCGAAACCGCAAGGCTTGACCTTGCCGTCCGAACAAAGGCATTTGCCAACTTTGCCCGGTAGTTTCCGGTATGCCAAGTCTGTGTTTTCATCCCTTTTCCTTTTATTCCTGTCGTTATGGTTTCCGGTTCCACAGAGGGCGGAAAACAAAAAGAGCCGTCCCGGAAGACAGCTCTGTTCTGTAAGGTTCCACTTGATTTTGTATGGCAGTTATGTTTCATGGTCAAATATTGTCAGGATACCAGAAAACTGAGTATGCAGAAAAGTATGGCCGCAGCCACCAGAAGGCAAGCTATCCGGTACAGGAACCTGAAGAATCCCCTAAAACACACGATGGCTACCGCAGCCCACACGGGGGATATGCCCCGTGTGTACATATAACTGAACACGATGAAGGCTGCAAAGCCCAATGCGATGGTCCGTACCCATCTGTTCGCTTGAATCTTGTCGATATATTCCCTTGTTTTCATGACATTCCGGTATTAACGGGTGAAACAGTCTTTTCCAATTTCAAGGGCCGGGATGCGTACCGCCTCCACAGGCAAGGTTTTCGGAGGAAAATACCGGAGCGGCGCGAGGATGATTTTCCCCGAAACCCGGAGGGCCTGACCTTGCCGGTGGAAAAAGGCGGTGCGCTACCTTTGCCCGCGAATTGGAATGACGGTGTTATTTTTTCTTTCCGTTCCCGGTTTTCGGGAACGAGAATACCGTGTTGTATTCCGCATCGAAGGTGACGGCGGCATCGAACGGTACACCTTTCTTTCCCTTGAACCCCTTGATGAGTCTGGTGGTGCCGGAGGAGAAAAGCTGTTCCATGTGGGTGTCGGTCAGTTCCTTGTTCAGAATACGGCGGAACACCAGCAGCCCGCACCCGTCATGGTCGCACCTGGCCACTTTGGAACGGAGGATGATTTTTCCCGTCTTGCACTTGGGGCAGGTGAATGCCCTTTCCTGCATCGCCGGAAAATCCAGACGCAGGATCTCTTCGGTTGCCCTGCGGGTGTAATCCAGGATGGACTGCATGAAGGTTTCCGTATCGAGGGTATGCCTCTCCACCTGCGCCAGGGTCTTCTCCCAGCTTCCCGTCAGTTCCACGTCCGCCACACGCATGTCCTTCACCGCCTCATAGATATACATCCCTTTTTCGGTCGGGATGATGCTTTTGCCGGAGCGGGCGATATAGTCACGTTTGATAAGGGTGGTAATGATGGCGGCACGGGTGGCGGGTGTGCCTATGCCCAATTCCTTGATAGCCTCCTTTGCCTGTTCGTCCGTGATGTTTTTCCCGCAGGTCTCCATCGCCGCCAGCAGGGTGGCCTCCGTGTACAGCGGCTTGGGTAGGGTCTTCTTCTGCGCCATCCCGTGTCCCATGACCGGAACAGTCTCGCCTTCGGCAAACTCCGCCGTCCCCCCGTCACGTTCCGGCTCGTCCTTCTCCCTGTCCTCCTTTCTGGCGAACACGCCGCGCCAGCCCGGTCTGACAATGGAGGAAGAGCGGGAACGGAACGCCATTCCCTCGCAGGCACATTCCATGACCAAAAGTTCCTTCTCGCAGGGTGGCGAGAATGCTTCCAGCATCCTTCCGGCTATCAGGGTGTAAACGGTAGATTCCGCCTCGGACAACCCTTCGGGTGAAATGCCCGTGATAATCAGGGCATGGTGGTCGGTCACTTTCGTGTCATCCACGCTGCGGGTATTCAGATCGGACATGTCGAAAGACTGTCCGTATTCCCTGAATTCCGGCATGGAAACCACTTTTCCCAGCAAGGAAGGAATGTGCCGCATGACATCCTCCGGGATATGGCGGCTTCCCGTCCTCGGATAAGAAATAAGCTTCTTTTCATACAAGGATTGGGCGATGGAGAGGGTCTTCTCCGCTGTCAGGTCATAATGGACGTTGCAATCTTTCTGGAGCGTGGTCAGGTCGTACAGAAGCGGGGCCTGTTGGAAAGTCCTCTTGTGTTCCGACCCAGTGACTGTCGCCACAGAACCGGAAGTGATTTTCCGGTATGCCGCCTCTGCCGCATCCTTTTCCTTGAACTCTTCCGTGTGGATGAACATGCGGTGCGCGTCCTGCCGTTTCAGCGTGAGGTGCAGCTGCCAGTAAGGGGTGGAGACGAAATTCCGGTTCTCCTTGAAGCGGGCACAGACCATGGCGAGCGTCGGGGTCTGTACACGTCCTATGGAGTTGTTCGCCGAGCCGGAGGCTACCGCCAGGGCACGGCTCGCGTTCATGCCCACCAGCCAGTCCGCCTTTGCCCGGCAGTCGGCGGCGGCATACAGGCTGTCGTAGTCGCTGCCGTCCCGGAGGTTCGCCAAACCCTCGCGGATGGCCTCGTCGGTGAGAGAGGAGATCCACAGGCGTTTGAACGGTTTGGTATAGCCTAAGTAGGAATATATCCAGCGGAAGATAAGTTCCCCTTCACGGGCACAGTCGGTAGCCACGATGATGCTGTCGCACCGGTCGAACACGCTGTCGATGATTTTCAGTTGTTTGGCGGCGGCGATGTCCGTCACCATCCCTTTGTCCGTCCTGACCTGGCGGGACACCAGACGGAACGGGTCCGGCAGCATCGGGAGGTTTTCGGCGGAGGTTTTCGTGTAGCCATACGCACCGGGCATGGCGAGCGACACCAGGTGTCCCAACGCCCACGTGACCATATACCCGTTACCTGTACAGTAGCCGTCTTTCTTGTCGGTAGCCCCGACCACACGGGCTATATCCATGCCGACACTCGGTTTTTCTGCAATGATTGCTTTCATGTTCGGATAAAATTTAAGCCGTTCCCCGCTACCGGAACCGGAAAACGGGAAACGGCGGTTTGACATTTTTTACTTGTTATAATGGATGAGCGTTTGTCAGGCCACCGGCTTGACACCGAGGATTTCAATCAGTGCCCCGTCGTCCTTGCGCACCAGTTGCAGGGTGGCGTCCATCACCACGTCCACGCCCAGCAGCACGAGGCTGAGTGACATCACTCCTGTCTTTTCTCCCTTGAGCAACGTATCAAGTTCCCCCGACATTTCCAGCTCGTCCTTCAGGATCCCGATTCCCGCGAGTTCTTCCCAGTTCACGTCTTCCGCCTTGAATGGCGTGTTGTTTTTATTGTTTACGTTCATATTTCTGTTTTTTTGATTTGACATTCATTCTGATTCACGCTCAGGCAATGCTTGCCCCCTTGGACTTGCGGCCAGCCTGTTCCTGTCCCTGCTTCTGGGCGTTCGCCACCACGTTGCGCTGCGATGCGTCACGCTTGCGGTCCGGGTTCTCGTTATAGAAGTCCAGCCTGCCCTGGTTGAAGTTCGCCTTGACATACTGCGAGATGGTCTTTCCATCGTAGCCTTTGATGCCCTCGACCAGTACCGCCTTGCCGCTCTGGAGGTCGGCACGCTGGTTTCTCGTCAGTTTTACGTCCCATACCTTTTCCGGTATCTTGAACTCGGCACGCTGCTCGAAGCCGTCCGGCGTGCGTGAGTAGCTCAGGCGTCCCGTTTCCAAATCCGCCTTGATGAAGGAGGAGAACTCCTCGCCCTTGCGGTTCACCATGTCGTTGAGGAAGATGACTTTGCCCTCGCGCAGTTGTTGCTGTTCCTCGGCGGTGATTTTCACGCCGCCTATTTCATTCGGGATGTAAATTTCACGCGCTCCCTCCGGGGAATCGGGATTGTAGCGTGTGTAGGAAGGTCTGCCCGTGGCCTCGTCCAGCTTGACATACGAGGAGAACAACTCACCGTCCTTGCGCTCCATACCCTCCACGAAGATGGCCTTGCCCGCGTTGAGGTCTTCAATCTGCTGCTTGGTAAGTTCCACTCCGCCCAGCGACTGTCGGTTGAAGAGTTTGTCGTTCTCGAAGATGTATTCGATGCCCCTGCGTTCGGCGTTGACCTGGATGTGGGCGTCGAACTCCTTGCCGTTATTGGAAATCATGCCTTCGATGAACACTTTCTTGCCTTCCCGCAGGTCGTTGATTTCCTGGTCGGTCAGTTTCACACCTTTGATTTCTTGCGGGATGTAGGCGTTTTCCGCGCGCATGGCGACCACCTCGTTGGTGAGCTTGTCGATGCTGATGAAAGAAGGGATGTATTCGCCGTTGCGCCCTTTCAGTTCCACCACACGCCCCATGTTGCCTGTCTCCAACAGGTTCTTCTTGTCCTCTTCGGAGAAGATGTGACCGAAGTACGGGCGTTCGAGTTCGGGTTTCTGGCGGATGCCGTGGATACCTAATACGATAGGGCCTCCCACGGACTGCTGGAATGACAGTCGTGCATCGGTACGTAATACGGCGGAGCCGAAATTCATGCTGATGGGTACCACCTGGTTGGTCTTGTAGCCCCTGAGCATCTGGTCAAGGAGACCGCGCTCCATGAGGTATTCACGGGAAAGTCCGAAATTCTTCAGTTCCTCCCAGTTGATCATGGACTCGTTGTAGCGGTACTTGGGTTGCTGCGTGCCGTCACCTTGGGTGGCCTGCTGCTGTGTCTCATTTTTCTTTGCCATTTCTTCTTGATTTTGATTGTTGATACTTTGGTTTTCCTTGTCGCGTGGAACGATTTCGTATTTTTTGAGGAAGTCTTCCACGGCTTTTGTCTGCTTTCCGGCGGCGAGGTCTTCGATGGCCTGCTTCACTTCCGGGCTGTCCAGCGTATCCGCCTTGACGGAGAGGATGCCGAAACGGGTCGGGTCTTTGAGCTGGCTCCAGAAGTTTTTCACGAAATTCTCGAACATGTTGGCGTACCGGTCGATTTTCAGGAAGGAGTTGCTGTGTTCCTTGTCTGCCGGAACGGTGCTGTATTTCCCGTCCTTTCCGATTTTTGACACCGCCTGTAAAATCAGTTCCATCTTGTCGAGTATGAACACGATGTCACTCATCTGTTCGTTCTCGCTCACTTGCGGCTTCAGGGGTTCGTCCCTCACATTTTTCTTTGCCATAACTTTGAGTTTTTAGAGTTGATAACTACTATTGTCACCGCAAATATATATAGCAAAATTTGATAAATAATTGATTTTTAATTAGTTGAACTACATATTACATCATTTGTCATCACGTTTCACCGCAGGGTGACAGCACGAAAACGAAAAAGGGAAAAAACAGAGGGAAAAGGGCGGGCCACAAGGTACGGGAAGGCAGAGAGAAACCGAAGCAGGGAAAGGGACGAAGAGGGAAAAAGAAAACCTATATTATGCAGAGTTGAGAGCGAGCTGCTTTTGTCCCTACTTCCTTGTATTTCTCATAAGACAGGCGACCGAAAGGAAAAGGATTTATGATAGGATAGATGTTCCAATTGGGACGGTCTGAATTTTATAAAGTACTCCCGTCAGGTTTTGTCTTGACCTTGTTCTATGCGTCGTAGGTCGCTTCGCTTGCTAAGTCCCGACCTTTTCACCCAACTCGGACGGCGATACCGGAACGTTTTTTCGAAGAAAAATTACCGCAGGGAATTTTTTGTACGAAAACCGGAGGCCTGAACGTGAAAGGTATCGTCCTCCGAGTTACCTTCTCAGAGGGACTTAGTGAGTGAAGCGTGACTTAGGATGGTAGTTTATGGAAGAATATGGAAAAATTACCCTTTGAACGAAAATGCGCATCTTTTTAGTGCAATGGTAATCATTTTTTGAGTACCTTTGCACTAAAATTACGCATTATGACAATACGTGAATGGATTAGAGATAGAGAGATAAGTGGATTTCCAACTTTTTCGGTTGAAGAAATTAGGTTGGCATTGCCACATTATTCAGAGCAGGTCATTAAAAATGATTTGTTCCGTATATCATCACAAGGTATAATATATCCGGTCTATAAAGGTTTCTACGTTATTATTCCTCCTCATTATGCTGCCAAAAGAATGGTACCACCGATATATTACATAGATCAGTTGATGTCGTATCTAAACAAGCCTTATTATATTAGTCTCTTAAATGCGGCAGAAATTCATGGTGCAGCTCATCAACGTCCACAGAAATTTTCTGTAATGTCGGTATTTCCAAAGTCTTCTGTTTCGCAATCAAAGAACAATACACTTGTTTGGGTATACCGCAAGGAAATTCCAACAGATTTTTTGTTATCAAAAAATTCTGAAACAGGAGTGATATATTATTCGAATGCAGAATTGACAGCTCTTGACATTGTACAATATGAGCAATATATAGGTGGACTTTCAAGAGCATCTACTATATTGGAAGAACTTACAGAAAAATTAGATTTTCGTGGTGCTTCCAATAAGTTGTTTGGTTATACATCAATCGCAACTATACAACGACTGGGATATATACTGGATGAAGTTCTAAATGCAGCAGAAATTGCAGATACGCTATATATGGAATTGACTTCATATGTAAAGCGTTTCAAATATATTCCTCTAACTATAAATAAACCAAAAGATTGCGCGGAAAGGAATAACCGTTGGAAAATTTTTGTAAATACGATAATAGAAACTGACGAAATATGATAAACAGAACAGCCATCACTCAATGGAATAAGATAGTTCCATGGAATGACAACGCACAAGTAGAGCAAGACCTCATTATATCACGTGCGTTAGTCGCTATTTTTAGCGATGAGTTTCTTGCTTCACAATTAGCATTCAGGGGAGGAACTGCACTCCATAAACTATATCTGACGCCACAGCCCAGATATAGTGAAGATATTGACTTAGTTCAAATTACTCCCGGACCGATAAAGCCAATAATGTTCAGACTTGGGGAAGTTTTGGATTTTTTGCCGGATAGAGTAACAAAACAAAAACGATATAATAACACGATGTTGTTTCGTATGGAATCGGAAATACCTCCCACAATTCCTCTACGCTTAAAAATCGAGATAAACTGTTTTGAGCATTTTAATGAACTTGGATTAGTCAAAATACCATTTGAAATGGAAAATAGTTGGTTCTCAGGCAAGTGCGGAGTAACAACATATCGTTTAAATGAACTGTTGGGAACAAAACTGAGAGCCTTGTACCAAAGGAAAAAGGGGCGAGACCTTTTTGACTTGTATGTCGCTTTGTCTGAAGCATCAGTTGATGTCGAAGAAATTATGCGTTGTTACCACCGTTATATGTCTTTTGTTGTTCAACAACCACCGACATACAAACAGTTCATTAATAATATGGAAGAGAAGATGTCTGACTCTGAGTTCTTAGGAGATACACAAAATCTTATCCGTCCGGAGAGGGAGTTCAATCCTCAGTTGGGGTACGACCTTGTTCGCTCTCAATTAATAGACAGATTGCAAAAATAGCATATCAATAAAAGTAACACCTGAAAAAGAAATATTGCCGGTATCTAAATTTGCCATATAACGATTTAATCTTTGATTTTTGCGGAAAACCTGCGAGAATTGATTTTTAATCCGTCAAATACAGATTTTAGCTTTCTGATTTTGGAGATTTCAGAATGAGCAGACGGAAATAAAATATGAGCGAAGAAAGTGTAAAAGGTAATCAGATTTTGAGTACTTCTGCGCTTTTTTCGCTCAACACAAACTGCGAAACGATTTTTCAAGTGTGTATGCTCCAGCCGTGAAACGGTCCACCAATCATTACAGCAAATGACCGATCCGGCTTGCCGTGATAGAGAAGCCCTCCGACAACGCCCCTTGTCCCGTCTTTCGCCACTTCAGCGAAACCGAATGAATATGGTGCGAAATCGGTGTACAGTTCGATTTCATACCTGCCATTGGAGTTGACCTCCCATTGCTTGAGCCGTTCAATACATTTGCTCAACGTTTCATCACCGATGCTTTTCGCATACTTGACGGTATTCTCGTAGTGTTCCTGACATTTGATTTTCATGTCTGATGTTTTTAAGTTGTTTGTAACAATTCTTCGTATATCCCGAAACCAATGCATCCGGCTATGATGAAATCCTCCTTACCTTTATCCGCCAGTGATTTTAAATTTTCCAAGCTGTCGCAGTAGAAGAATATCTCATCGTCCTTTTCGTTGTCGGAATCCATCGCCAGCGCAATCCTCACTTCTTCCGTTTCCAGCGTGTCGCACCACCGGATAGTGCAGTCCGCATAATGAGGTTCACGTCCCTGCTCACAGTAGAATTTCAGGAAATGGCTACCTATTTCCTTCTTGACTTCATCCGCCTTTTTCCAGATACTATCATCCACGATTTCAAATCCGAGTCCTTCCACCAGCAGGCATGTTCCCTTGTCATATACCATCATGGTGCGCTTTCCCATGTGTTTTTCGCGTATTTCCGCCCAATTCGGCAAGTCCCAACGCTCCACGGTCCAGATCCCTCGGTAATCCTTCGGGATGGAATTGTATTCGCTTAATGTTATCTTTCTCATAGCAGGTAGTTTTAGTTTGTTACAAAAGTCACCTTGTGAGTCTTGCACGGTTTCCCGAATGCCGGACGTGGGTTGAACTCCGTGCATGATTCCCAATCCACACTCATCGTGTAGCCGTTCGGGAAATTCTCGCCGATGAACCGGCTTATCATTTCCAAATCCTCGTTCGGCAGGAACAATTCTTCCTCGATGCCGTACTCCAATGCGAAAATCGCCCATTCAGGAATGTTATCCCAAACGAGCGTCTGTCTGTTTTTCTTGTGCATAATGTCAATGTTTATTGCGGTGATACCATAAGGCTGTTGATGATTCCTTCCAGTTCCGTTTCCCATTTGTCCGTACCGTCCATGACCGACGGATAGGTCAGTTGCTGCCACTGCCGGTAATCAAACAGTTTCATTCTCAGCGGATAGTAGTCGAACAATTTCCGGTTGCCAAAAAATACTCTCAGGTGGTTGGTTCCCACCTCCATCAGTTTCAGACCATAATTGTCAAGAATCTCATGGAATCTTTTCATCGGTGTAAAGTTGCTTCTCTTTTTCATGTCATTTCTGTTTTTTATTGTTTGAATTTTATTTCAGCAGCACATTCTGTACAGGTCATCATCGGTCAGTGTACATAGTTCCTCATCCGTGCAGTAACCGTCAATCTCCTCGCTCGCTTCCATCGCTTCATAAATGCCGTTATGCATATCGTTCACCAGCTCATCGCACAGGCTTTTTACTGACACCCTGAAAATGTCATTACCGACTTGGATTTCCCGAACTGGATAAGCCACTCCTTTCCAGTAGGTCTTTTCTATGGCTATTTCATCGGTACATCCCTCCATGCGTTCCAAGTATTCCTTGATGATGTCCCCATGACAAGGATTCGGCTTGCAGAAACACCCCAATGTCTTGCCCTGCAATTCTCCGATTCGTCTGCGGAACTTTTCATCCGTACTTAAACGATAGTAGAAATACTTCCTGTAACGGTCCAGCGTGCCGCCCCTTGTCATTGTCGCTTCCAGCCTGAACGGATTTCCGAAATAACCGTCTTTCCCTTGTCCCGCTCTTCCTATATATACATCACAGGATTCCTTGCGGATATTGACCACTCTTGTATTGCTCATAACTTGTTTTTTAGTTAAACAATTCCGACCGGCGAGCCGGTATTTTATTTCTTGCCTGCCTTACCGTTCCGTGCCGGATTGTGCAAGGCTTTTCGGGAAAATACCGCAAGCGGAGCGCGGAAGATTTCCCCGAAAACCCGTAGGGCTCGACCTTGCTCAATCCAAAAGGCACGGGACGACCTTTGCAGGCTAAAATAAAAAAGCGGCCTTTCAATGGCTATTCATTATCCTTGTCATTTTCTTCCTGTGGTATCAGGTGTTTCAAATCAGGGTCGTTCTTTATACGGGTCATCTCATCTTCGATTATCCGCACCACGTCCGCTTTTATCTGGGAATAGTTCCGGTCTATCTGCTGTTGCATGATGTCGTTGCCGTCCGCATCCTTGAACTCGTTGATGACGGGTATTTTCTTGTAGGCTTTGGTTTCCGCTGCTACCTTCTCATTATCGACAATAATGCGGGCATGGAAAATCTTCTGGTCAATCTCTTCCCCGAAGTTATCCGCTACGCTGCCCACGAATGTACCCTGTGAGAGGTTGGCTATTTTCGATGCCGGAATGAGCGAATCCATCTGCGTGTTGATGGAGGTGGAGGTGTCCTGCCGGTTGATGGAAATGGACTGCCGCTGTTGGAGTATCTTACCGAAGCGTTCCGAAAGGTTCTTAGCCGTTTCTCCCACGACCTGACCGCTGAAGATGTTGCCCACCGTATTTTGGATTACCTTCGCTTCTTTTTCACCGTAGTCACGGGTCAGCTGAGAGAAGTCCTGGAAGCCGAGACATACCGCCACCTTGTTGCTTCGTGCGGTGGCAATGAGATTGTCAATACCGCGAAAGTAAATCGTGGGCAGCTCGTCTATGATGATGGAAGACTTCAGTTGTCCCTTCTTGTTCACCAATTTTACGATACGGCTGTTGTACAGTCCGAGGGCGGCTGAATAGATGTTCTGCCTGTCGGGATTGTTACCGACACACAGGATTTTAGGGTGTTCGGGATTGTTCAGGTCGAGCGTGAAATCATCACCGGTCATCACCCAGTAAAGCTGCGGGGAAATCATCCTTGAAAGCGGGATTTTTGCCGAAGCGATCTGGCCTTGCAACTGGTCTTGTGCGCCCCCTTGCCAGGCGTCCATGAACGGGGAAAGGTAGTTTTCCAAAGACGGATACGAGGTAAGAATTGTGAAAATATCGGCATACGGCTTGTTCAGAAATTCTATCGCGTGAGGGAACGTGCAGTATTTTCCGTCCTGGTAGATGCGCAAATACCATATAATAGCCGCCAAAAGAATAATCGGGGATTCCACGAAGAAATCGCCCTGTTTCTGTATATCGGGTAAGTCAAGGGCATTGCTGCCCCCTTCTCCCCTAAGAACCGTACGTGAGAG
>NZ_QSOX01000036.1:0-16650 GCF_003466325.1 Bacteroides sp. 4_1_36
CGTTTTCAGAAGAAGCCTCCGTGTCTGATAAGGATACGGAGGCTTTGTTCGTTTTATATACCTCTCCTCTAACATTCCGTTTCTACCGCTAATCACTATACCTTATTATATATAATTATTCATCGTATATTCATCAGATTAATTCCCGAATTAAGGTGCTAAATGAATGATTAAAAACGTTTAAAATCAGTATTTTATATCCTATTCCCACTTTCGTATTTCATATATTCTTCGTACCTTTACAGAGTATTAAAAGGTATAGTAAATCCTTTAATCAGTGAACAATTTAATCTTTTTACAAAAGAAAGTAACATAGCTGTAAAACAAATAAGAGAGACATCTGTTATTTATTGTAGAATCATTAGACGACATGAAAACAACTGTAAAGACATTCTGGATATGCATGCTACTGATGTTGACTTGCAGCATTAGCGGTAAAGCCATTGACCTGGTGCAGGTGGATGACAGAATGGCCGGAACTGCTGAAGTTTCCGCTTCTTTATCTTCATGTTCTTCTACTTCCGACAATAGTATTGACAAGAAGAATTCATTGTTCACGAATACCAAGTTCGCATGGACTACGGATGTCGAACTGGGAAACAAACCGGTTTCCGAAACTTACTCTTCTCATCAACAGCGTTTGCGCAGGGTGATTGAAGACAATCTTTTCCTCAGAAACATTCTTTTGATGTTATCCAACCACGAGAATCTACTCGTGCAAGGCCGCTCTAAATTATACTACTCAGATAAAGACCCGTACTATGCATTGACGGGCAGTGATTACTATATTTATACGCTTCGGCGGATTTTGATTTAGCCAACTTTTCTTCTTATTGATTTCCCCCTTTTTCTCCTTATTGTCTTGAAGAGACTGAAGGCAGGTGACCTTTAGTGTACATATATGTTAGTTAAGGTTGCAAGGATGATTACGCCCTGTCGGTTCGTAAGCGGGAAGTCGTATCCCTATGCTTTATTTTCAAAACTCTATTTAAATACCAACAATTAAACTTTTCATCATGGAAACTACTCAAAAAAAAGCAGCCTCTTTTAAAGGCATCAGATCCGCCGGTTGGGTAATCGTAATCTGTTTTATCATCGCCGTGCTTATTTTTCACTTTGTGTTGGGAAATCCCTCCAACTTTATGAACAACGACCCGAACAACCATCCGTTGCCGGGTAACTTCCTCGGTACCATCTATAAAGGTGGATTCATTGTTCCTGTAATTCAAACGCTTTTGCTGACTGTCATCGCACTGAGTATTGAACGTTATATTGCCATTGGCGCTGCCTTTGGTAAGGGGTCATTGGTGAAATTCGTAGCTAACATCAAAGCAGCCTTGGCTGAAGGTGATATGAAGAAGGCACAACAAATCTGCGATTCACAACGTGGTTCTGTAGCCAATGTGGTAAATGCCACTTTGAAGAAGTATGCCGAGATGGAGAATGACACAGAGCTGTCCAAAGACCAGAAACTGCTTGCCATCCAGAAGGAATTGGAAGAAGCCACTGCGCTGGAACTGCCGATGATGGAGCAGAATCTTCCTATTATTGGTACCATCACGACTTTAGGTACATTGATGGGATTGCTCGGTACAGTTATCGGTATGATCCGTTCATTTGCCGCCCTTGCAGCCGGAGGTTCAGCCGACTCCATGGCTCTGTCGCAAGGTATTTCTGAGGCTTTGATTAATACTGCCTTCGGTATCTTGACCGGTGCATTGGCCGTTATCTCCTACAACTATTATACAAACAAGATTGACAAGTTGACTTACAGCCTCGATGAGGTTGGTTTCTCCATCGTGCAGACTTTTGCAGCTACCCATAAATAGTTGACTGCTGATAGTTGGAGCTGCGCTGTGACGTAGGCTTCTATTATCTATTCAACGAATGAATTCTCAATTTTAATTTTCAATGAAACGATTATGGGCAGAGCGAAAATAAAAAAGAAAAGTACGTTCATCGATATGACGGCGATGAGTGACGTAACTGTACTGCTGCTGACCTTCTTCATGCTGACTTCTACGTTCGTGAAGAAAGAGCCGGTACAAGTAACGACTCCCGCCTCTGTATCCGAGATTAAGATTCCGGAGACAAATGTACTCCAGATATTGGTCGATCCGAGCGGAAAAGTATTTATGAGTTTGGACAAGCAGTCCGACTTGCGCGAAGTGCTGGAAGCTATGGGGCAGGAGTATGGAGTGACTTTCACTCCGGAGGAAACTAAAAAATTCATGCTGGCGTCTACCTTTGGTGTGCCGATGAAGAGTATGAAGAAATACCTCGACTTGCCGCAAGACCAGCAAGATGCTGTATTGAAGAATGAGGGGATACCGACAGACAGTATTGACAATCAGTTCAAGGCCTGGGTACGCAACGCCCGTGCAGTGAACAGTGATTTGCGCATTGCCATCAAGGCAGATGCCAATACTCCTTATTCCGTAATAAAAAATGTGATGAACTCACTTCAGGACCTCAGAGAGAACCGGTACAACCTGATTACTTCTCTGAAGACCACAAGTGAGGAGTGACAAGCTACGAGTTACAAGTAGAACAAGAAAGGAAACATTATGGCTGAAATACAAGAAAGCGGCAACAAGAAAGGTGGAAAAAGCAAGCAGAAGAAAATGACTGTCAGGGTGGACTTTACACCTATGGTGGACATGAACATGTTGCTGATTACCTTCTTTATGCTTTGTACCTCACTGAGCAAACCTCAGACCATGGAGATAAGCATGCCGAGCAATGACAAGACCATCACCGAGGAGCAGCAGACCAAAGTCAAGGCTTCCCAAGCCATCACGCTGTTGCTGGGGGATGACAACAAGTTGTATTATTACGAAGGGGAACCTAACTACAAGGACTATACTTCACTGAAGGAAACTACCTATCAGGCGGATGGTCTGCGGGCAATGCTTCTGCAACGTAATAGAGTTGCTGTGAACGAGGTGAACAGACTGAAGCAGCAGAAACTGGATCTTAAGATATCAGAGGATGACTACCGGAAACAGCTTTCCGAGATAAAAAGCGGAAAGGATACGCCGACAGTCATCATCAAGGCTACCGATAAGTCTTCGTACAAGAATCTGATTGATGCTCTCGATGAAATGCAGATATGTAATATAGGTAAGTATGTGATAACGGATATTGCCGAAGCCGACGAGTTCTTGATGAAGAACTACGAAAGCAAGGGCGAATTGTCCCAGAACATTGCTGAATGATGTGTAACACCCAAAGAAAGGAAAGAATATGGCTAAAGTAGATTTAAGCTCCCAAGCATGGTGTGACCTCGTGTTCAGTGGTAAGAACAAAGCATATGGAGCCTATAAGATGCGTGAGACCTCTCCCAGACGGCACAACATTGCCGTGATACTGGTAATTGTAATTGCATTGATAGGTTTCAGTATCCCTACGCTGATAAAGATGGCTACCCCCAAACAGAAAGAGGTGATGACCGAAGTGACTACCCTTTCGCAGCTGGAAGAACCGGAAGTGAAGCAGGAAGAGATGAAGCGGATAGAGCCCGTGGCCCCACCGCCGCCTGCATTGAAAAGCTCCATTAAGTTTACCGCTCCCGTCATCAAAAAGGATGAGGAAGTGAGGGACGAGGATGAAATAAAAAGCCAGACAGAACTGACGGAAACGAAAGTTGCCATCTCCATTGCCGACGTGAAAGGTAATGACGAGGAACACGGCAAGGACATCGCCGACTTGAAACAAGTGGTGACGCAGGCCGAACCGGAACCTGAAAAGGTTTTCGATATGGTAGAGCAGATGCCCCAGTTCCCCGGTGGTCAGGCCGAGATGATGCAGTTCATCAGCAAGAATATGAAGTATCCGACCATTGCCCAGGAAAACGGTACGCAAGGGCGTGTAACCTGCCAGTTTGTGGTAGGTGCCGACGGCAAGGTGCGTGATGTGAAAGTGCTGAGAGGTGTAGACCCCTATCTGGATAAAGAAGCTGTCCGTGTGATTATGTCCATGCCCAAATGGATTCCCGGCAAGCAGAATGGTAAGGCCGTATCGGTGAAATATACGATACCGGTGATGTTTAGATTACAATAAGTGTGTGTGTTATGAAAACGGTGAAACAACTTCAGCTTTCAGGCTTGCTGGTGCTGCTGACTCTGCTGTCTGCCTGCCAAAGCAAGCCCAAGGACGGACAAACGGATACGTATACCTCCGGTGTGATTGCAATTGCTGCGGACGAAAGTTTCCAGCCTATTGTGCAGGAAGAAATTGACGTGTTCGAAGGACTGTTCCCCTTGGCAGGAATTGTGCCCCGTTATGTGACGGAAGTCGATGCCGTCAACCTCTTGCTCAAGGACAGTCTGCGGTTGGCAATAACCAGTCGCAGACTGACTCCCGAAGAGATGAATTCCTTCAATAGCCGGAAGTTTTTTCCGCAGGAGATAAAGATTGCTACGGACGGGCTGGCATTGATAACCCATCTTGGCAATCCGGATTCATTGATTAGTGTGAAGGACATCCGCCGCATCCTGACGGGTGATGCGAAGCAGTGGAAAGATATCTATCCGGCTTCCCGTCTGGGGGATATCAGTCTTGTGTTTGACAACAAGAACTCCAGTACCGTACGTTTTGCTGTCGATTCCATCTGTAAGGGTGTACCGCTTTCCAGTCAGTTGAAAGCGTTGAAAACCAATAGGGAGGTGATTGACTACGTGGCCCGCACGCCTGATGCCATCGGTATTATCGGCGTGAACTGGCTGAGCGACCGGAATGACAGTACGGGGCTCTCTTTCAGTAAAGAGGTGCGGCTGATGTCCGTCAGTGCTGCTGACAAGGCCATGCCGGACAACAGTTACAAACCCTATCAGGCGTATTTGTATTACGGTGATTATCCGTTGGCACGCAGCATCTATGCCTTGTTGAATGATCCGCGGAGCGCACTTCCGTGGGGATTTGCCTCTTTCCTCGCTTCCGACCGGGGACAGCGGATTATATTGAAGTCGGGATTGGTCCCCGCCACCCAACCGGTGCGCGTGGTGAACGTCAAGGATGAATAACTAAAATGAATGCTAACATGAAACGTAGATTTGTATTTTGTTTGGGAGCGATGCTGTTTGCAGGTACGCTCGCCGCACAAACGCCGGTGCCCGAATGGCAGGCGGGGGTGGATAAAGTAAAAAGTCTGATAAAGACGAATCCGGAGCAGGCTTCCGACGCAGCCGGAGAACTGCTGAAGGGCAAGAACAAGAAAAATGTGGAGCTTGTGACTTCCGTGGCCCGTGCCTATCTGGATGTAGGACAGCTGAAAGAGGCGGAAACCTATCTGGAGATGGCAAGAAAGGCCGACAACAAGGCTCCGGCAGTTTCTGTACTCGAGGGTGACATCGCTTTTGCCCGGAAAGATATCGGAAAGGCATGCCAGCTTTATGAGCAAGCCATCTATTTTGATTCGAATTATAAGGATGCGTATCTGAAATATGCGCAGGCGTACAAGTCTGCCAGTCCTTCGCAGGCCATAGAGAAGCTGAACCAGCTGAAGGCCATAGCTCCGGATTGCCTGGAAGCAGACAAGGAGCTGGCGGAAGTGTATTACGCCACCAACCGTTTTGGCAAGGCTGCCGACACCTATGCCAAGTTCATCGATACTCCCGTGGCTACGGAAGATGACATCCTTAAATATGCTTTTGCACTATTCCTGAACCACGACTTCGAGAAATCCTTGGCGGTGGCGCAGAAAGGTTTGCAGAAGAATGCCCGCCATGCCGCATTCAACCGGCTTGTGATGTACAACAATGTCGACCTCAAGCGTTATGACGAGGCAGAGAAGGCTGCCGATGCTTTCTTCAATGCTTCGGATAATGCCGATTATTCATGCTTGGATTACCGCTATCACGGTGCTCTGTTGAGTGCTCTGAAGAAATATGACCAGGCCATTGAGGAATATGGTAAGGCATTGGAGAAGGATGAGAGTCAGGTGGATTTGTGGCGTGAGATTGCCGATGCTTATGAATTGAAAAACGACTATACCCAAGCCATTGCTGCTTATAAAAAGTACTATGACTCGCTGGCACAAGATAAAAAGACGTCCGAAAACTTATTCCAGTTAGGGCGTCTGTACTACGGAGAGGGTACGTCCTCGGACACTCTCTCCGTTCAGTCTGCCGACCGCATGGCGGCATTGCAGGCTGCCGACTCTGTGTTCGCACTTGTTGCCGAACAAGCTCCCGACAGTTATTTGGGAGATATGTGGCGCGCCCGCACACACTCTGCCATGGACCCCGAAACTACAGAGGGATTGGCGAAACCTTATTACGAGAAGGTGGTGGACGTACTGCTTGCCAAAAACGAACCGAGGTACAACTCTGCATTGATAGAGTGTTACAGTTATCTGGGCTACTACTATCTGTTGAAGAGTGACTATGCTACTTCGAAAGAGTACTGGAATAAAATTCTGGCTATCGACCCCACCAATGCCACAGCAAACAAGGCATTGGACGGCATCAAATAGCAATAATTTTAGTTGTTTGTCGTGTCGGGAGGAGTGGAGAGTGATTCTTAGCTCCTCCTTTTTTGTTGCAGGGTCCCCCTTGGAGGCAGTGATTGCTTGCGGTAGTCCGTGGGTGAAGTGCCTAAGTGTGTCTTCACATACTTCCCGAAAAAGGAGATGTTGGGGAAATCCTGATGCTCGGAAATCTCCTTGATAGACTTATTGGAATACTTCAGAAAATATTTGATGTCTTCGACCACATAATCGTTTATCCACTCGAAGGCTGTCTTTCCGCTGACCTTTTTGCAGACGGTGGAAAGATATTTGGGAGTAACACACAGCTTACCCGCATAATAGGAAATAGAACGTTTTTTCACCTCGGTGCAGGCCAGCAGGTCGAGGAATCTCTTGAATAGAATGTTGCTCCGCTTCACCATTTGGCTTTCGGGAGGGGTGCTCAACTGGTTTAAATCTGCCAGCAGCTCATACAGCATGGTGCGTATCAGCGACCTGATGACTTCTTTGTAGTAGGGCTGCTCCGCTTGTTTCATTCGGGCACGTATCACCTTATAGTATAAATCGAACAGTTGCACTCTGTCCTTGTCAATGCGTACTACCGGATTCTGGCTGATATAGAAAGCCTTGTTCCATATGTCACTACTTTTATGAAGGTACTTCTGTGTAATCTGGGTCGACAGACAGAACATGGCGCCCTTGAAGTCGGAACTGGTTGTGCAATTGCTCAGAATCATATTGGGCATACAAATCAGCATCTCACCGGGGTAGATAGCATATTTTTGGGTATTGATGTTTATCTGCAGTCTTCCTTTTACACAGACCACATAGATGTTTGCATTCAACTTGAAATACTTGTTGAAAAGCAAGTTCTTGAAATCTCCAAGTATAGCAATATCGTTGTCGGTATAGTCCGTACTTGTATATTCTGCTATATTGTATGTGTTAAGTTGGTAAATCTTTTCTTCGTTTTTCATATTCATGTCTTTAGCTCCTTTGCAAATGTAAAGCAAGTGGCAGGAAATATAGAGTCCTAAATGGATACAGAAGTGTCCTAATCTTCTTGCGTGTGAGGCTAATTTCGAACCAAAGAATAGAATTGTTCCTTTTTCTGAGCATTTTTTTTCTTGAAACGCTTGTCGTATTGAAAAGAATGTCTACTTTTGCGGTGTACTATTATACTAATACACATAAACAATAAGATATTTAATTCATCCAAGCGTATGTTACAAGTAGAAAACATTTCATTTAGTTATCGCAAGGGGCGGAAAGAAGTCCTGAGCGATTTTTCACTTTCGCTGGAAGCCGGCCGGGTTTACGGTCTGTTGGGTAAGAACGGAGCCGGCAAGTCTACGTTGCTCTATCTGATGAGCGGTTTGTTGGCTCCCAAACGTGGGAGAGTGATGTATCATGATACCGACATGCGCCGCCGGTTGCCCGTCACGTTGCAGGACATGTTTCTGGTACCCGAGGAGTTCGAGCTGCCTCCTATTTCCTTGGTCAGCTATATTGAACTGAACAGTAAGTTCTATCCCCGTTTCAGCAAGGAAGACATGGTGAAGTACCTACATTTCTTCGAGATGGATATGGATGCTGATTTGGGAGCCTTGTCCATGGGGCAGAAAAAGAAAATCTTCATGAGTTTTGCGCTGGCCACCAATACTTCCCTGCTGCTGATGGATGAGCCTACCAATGGACTGGATATTCCGGGAAAGAGCCAGTTCCGCAAATTTCTGGCTTCGGGTATGTCGGACGACAAGACGATTGTCATTTCCACCCATCAGGTGCGTGACATTGACAAAGTACTGGACCATGTGCTGATTATGGACAACAGCCGCGTATTGCTGGACGAATCCACTGCCAGCATTTGCAGTAAGCTGTTCTTCTTGGAGAGTGACGACCGGGAGTTGGCTGCGACTGCCTTGTACACGCTTCCCTCCGTACAAGGCAATTTCTTGATGCTGCCCAATACGGAAGGTGAGGAATCGGAGATTAATCTTGAACTGCTGTTTGGCGCCGTACTTGCAGAGCCTGGGAAGATAGCGGAAATGTTTCACACTAAAACAAATGAATAATGATACGCGATACCTTTTTTAGTTTGCATCGCTTTGTGAACGTATGCCGCAAAGAGATGGTGGAGAATTGGAAGACCTATATACTCCGCTCGGTGATGGTCTACGGAATGTTGGCCATAGTCTTTGTCTGGAATGGATACTATCAGTATCACAATCTGGAAGCGGGAGCTGTGGGCATGGACCCTATCTGGGAGTTTGAGTCCAGATTCTTTCTTTGGGGACTTGTCATTTGGGGATGCATTAGCGCCTCGTTTACCATGGAAAGGATGAAAAGCAAGACGAGTCGTACCGTTGTGCTCATGACACCTGCCACCATGTTCGAGAAATTCTTTGCCCGCTGGCTGGTGGCTACCTGCGGCTTTATCTTGGTCTTTCTGATAGCTTTCAAGCTGGCGGACTTGACAAGAGTCGTCTTCTATCTTCTGGCCTACCCGGAGCTGCATGTCGTTCACTCCTTTCCGTTGTGGGAATTCTGCTGTAACACGAACTGTTTCTATGAGACGATAGGAAGCGGACCGGCTGTGGTGGGGATATTCCTGAGCTGCTACTTTTTCCTACAGTCTTTCTTCCTGCTGGGTAGTACGGTCTGGCCCAAAAATGCACTTATCAAGACTTTTGCGGCCGGTGTCTGCATCTTCGTTTCATATATCCTGATAGCTGTATTGTGCCTGAAGGCCATTCTGCCTAATAACTTCTTCATGACTGAGCCCTATATTGACAGAGAGGCATCGGGCGGCTGGCTGATTTTTATAACTTCGTTTTTCGCCCTTTTCAACTGGGTGCTTGCCTATTTCCGTTTCAAGGAGTCCGAAATCATTAATCGTTGGTAACTATGAACTTTAAGGAAAGTAAAGCCATCTACCTGCAAATAGCAGACCGCATTTGCGACGAGGTACTTCTCGGGCAATATCAGGAGGAAAAACGTATTCCTTCGGTACGGGAATATGCGGCTGTGGTAGAGGTCAACGCCAATACGGTGATGCGTTCGTACGACTACTTGCAGACGCAAGGAGTGATTTACAACAAGCGGGGTATCGGCTATTTTGTGTCGGTAGGTGCACGTAAGCTGATTCTTTCGTTGAGGAAAGAGTATTTTCTGAAGGAGGAAGTGGATTATTTCTTCAAGCAGATTTTCACGCTGGGCATCTCTGCCGAGGAGTTGTCCGGGATGTATCAGGAGTTTATCAAGAAACAAAAATAAAAGAAGACAGTTATGAAACGAACGACTTATATAATGATAGGAATGCTGGTTACCGGTGTGGCAATGGTATGCGGACTCATGTTCTATGTGGTGGACCGCAATGTCACTCAGAAAGATAATTTTATGGAAATCGGCGGAGAACGGAAAACGGTGCAGCTGCCCTCGTGCAGGGTGTTGAAGCTGACACAGCCTCCGGTGGTGTGGAAACAGAAAAAAGAAGGTATTGTGGAGGCAGAGCGTATGTTCTCGTTCGGGGAAGTGCCGTTGGAGGTAACTGCTGGAGACTCTTTGCAGCAGGGCAGTTTCTCCTATGCAGGGGATATGGAGGCTTTTATGTCGATGACTTCCGTTGGCGATACCCTGCTCGTCACCTTTGACTTTCCGGAGGATAAGCTGGAACAGCATCTTCAGAATGACATTTGGATAAGGGTTCGTTCAGAAGGGATGGAATTGCGGTTGCCTGCGGAGGTACAAGCGGTTGTGGTAGATGTGGAAGATATGGAAGCCAATTTCTACGGACTCCGTTGCGATACGCTCTCTTTCCGCACGCGATACCTTGCCCGGCTGGAAGATTGCCATGTCACTGCGCTTGCGGCGCAGGCGCAGAGCTTGCATCTCAACAGCGGCACAGTGCGCAACCTTTATCTGAATCTGGACGAGATAGCCGACTGGGATGTCAATACCGGTTCCTTCCATATCGATACGGAGCATCTGTCCGGCAGTCGCTATCATCGTTGTCTTTTGCAGAAGAATGAATGCCGCCGGGTGTTCTGGACACCGTTAAAGGATGATGCCTCTTTGAGTGTGGAGTTAAAACAAGCAGTTAAAATAGAAGTAGGTGAGTAGCCATAATACGAAATGACTTATCTTTGCACATGAATCAAAAAGTGTAGAGTATATGGCCTTGCAATTGGCATTCGTATTGGTAGCTATCATTATAGGCGCCCGCTTGGGCGGCATTGGACTGGGTGTAATGGGAGGGATAGGTCTGGCAATTCTGACGTTTGGTTTCGGATTGCAGCCTACATCACCTCCCATTGACGTTATGTTGATGATAGCCGCCGTCATTTCTGCCGCATCCTGCATGCAGGCGGCTGGCGGACTGGATTATATGGTAAAGCTGGCAGAACGGTTGTTGCGGAAGAATCCTTCGCAGGTCACCATCTTGAGCCCTATTGTGACCTATTTGTTTACTTTTGTTGCCGGCACGGGACATGTGGCATATTCGGTGCTTCCCGTGATTGCCGAGGTTGCCACGGAGACCAAGATTCGTCCCGAGAGGCCACTGGGCATTGCGGTGATTGCTTCGCAGCAGGCTATTACGGCAAGTCCCATTTCGGCTGCCACCGTCGCACTGCTTGGGTTGCTGGCGGGATTTGATGTCACCTTGTTCGATATTCTGAAAATAACGATTCCTGCTACCATTATCGGGGTACTTGTGGGCGCCTTGTTCTCCATGAAGGTGGGCAAGGAGCTGGCAGACGACCCGGAGTACAGAAAGAGGTTGACCGAAGGCTATCTTGATGTCAAGAAGGTGGAGATAAAGGATATACACAATAAACGGCATGCCGTCTTGTCCGTGCTTATCTTTATCCTTGCCACTGTTTTTATCGTGTTCTTTGGTTCGTTCGACAGTTTGCGTCCTGCCTTCGTGATAGACGGCGAGACGGTGAGACTCGGCATGTCCGCCATTATCGAAATCGTGATGCTCTCTGCCGCCGCCCTCATCTTGCTGCTGACTCGCACCGACGGCATGAAGGCAACGCAAGGTTCCGTCTTCCCGGCAGGCATGCAGGCGGTGATTGCCATATTCGGCATTGCCTGGATGGGAGATACTTTTCTTCAGGGAAACATGCTTCAGTTGACCCAGTCCATCGAGGGAGTGGTGAGGCAAATGCCGTGGCTGTTCGGGATAGCCTTGTTTGCCATGTCGATTCTGCTTTATAGCCAGGCCGCCACTGTGCGCGCACTGATGCCTTTGGGCATCGCTTTGGGCATTTCGCCTATGATACTGGTTGCTCTGTTCCCCGCTGTAAACGGTTACTTCTTTATTCCCAATTATCCCACCGTAGTGGCAGCCATCAATTTCGACCGTACCGGGACTACCCGTATCGGCAAGTATGTGCTGAACCACTCGTTCATGCTTCCCGGACTTGTTTCGACTGGCGTTGCCATCGGGCTGGGGTTGCTTTTCATCAGGATATTCTAAGGGAAACCGCTGCTTTCAATCCGTTGTATATAGGGCTTTGTTTACTTGTGTATAGGGGAGTGTTCCCTTTTACTCATTGCCTTATCAGCGCCTAATGGTCGTGCGGCGATCTGCTGACGGCTGTTAAGCGGGTTGTTGATGGCCGTTAGGCGATTGCATCATGGCCGTTGCATACTGTTGATTCCTTATGTCCGACGTAATAAATACCTTCATTCTCTGAATAAAGCACAGAGGAAAACAGTATTGAAGTCTTGGCTTTGTGTGGCTGTACGCATTTGTTCTGATTGCATTTGAAGGGGGAGGAGATGGAATTAATACCGTGTTTGCAGGATATTGATTTCGTGCAGGTACGATATAAATAAGATGTGATACAAGAAATTAATAACTTGTGTTACTTCATGTTAGCTTCTTGTGTGTCAGTATTTCTGTTTGTGAAACGGTGTGGAAGCAAATTTTGCTTCCACACTTTTGAGTTGCTTCCACCGCATCTGTAATGCCGATGAATAAAGGGATGTGGAGAGGAGGTGGAAGTGTGGAAGCAATTTGCACAAACATTATTTGCGCAAACATTTTTTTCTGTCCTTGATGGGAATTAAAAAAATGAGGATAAACGGTCTTTAAACCTTTTATCCTCATTGTAGTTGCGGAGATCCGACTCGAACGAATGACCTTTGGGTTATGAGCCCAACGAGCTACCAACTGCTCCACTCCGCGATGTTATCGTTTTGTGGGTGCAAAGGTACGGCTTTTTATTTAATATGCAAATAAAATGCATGATATTTTTGAGGTTAAGTGGATTTTAATGAGTAATATGTTGATAAATAGAATGATAATAAGCCTACTTTTTTTCTTCCTTTTTAGGGCTGTTCATTAATAAAATGAATGTTTTCTTGTAAGATATGCGGAAATGTCTTACTTTTGCTCAAATAATAAAGCAATGTGCAATTAATCTATGACCGTATCGAAGACAAAAGCTAAATTAGTGGACGTTGCCCGTCAGCTGTTTGCAAAGATGGGCGTTGAGAATACCACGATGAATGATATTGCCCTCGCTTCGAAGAAAGGTAGGAGAACGCTCTATACCTATTTTAAGAGCAAGGAAGATATCTACTTGGCTGTTGTCGAGTCGGAGCTGGATATTCTTTCGGATATGATGAAGCACGTGGTAGAGAAAGATATTCAGCCGGACGAGAAACTGATGGAGATGATTTACACCCATCTGGATGCGGTAAAAGAGGTTGTCTTTCGAAATGGTACTCTTCGTGCCAATTTCTTTCGGGATATTTGGAGAGTGGAGAAAGTGCGCAAACGTTTCGATGCTACAGAGACCCAGCTTTTCAAGGAGGTTCTGCGTGAAGGTATGGAGAAGGGCGTTTTCCAGATAGATGACTTGGATATGACTGCCGAGATTGTGCATTACAGTGTCAAAGGTATTGAAACACCTTATATTCGCGGTCATATAGGAGCCAATCTGGATGATGCGGTACGCGATACTTACGTGACCCGTCTGGTACTTGGTGCATTGGGAAAGAAGTAAGAATACATTTTATAAATAATTTTAAAATAATATGGGATTATTAGATGGAAAAACAGCCATTGTGACAGGTGCTGCACGCGGCATCGGCAAGGCTATCGCTTTGAAGTTCGCTCAAGAAGGAGCAAACATCGCATTCACTGACTTGGTGATTGATGAAAATGCCGAGGCTACGGCAAAAGAATTGGAAGCTTTGGGAGTAAAGGCAAAAGCTTATGCCTCCAATGCAGCAAATTTTGAAGACACTGCCAATGTAGTGGCAGAAATCCATAAGGACTTTGGACGTATTGATATTCTGGTAAACAATGCCGGTATTACACGTGACGGTCTGATGATGCGTATGAGCGAACAGCAATGGGATATGGTTATCAATGTCAACCTGAAATCGGCATTTAACTTTATCCATGCCTGCACACCCATCATGATGCGCCAGAAGGCGGGTAGCATTATCAATATGGCATCTGTGGTAGGTGTTCACGGCAATGCCGGCCAGGCCAACTATTCTGCTTCCAAAGCCGGTATGATTGCTTTGGCCAAGTCTATCGCTCAGGAGCTGGGTTCTCGTGGAATCCGTGCCAATGCCATTGCTCCGGGCTTCATCATGACAGCCATGACCGACGCCTTGTCTGAAGAGGTGAAGGCTGAATGGTGCAAGAAGATTCCTTTGCGTCGTGGCGGCACACCCGAAGACGTGGCAAATATCGCTACTTTCCTGGCTTCTGATATGTCTTCTTATGTATCCGGTCAGGTTATTCAGGTAGATGGTGGGATGAATATGTAATTTAATGATTAATGATTAGTGATTAATGTTTAATGAGAAGTTGGGTGTTAGTCATTAATCATTAATCACTAATCATTAAACATTAACAACCGATGACTGTCGTATACGAAGACAATCATATCATTATAGTCAACAAGACCGCTTCCGAGATAGTTCAGGGAGACAAAACGGGTGATACACCGCTTTCGGAAACTGTAAAGCAGTACCTGAAAGAGAAGTACAGCAAGCCTGGAAATGTCTTTATCGGTGTCGCTCACCGGCTGGACCGCCCCGTGAGCGGTCTTGTTGTTTTTGCCAAGACCAGTAAGGCACTGTCGCGTCTGAACGAGATGTTCAAGAATAGCGAGGTGAAGAAGACTTACTGGGCAGTAGTGAAGAACTTGCCCCGCGAGGAAGAGGGGGAATTGGTGAACTATCTGGTGCGAAATGAGAAACAGAACAAGAGTTATGCATACGACAAGGAGGTGCCGGGCAGCAAGAAAGCGATTTTGCATTACCGGCTCATCGGGCGGTCGCAGAACTATTATCTGTTGGAAATAGATTTGAAAACCGGACGCCATCACCAGATACGTTGTCAGTTGGCAAAGATGGGCTGTCCCATCAAGGGAGATTTGAAGTATGGTTCGCCCCGCTCCAATCCCGACGGCAGCATCTGTCTGCATGCGCGGTATATCCGTTTTGTGCATCCGGTGTCCAAAGAACTGATAGAAGTGGAGGCGCCCGTTCCTCCCGGAAATTTATGGAATGGTTTTGAAACGATTTAATCTTACAGTAATGAAGAAAATCACAGTTTTGTCGGGTTTGCTGCTCCTTGCGGGATTGGCTGCCCAAGCTCAGGAAAGAGTTGCTGAGTATAACGTGCGTCCGGCCGTTACGGTGCGCACTCCCCTCCAGGGCGATAGTATCAACTTCAAGGGAGACAAGTTTACTACCGGCAATCTTCTGAAGACGAAGGTCAGTCTCGACTTCGACGGAGGTCGGTACGAACGTATGGTTGCTGATACGGCTGGATATGTAACTGTGGCAAAGGCGGACAAGGACAATCTGTTCTATCTGTTTGCTACCAATCTGCGTGCGGAGCGTTTCATGAAGGGCAAGCTGAATGTATATTCTCCTGCCCGTTTTGAGGTGTTTGTAAACGGTGAATCCAAGCAAGTCAAGGAGACAGCGGAGGACAGCTTGTCGCAGGTCCGTCCTACGGCTGTCAGTTTGCGTATGGACCCCGAAGCGGATTATGAGATTGTCATCAAGTTGCTTTCAAGCGCGGACGACAAGATGCAGCCGATGCTGAAATGCGAATTTGAAAAGGAAAAGGACTTTGCCGATGTAGCCTGCCGGATGGCACCGGACATGAAGAGACGTTTCTCTTTGTTCAACACCAATTTCGGCTCCCGAGCGAGCAGGGTTTCTCTTTCGCCCAACGGCAAGTATCTGCTGACCCGCTATTCGGACAATTACGACGTGAAGCGTTCCAGGACCCGTTGTGAGCTGACCGAGGTAAAGACCGGCCGGGTGATATTGCCCAATGCCAATGAAAAGATGAACTGGATGCCCAACAGCAACAAGCTCTATTATACGGTTATGGGCGAGGAGCAGAATGACCTGGTTGTGTTCGATCCCGCCACGATGCGTGAGGAAGTGCTGCTGAAGAATGTTCCCGAAGGATATTTCAGCTGGTCTCCTACAGAAGACTATCTTATCTATATGCTCACGGACGAGGGCGAAAAGGTGAGTGGCCCGTTGAAACGTCTCTTGCATCCGGACGACCGTATCCCCAATTCTCGTGACCGCTATTATCTCATGAAATACGATGTGGCGACGGGACTTTCCGAGCGCCTGACCTACGGTAGTCACAACGTCTATCTGAATGATATTTCCCCGGATGGCAAGAAACTGTTGTGCAGCACTTCCAAGCCGGACATCACTCGATGCCCTTTCTCCCTCTCTTCTCTTTTCGAGATTGATTTGACCACCTTGCAGGCAGATACGCTGGTCGCCTGGGATGCTTATCTGGGAAGTGCTTCTTACTCTCCGGACGGGAAGCAGCTTCTGGTGACGGGCAGTCCGTCTGCTTTCGGAGGCATTGGCAAGAATTGCGGTGAACATCCCATAGCCAATGACTTTGATACCCAAGCATTCATTATGGATTTGGCTACAAAGAAAGTGCAGGCTATCACGCGCGATTTCAATCCTACAGTGTCTCCCGTGCAGTGGAACCGTGTGGACGGATGTATCTATTTCGATACGACTGATGGGGATTGCAGGCATATATACCGTTATGTTCCGAAGACGGGCGGCTTTGAAATGCTTCCGCTTGAAGAAGATCCTCAAATCCGCAACTAAGCTCTTCAGCGTCCTTCTTGCGTCTAAACGTCCTCTCA
>NZ_QSOX01000037.1:0-15444 GCF_003466325.1 Bacteroides sp. 4_1_36
TCCAGATAAAGAGAAAGTAGCTACAATTGAATTAGAGAAAATAGATTAAACTGAATCATAGGAACATTAAGTTGCATAAATGTATGCTACAACAAAACAAAGAGAACCGTGAGATTCGCAAATTGAGCAAAGAAAGGATGAAAGAACATATAAATACCTTGTAAACAAAGGGAAAATGCAGATTCATCTAATATTCCTTTATGTGCTATTATCGGGCTGGTCTATGTGCTGAAATACAAGGAAAAGAGATTCACCTTGTTCTCTTACATAGGATTGGTTATTGGGATAGGATGAGCAATTTATATGCTACTGATAATAAGGTCAATGTAAATCAAAGTAATATGAAACTGAAATATATATTGAATGCTATAATATTTGTTTTGGCATTATCTTTTTTGTCTATGTGTATATTTAAGACTACAGAGTTAAGTTTGAAATGTATGCAATTTGCTGTATCTATCTCCTGTATAGGAGCAATGTTTTCTACAAAAAGATATAGATACATATTTGCATCTATTGCTTTAATCATTATAGGAATATCTTTTTTACTTTAGATGTCCATAATAACGATAATGATTTGATTGTTGCTAATGTCTTCATAATAGCATCTGTCAAGTATATTTACTTCAGCAAACGCCCCCGTAGGTGCAGTTCCTATTCACAATTAAATCATTGCCTAATCATCATCCAAACAATTCAGCGGATTGGGGATTTTGGGCTTTTCAAATTAGACTATCCGCAAATATAGAAAAAGTGCAATACACCACGAAGATGCACTGCACTTTTCTCCATATATTGGGTGGGCTTTAACATTTACAGTTTGTATCCCTTGTTTTCCCGGTTTATGGCTTGCCCAGTCGGTTGGCTTCCTTTTTCAACCGCTCGGCTTGTTCATTGAGCAGCCTTGCACGCTCCAACGCTTCCGCCTGCTTCCTACTGCGGTATTCAAAATCCGTCACCGAATCAGTCAAGTTTTGGATGAAAACGTTATCCCGTTCCCTACTGAAATTCGTTTCCAGCAAATCAAGGCAGTCCCCGTCCGCTTCCCCTTTCATCAGAATGTAGCGGTATTTCATATCGTTGTCCTGCAACTGCTGCATCCGTCCAGCCAAATGGATATTCAGGAACAAGGAAACGAAACAGATAACCAGCCCTGCCAAAAAGAGAAGCAGTTTCGGACGCAACAAACCGCTTATCCGCTGGGACAGCGATGCTGGTTCGGTTTCCGCTTTTTCAGTTGTGCGTTCCTTATGGTAAGAATCCAACGCATCCAGCATTTCTTTCAGACAACGGTAGGTAGCCGTTACAAATTTTCTCACTTCTCCTATGGATTGCTGCTGCTCCTGTTCCGTATTCTTTATGTCGGCAAGTTGGCTTTGGATAGCCTGCAATTCCTTTTCGGGAACAGCCGGATTATTGTGCAGTTCCGACAATGCCTGTTCGATTGCGTTCAGCCTTTCGATAGTTTCTTCCCGACTGGCTGGCGTTACCTGTGCTTCCTGCTTCTCTTTCAATTCCGTAACCATTGAGAGAAGCCCCTCTAAAATCAAATTTTCCTCCATGTATTTACAATTTAAGTTGTTTTTTCTTTTTCTTCTTCTTTCTCAAATTAAAATTAGGTTCTTCATCCACTGGGGGAGAAGAAGCGGAAAACAGACCGAGCGAACCAGTTATCAACGGACTGTCAGCCTTGCCCGGTACAGGTGCTTGTTCCCGAACGGGCGCGAAAGTTGTTTGCCGTTGGCTTCCGGCAACATTCATTCCTGCATACCCGAAACATTTGTCCAGTTTGGAAAAACTGAAACTCCGGTCTATCTCCGAACCCTTGAACGTGTATTCACCTTTGGAAAAGGATATGCCCTGTATCTCGTCGGTCTGTCCCTTTCGTTTGAACCGGACGGTAATACCCTTTTCTGCTAACCGCTCCTGTAACTGCTGCCAGTTACGGGATTTGCCGATTTCGTTCTTCACAGCCGTGTAAATCTCGTATTTCGACTTGTCCGGCTCTTTCAGTCGGTGCTGCTTTACCTGTTCTTTTCCACCAGCGAAATAAAGCCCGTGTTTGGCTTTCAGCTTCTTGCATACCTGTTCGTTACGGTACATATCGTTCCTGTCCGAAATGGTCTTGCCGTTATTGTCTATGCGGTTGAACACGATATGCACGTGCGGATGTTCCCGGTCTTGATGACGCACGATGATATACTGCGTATTGGTGATTTTCATTTCACGCATATACTCCTGCGCAAGCTGTACCATCTTCCCGTCTGTCAATTTGGGCGCATCCACTGTCGAATAACTTAACGCAATATGTCCGACAGGCTTCTTCAAATCGGGATTCATCCCGGTCTGCATACAGAAGCTGCGGATTATATCACCCCGGCTTTCAGTCAGAACCCCGTCCGCATGAAGCAAAACCGCCTGCTCCTTGCCGAGCACATAGTTCACACAGCCCTTAAAACCGCTTCCCTTTTTTATTTTTCCAATCATCCGACAAATGGTTTATGATTCCAATAATCCTGTTTTTGAGCTTCACCAGTTCCACCGCCACCAGTGCGAAACCTCCGGCATTCGCCCGGTGCGCCAACTGGTTGATGTTGTTGGCTTCCCCTGCCAGTTTGCGGATGGTGTCCGCATCCTGCCTGTTCAGCCGGGGTATGACCTCTGCCGAAACAACCGCCTGCCTTACATACTCACTGACACGCAACCCGGCTTCCCCGGCTCGCTTCCTGATGGCGTAATACTGCAACTCGGTCAGTTTCGTACTGACAACCCGTTGCTGCTTCTCTATCCGTTTCTTTGCCGGACGTCCCCCCGGCTTGTCCTTTATACTCGTCATGGTTTTTTACGTTTGAATGGTGTCTTAAAAATTGCGACCAACGGGAGAAATTTTCTTTGCGGTGAGCAAAGCAAGGTAGTTTCGGTTTACCGAAACATAACCTTGCTCTCCAAATAAACCGCCAGCCGTTGATAGTCCTGCCGGATTAAATGCCCCTGCCTCTCTTTTGTCTTGGGGCGGCACGTTGTCCGGTTTCCTGCTTCGTTTCCTGCACTTGGCTGGCTTCGTTTTTCTGTTCCTGCTTCCTGCCGCACAGGTAATCGTTCAAGTCCGAATATCCCCTGTAATTGTGTGAGAAGTCACGTACACGGTAGGAGTATTCCAACTCGATATCCCGTGTCGCTTCATATCCAGCCTTGTCATTGTCAAGCATACAGTGGATGCGTTCATACAGGGACATCACGTCAAGGGCTTTCGACACATTGGCGGTAGAGTTAAGAATGACATAATCCTGCCTGTCAAGGTCGGGCATGGTCGGACAGTTCCTCATGCGGAGCGTAAGGAAAGAGAGGTAGTCCATGAAACCCTCGAACACCAGACATTTCTCTCTCGGCTCTCCCTGCTGCCGTATATGGGTGATGTCTTTCGGGGCGATGCAGCCTTTGAAAAAAGAGTTGCGCACCTCATAACCTCCTGTCATGTTCGGGAAACCGATAGCGAAGAACGGTCTGCCGTTATTGGTAAAATGGAGTTCCTTACATTCTCTTTTTGCCAGTTCGATATTGATACCCCGTCCCTGCAAGTAACGGAGCAATGCCGGATGGGTAAGGTCACGGACTTCCAAATGCTGGAAACTCGGTTCTTTCCTACGCTGGGGAAAAGAAAAACTGACCGGACGGATGTGCGGTGTCTGTTCCGCTATCCGGTTTAAAAGGTATGGCAAGCTGTCTGAACAATAGAGTTCCTTTGCCAGTGCGATGAGGTTGCCGCCCTTGCCTGCGCCAAAGTCATACCAAAGGTTGCGGTCAGTGTTCACCTTGAAAGACGGTTCGTGTTCCTCCCTTAACGGTGATTTGTACCATAAACCGTTACCCTGCTGTTTGACAGGAGAGTAACCTAAACTGTGCAGATAGTCTGCGATGGGTATTTGTTTCACATCTTCGATGTTCATAACATTTTCTTTTTGGGGATAAAAAAATAGTTGAAAAGTGCACCAGTCCTGTTTAGTCCGTTATATATACACCCGTACCATACTAAACCTGCCTGTTCCGATACTGGGAAATAGTAAGTCCGTTCCTCTTGTATATACACCCGGACTAAACCAAACTGACTTTTAATAATGGAAATCGGGATTATAGCGGTAGCCCTTGCCCTCTTTCACAATCATGCGCTTGTTCACAAGAAACTTGTTAAGCGACACAAGAACATTGCGTCCACGCTCGTAACCGATACTCGCATAACCCTGTTTCAATGCCGCTATGACATTGGAATAGCCTTGTACCACCTGCTTGCCGAAACCGTTCTCCAACGCTTCCCGGTGTTGCTGTTCAGTCAGTTCCGTAAGCGAAAAGTTCCTGTCCTGCTTAGGTTGTTGGAATACATAATCATCCACGATTTCGGGTAAAGCGTTGTCATTGATACGGAATGCGAACGGGTCAAATTCCCGGTCACGTATGTGCATCGCCTTTACCTCGCTTATGTTGCCGTCCTGCTGGCTTTTCGTGATTTGCAGGACGGTTTCAGCCTTGTTGTTCAGTTCCGTACCGATATGCCCCCTTGTGTTGTCATCCCCCTTGTTCAAATGCAGCACGGTGTGGATATGCAGGTTATACCCACTTGACCAGCGCATCAAAAGGTTGATTAGGTCGGTTGATTCGCTGGGGCTGTTGATGTCGTACATCAAGTCACGGATTCCGTCAATGATGAGCAACCCCACATCGGGCATATTTTCAAGCATATAGCCGATAATCTGTTTCCGCTTGTCGGGGGTCTGCTCTCTTAGCACGATGAAAACAAAATCGTCCCTGTCCTTGTCGGTAGGCAGTCCGGCAAGTCGCAAAATACGCTCCATGACCTTATGGCAATGGTATTTGCTCTGCTCGGTATCTACATAGAGGATTTTCCGTTTGTTCGGTGGCAGGTATGCCGAATACTTCAGTACCTCGTCATTCTTCAACGCTGCCGCAACAATGGCGGAAATATTGAATGTCTTTTTGCTCTTGGCTTTGCCTGTGGATGCGCTGAAATTACCCAGCGTGCCAATGGTAGAGCCGTTCACCCAGAGTATTTCGGGCGGCACTTCGTAAGTGTCCGTCACCTTTAAATGAATGGTTTTCCAAAGGGCTGCGAAATCCTCTTTCTGCATGGTAACACCCTGCCCGGCTTCTTCTTTCCTCTTATTTTCCATAGTTACGGATTTTCCGGTTTGCGCTCTTGGCGATGGCGAGTGCCGCCTCGTCCTTGTCGTTCACCCTTTTTGCAAGGTTTTCCGCCCACGTGAGAAGCTCTTTCCGTGAGAAAAGCAATTTGTTCCCGTATTTGCGGAACGGCACTTCCTTTTTTGCGGTCAGCTTGTAGAGCCGTGCCTTTGAAATCAGAAAACCGTGTCGTTCCAGCACCTCTACCGCCACATCGGGCGTGAGGTTGTCGGGTTCGTTCCTCGGCTGGGTGAATCCTGCCAATGACTGGGAAACGGTTTCGCTCACGATAGCCCGGAGTTCTTCGGGCGTTGTCAGAATAATGTTCGTCATATTTTCTTCCTTTTTTAGTTATTACTTGGCTACCGTCATAGCCGTTGCAACCGGTTGATGCCGCAAAGGAAGAATAAAAGAAACCGATTATTCAATTACTAATCACTTGACACAGACCGGACAACTTGGGACAATGCAGGACATCCGGCAAGATTGGAGCGGGATAAAAAAAGGGACAAACGATGTATTGGTGATTTTGTCCTTCCAACACACCGTTTGTCCTATGTATGTTAAGTGATTATGCGAATGCCGCTATTTCACATCCTTTAACCTTTCAAGTTGGGAAACGACTTCTTTTATTACGAAATATTTGTTTCCCGACAGCCCTATGTCCGAACGGGATATGAAACCGAGTTCCTCCCACCGGGCTACGGTCTGCCTGCTCACGCCCGCCATTTTCGCCAATGTCTTTTGGTCTATCAGTTCCCTGCCCTCGAATACGGGGTACTTGTATTTACGGGTGGCATGGCTGAACCTTATTTTCTCTATCGCCTTGTCCACGTCTTTAACAGTAGGGGGAATATATGATTTCACTTGCAGTACGGCTTCTTCTATTTCGTAGCCTGCGTATTCGGGATTCTGCGCCAGTTCCCCGTAAATGGCACTGAAACATTCAAGGTGTCTAATCTTCACCGTCTTGGTTTTCTTGTTCGGCATGGCTCAATCGAATTTGGTTAATAACTGCGCATTCCTTATCCGCTCCTCCTGCTCGAAACTGGCGAGGTAGTTCTCCGTGATGGCAAGGCTTGAATGCCCCAAACTCTCGGATATGTAAGCGATGTTCGTTCCGCTGCGTTTTAAGACAGTCGCATAGGAATGCCGGGCGGAATAGGTCGTGAAACGTGGGACACCGACAGCTTGGGCTATTTTAGCCAAAGCGATGTTGCAACGGTGCGTTACCCGTCTGACAATATTGGAAATGACAAATTCGTCCTCCGTTTCTCTGGCGTACTTGAACAGGAAAGTATCGGGTTTCCCATCGTCAGGGTTTCCCCACCGTTTTATAATATCCCGCATTTCGGGAGTGAGTACCGCCCTTATTTCCCGTATATGGTTGGACGTGTGCGATGTCTTGGAGCGTACAAAGCAGATTTCACCGTCCACGATGTTCCCATACCGCAAGAAAAGCATATCCCTGAAATTGATACCGTTGCACAGGTAGGAGAAAAACCAAAAATCCCGGTACTTCTCAACGGTCTTGCTGCCCTTGTATGTCACGACTTTTTTTATCTGTTCCATCGTCAAGGCTAACTTTCGGCTGTTGCCGCTCGGAATCTCGTACTTCCCCCTGCCGAACGGGTATTGGGCTTCTCTTAAAATCCCGTTGCGTCTTGCGTCATTCACCACGCATTTAAGGGCTTTCATATAGAAATTTATGGTGGTGACGGTCTTGCCCTCGTTCCGCAGGAACTTGTCAAGGCGTGACAGCCAGTCCGCAGAAACCGCAGAGAACGGCACGCTGCCGCCTGCGAACCGTTCTATGCTTTTCAACGTGCTGCGGTAGTTATAATAGGAATTTACCTGCCCGTTGAGTTTGAATGCGTCTATTTTCCCCTGTATGGCTGTGTTAAGGGTTGTACCCGTACACCTGCCCAACCTCATGCTGAGCGCATCGAAACAGAAGTCCCCACGTTCCGCAAGGGCTTCCACTTGGCTTTTTATGATGGAGAAACTGTTTTCCACGCTTGCCCGTATCTCAATCAGTCTGCGGCTCTTGCTTTCGGCAAGGATTTCCCAGTCCTCTTTGGACAATTCCTTTCCGGTGGAATAATATTTCTGCTTGCGGTTGTGTATCACTTGTATCTTGACAGGGAACAGACCGCTTTTCTTCGCCCTACGTGCATCCAGTACCGATAGTACGGATATGCCATCTTTTGAATACTTGAACATAGGCTGCCTTGTTTATTGTTATACGTCTATTTTGTACATACGATTTGCATACAAAAATAGAGATTATCGGAAAAAACAGCAAATCAAAAGCCAAATCATTTTCCTAATAATCTCTAAATATCAGTTATTTATATACAAACTCAAACAATATAAAAATGGTAAAAATATAGGGTATTATTACGGTTGGTCGTGATACCCCGCTTCATGGGCAGGTCGGAGATGTCAAGGTGCAGCGGTTTTCCCGTGAGCCTGTCCACCATCTTGATGCCGAAGGGCGAGAGCGAGTTGCGGTAGTTGGTTTCCTCTGTGAACAGGCACACCGCCTGTTCGATGAAGGTGTGGAAACTCTCTTCCGCCGGGAAGTCCGCCGCATTGCCGGGTATCGCCGCCCAGTAGAGTGTCGGGCAGTCGATGGTGTTGTGGCGCGGCACGCATTCCATGCTTGCCAACTGGCTGCCCACGTCGTTCTTGATATGCTTCAGTTCCTCCGCATCGTCGCTCCACGCCATGACGTTGAAGTGTGCCCGTACCGAGGTCAGTCCGTAGGAATGGGCTTCGTTCAGGTATTGGTCTATCCACTCGCGGTTGATGCTGTTGCTCCTTGAATAGCGAGATAGCGACTGCATGTTACGGGCGGACTTCTCGAACTTATGCAAGGTTTCCTCACTGTTGTCTATCAGCACATACTGGTTGTAGATATGGTTGCAGGAGAGCAGAAGCCCCACCGGGGAGGCGAATGACAGTCGGCAGTCACTCCGGTCGGTGGAGAGCTTCTCGTAACGGGTGTCGGTAGCCACCTTGCCCGGCAGGTCTTCCGCGTCGGAGAGGGTGTGCAGACACAGGCGGTTGTCGCCGATGCGCATCTCCCTTGCCGAAAGCTCGATGTCCTGCAAGGTGGTGTCACCTTCCGACATGAGCGAGAAGTAGCGTTCAATAAGTCCCGTATTTCCCTCAGTACCCACAATCTCATCGGTGGAGAGGCGGCGCAGCCTGACAAGCCCGCTGTCGTTCATGATGCGCTCGAACTGTTCGCAGGCTTCCAAGAACTTGGTCGTGGTTTCCCTGTCCAGCTCCTTCGGGATGATATGTCCCCGGCACAGCGTGCTGAAATTGCTCTGCATCCGGTTACGCTCCTTTGTTGTCTTGGTCAGGTAGAGGTAGCAGGTGTGTTTCAGGTACGGACGCTCGTTGAAGTGACGCTCGAAAGAGCGGCTTAAAAAGCTCATGTCGTCCTTCTGAAGCTCCGGTTTGTAGCGTTCCTTGATGAACCAGTCCTGTTTGTGGACGACGGAGTAGTCCGGCAGCACCTTGATAGCCTTGCACCAGCAACTGTGTATCGCCTCGTACTCCGCACCCGTCACGGTGTAAAGTTCCGGCAGTTCCACCTCGAAAGCCACCGTGATGTCGGCGTCCTTTGAGATGATGCAGCCATGCTCCACCGCTAAAAGTGGGAACCTGTTTTCCAGTGTTGTCATTTTCGATGTATTCCTCATTGTCTTTCTTCCTTTCGTTGTCGTTTGAACAGACGGGGTATCCGCCGCCGGTTGATAAGGTATCGGGGATGGCTCCGTGCCGCTCCTAATTTCATCAGCCCGTGTTCGCCGTACCGGGCGTTCAGCGCGAAGGTCTGCCATACAAGGAGGGAGGACGATGCCGCGCCGAAGCCGATACATATCCACTGGTCGATACCGACCATGTAGAGGATGACGAACAGGACGAAGAGAGCCAGCAGACCTCCGCAGAAGATGAAGAGGTACTGTGCCTTCAAGCCCTTGAACTCTACCGGACGGCCGATACCCTTGTTGATTGGGTATTCAGCCATACATTATTTATTAAAGGAAGAATGAGCGCAGGATGGTGGCGGCAACAATCAGGAAGATGCACGCGCCGAACCACGAGGCGGCTGTCTTGCTGGTGTCGGGGTCGCCCGATGAAAACTTGCCGTACACTTTTACGCCCCCGATAAGCCCGACGACTGCACCGATGGCGTATATCAGTTTAGTTCCGGGGTCGAAATAAGAACTCACCATAGAGGTGGCTTCGTTGATGCCCGCGATGCCGTTTCCCTGCGCGAAAGCGGAGGCGGTTGCGGCGATGACAAGTGCCGCGGAGAGGATTGCTTTTCTGTTTTTCAAGATGTTCTTGTTCATAAACTGTTCTTGTTTTTTGCCGTCAAAAGGGTGGATGGTCCTTTGTCGGGCGGTTGATACTTTGTTTCTTTACTTTGGTTTTAGTGGATGCCCGTTTGTTTCCACGGACGTGGGCGTGTCCGTTGCGGATAGGGATGCGCCTTGCGTTTCCTCGCCGCGTGGGTTGATGTCATTCTTTCATGTTCATTTCTTTTATTGTTGTCATACATAGTTGCGAATGTCGAACTCCTCGATGTTGTCCGGCACGACGAACTCCTTTTCAGGTTTCTTCAGCCGAATCTCGATAAGCCCCTTGATGCGGATGCCTATCTCCGAAGAGCCTTCCATCATTTTCTCGTACAACTCCGTGCCCTCCATGTCGGTGAACACCTTCGCCGCCTTTTCACGTTCCGCCTGTGTCGCGTCCGGGTTCTTGGCGGTCTTGCAGGCGTCGTCAATCTCGTCAAAGCTGCTGCCCGAAGCCCGTGGCGTGTCCGAGGCGTCCTCTTCCGGTTCGTCGTCCCCGTATCCCAGTTCCTCCGGCGGTATGCTCGTGAAGGTCTCATCGAGTTTTTCCTCCGGAACTTGTGCCGGGCGGGATGCGTTTCCCGTTTTTCCGTCGTCAAAAGTAGCCTCTTCCTCCGACAGCTCAATGCCTTTTTCCATAGTGGCGGCTTCTTGCGTCGGTATGGCAGCGGTTGTCCGGGTGGATGCCATCCTGAAACGGCTCTTGCCGATGATGTCCGCCTTTTCCGCAGGGACTTCCTCGTGTGCCGCTATGCGTTTAGCCTCATTCCCGTCCAGTGACCGCCATAATCCGACAATGCCCTTGAAGAAGCGGACAATCCGCGTGTCCATGATGCGCTCGTAAAGGAGCAGGAACAGGAACCAGAGGTTGCAGCCGACCGATACCGCCAGCAGAATGTCTGTCATGCTGATTGTGTAATTCATATCCTTCCGTTTTTGGTTAGAATACTGAATTATAATTTCGGGCATAAAGGCTCTTTATCGCATCCTCGCACTGGTTGAAGTGATGCGTCAGCACATGGTCGATGTAAGCGGACAGCATAAGCCGGTCATGCCCGATTACACGGGTGATACACATGATACGCTCGTGGTACTCCGGGCGCACATACGCCATCTTCCCCTCACGTGCCTTTACTTCCGAGTCACGGATGAACAGACGTTCATAGTCCTTCTCGCAGCATTTGCCGCTTACCGGGACAGGCGACAGGATTTCCACACTCGCCTGCACTTGGGCAAACATACCTCCGCAGTCTTGCTGTGGTCTTTTTTCATTCGGTGTCATTTCTTTTTCCATTTTCAAATCAGATCTTCACGTTGTTTCTTGTACAGTTCGTTGATTCTCTCCTTGTGCTGTTCCAGATGTTGGCGCAGCACGGTATCCACATAGCCGCCCACCGAGATTTCACCTCCGGCGATGTCGTTCACGATTCTGAGGATTTTGCCGTGGACATCGCGGCTGATATAGACACACTGGCGGGTCTTTATCTCGTTGCGGCGCAGGAACAGCTCGTTATAGTCCTCATCCTGCCTTTTCCGGCGGCCACTTTCCCTCTGCGCTTTTTCCCGTGTTACTGGTTGCACAGGAGGTGGTTCCGGTGCGGCGGTGTCCTCTTCGGTCGGTGCAGCTGCGGGTACTTCCTGTGCGGGGCGCAGTGTCCCGTCCTGTGTGCGCCGCCCGATGGAAGCTAACAGCAGTTCCTCGTCGATGCCTTCCGTGTTCACTTTCCTGCTGCCCATGCTCACTGCGGTCTGATGATGTCGCTTATCTCTTCGGAAAACTCCCGGATGCCACTCCCTTTCAGCAGTGCCGTGTCCATCGGGAAGATGGTGGAGCGGAAAACGCTCTTGCGCTCTTCCGAAAGGTCACGGCGGAACTTCTTGCTGTCGGGCAAGCGGGTGGAAAGTACCGGAAAGCCCATTTCGGCTATCACTTCCTCGTAGATGCCGTACAGGTCGTTCCTCTCCCTGCCGTCCACCATCGTCCAAAACAGATAAAGCCCCTTTGTTTTCGCCTGTCCGGTAGTCATCAGCCTGTCGCGGAACATTGTGACGAATTTCAGGGTACTCTCCACAACAAAGCGGTCGGCACTCAGCGGAGTGAAGATGTAGTCCATCTGCGAGAGCGTCTTTATCACGCCGTTACTACGGAGTGTGCCGGGCATGTCGAAGAACACCACGTCGGGTTTCACGTCCTCAGTGGCAATCATCCTCTCGGCATCGTCGAGGGCGTTCACCGCATTGCTCTTGACGATGGTGTAGGCGTTCTTTTTCATCCGGCGGAAATGGTCGCAAGCGAGAGCCTTGAAGTAGGTGCTGCTGTCGATAAGCCCCATTTCGTGTTCGCGCAGCCCGTGGATGCTGTGCTGCGGGTCGTCGCAGTCCACGACGGCGACATTGTAGCCTTTCACGTTGTGCAGGTAGCTGGCGGCAAGTGCCGTGACAGTGGATTTGCCGATGCCACCTTTCTGTGTTGCGAATGCAACGAAGATTTCCTTACTCATAGTTCCATTTATTTTAATTGTTGAAGATTTCTTTTTCTATTTATATGCGGATTTGGTTGCTACATTATCCGCTTCAGTGAACAGACACATGGGCGGGTCATCGCGTATCCGGTTCTGTGGTGAAGCGGTGCGGCGAACAAGTGATGAATGACGACACTGCGTCATGAAGTCATTGAATCTGTACTTCACCAGATTGTCGGATAACCGGGGTTCCGACGGTTCGGGTATCCGCTTCGGCAAGTATCCGCCGAAGCGATTGTCCGGGTATTTGAATGTTCCTTTTCTCATATTTTCAAATCGTTCGTTTCTTGAATCATGCTGCAAATAAACAAGTATATTTTGGAACCTGTATCACTTCTCCGGCAAGTGGCAGCACGTTGCGCCGGTTGGCAGTCATTGACCGGGTCAAGCATCTGTCCAATACAGCTTTAAGGGCGTAACTTTGCCCCCCGGACAGCAGGGTTCGCCGATGGTGCGCGGCCCGGAGTCCTGAAAGGTATCTTCCCATCCGTCCCCTGACGGATTTTTATGTTCACCTGAACATAGCAAGGTATGTTTTCAGCCGCTCAAAATATTTTGAGCATCCCGGAAAACGCCTTGCCCTTGCAGGGGGCGGGCTTTCCCTCCGAAGTCGGAAAGCCTTTCAGAACTGCGGTGCTGTGATCCGAAGCGGCGGCTTATGCCGTCAATCCGCTAAATCCAAAGTAATATGAAAGAGAAAAGGAAAAGCAAAGCAGGGAGAAATCCCAAACTTGATCCGGCGGTGTACCGTTACACCGTCCGTTTCAACGAGGAGGAACACAATCGTTTCCTCGCCATGTTCGGAAAATCGGGTGTCTATGCACGGTCGGTTTTCCTCAAAGCGCACTTCTTCGGACAGCCGTTCAAGGTGCTGAAGGTGGACAAGACGCTGGTGGACTATTACACCAAGCTATCGGATTTTCATGCGCAGTTCCGCGCCGTGGGTACGAATTACAACCAAGTCGTGAAGGAACTGAGGCTGCATTTTTCAGAGAAAAAGGCGATGGCGTTGCTCTACAAATTAGAGCAACACACCGTCGAACTCGTGAAACTGAGCCGCCGGATTGTGGAACTTTCAAGGGAAATGGAGGCGAAATGGTCGCAAAAATCAGTGTAGGAAACTCGTTGTACGGCGCGATTGCCTATAACGGGGAGAAGATTAACGAGGCGCAGGGGCGGTTGCTTACGACCAACCGCATCTACAATGACGGTTCGGGAAAGGTGGACATCAACAAGGCGATGGAGGGTTTTCTCACCTTCATGCCGCCACAGATGAAGGTGGAGAAGCCGGTGGTGCATATTTCGCTCAACCCACATCCGGAGGATGTGTTGACCGATGCGGAATTGCAGGATATAGCCCGCGAGTATCTGGAAAAACTCGGTTTCGGCAACCAGCCTTATCTTGTTTTCAAGCACGAGGACATCGACCGCCACCACCTGCACATCGTGACGGTGCGGGTGGACGATAACGGGAAATGTATCAGCGACAAGAACAACTACTATCGTAGCAAACAAATCACCCGTGAGCTGGAGAAGAAATACGGGCTGCACGGCGCGGAGCGCAGGAACCGCCGGCTTGACACGCCGCTAAGCAAGGTGGACGCATCGGCAGGTGATGTGAAGAAGCAGGTGGCTGGCACTGTGAAGGCTCTGAACGGGCAGTACCGTTTTCAGACGATGGGCGAATACCGTGCGCTCCTTTCCTTATATAATATGACGGTGGAGGAAGCGAGAGGCAACGTGCGCGGACGGGAGTATCACGGGCTGGTTTATTCCGTCACGGACGACAAGGGTAACAAGGTGGGCAACCCGTTCAAGTCCTCGCTTTTCGGGAAGTCCGCAGGTTATGAAGCCGTACAGAGAAAATTTATCCGTTCCAAATCAGAGATTAAGGACAGGAAGCTCGCCGACATGACGAAACGCACCGTTCTTTCCGTGCTGCAAGGCACTTATGACAAGGACAAATTTGTATCCCAACTCAAAGAGAAGGGCATCGACACCGTACTGCGCTACACGGATGAAGGGCGTATCTATGGAGCGACGTTTATCGACCACCGCACAGGATGTGTACTGAACGGCTCTCGCATGGGCAAGGAGCTTTCGGCGAATGCCTTGCAGGAACACTTCACCCTGCCATACGCCGGACAACCGCCGATACCGTTATCCATCCCTATGGATGCTGCGGACAAGGCATACGGACAGACCGCATACGACCGTGAAGACGTATCGGGCGGAATGGGCTTGCTCACTCCCGAAGGTCCGGCGGTAGATGCTGAGGAAAAGGCTTTCATCCGGGCGATGAAGCGCAAAAAGAAGAAAAAGCGCAAGGGCTTGGGTTTGTAATCGGAGTATCAACAATTAAAAAATCAATGTATGTCACAACAAGAAGACGATTTGAGGGCATTGGCGAAAATCATGGATTTTCTGCGTGCCGTGAGTATTATTTTAGTGGTTATGAACGTGTACTGGTTCTGTTACGAAGTCATCCGGCTGTGGGGCGTGAACATCGGTGTGGTGGACAGAATCCTTCTGAACTTCGACCGCACGGCGGGGCTGTTCCATTCCATACTGTACACAAAGCTGTTTGCCGTCCTGCTGCTTGCCCTGTCCTGTCTGGGTACAAAGGGGGTCAAGGGAGAGAAAATCACTTGGGGAAGAATATGGACGGCACTCGCCGCCGGGTCCGTGCTGTTTTTCCTAAACTGGTGGATACTGGCTCTGCCGCTTCCGATTGAGGCGGTGATGGGGCTGTATGTCCTTACCATCGGTACGGGCTATGTCTGCCTGTTGATGGGAGGTCTGTGGATGAGCCGTCTGTTGAAACACAATTTGATGGAGGATGTTTTCAACAACGAGAACGAGAGTTTCATGCAGGAAACAAGACTCATCGAAAGCGAGTATTCGGTCAATTTGCCGACACGCTTCTATTACAAAAAGCGTTGGAACAACGGTTGGATCAATGTGGTGAATCCCTTCCGTGCGTCCATCGTGTTGGGTACGCCGGGCAGCGGCAAGTCATACGCCGTGGTAAACAATTTTATCAAGCAACAGATTGAAAAGGGCTTCTTGATGTACGTGTATGACTTCAAATTCAGCGACTTGTCCACCATTGCCTACAATCATCTGCTGAACCACCCTGACGGCTACAAGGTGAAGCCGAAGTTCTATGTGATCAACTTCGACGACCCGCGACGCTCTCATCGGTGCAATCCCATTCACCCGGATTTTATGGAAGATATTACGGACGCCTACGAGAGTGCCTATACAATAATGCTCAACCTCAATAAAACGTGGGTGTGACCTGTAAAGTCGCGTAATTGATTGTTAAACAGTGATATTAGTTGCATGAT
>NZ_QSOX01000038.1:0-15307 GCF_003466325.1 Bacteroides sp. 4_1_36
AGTATATTCGTCTCCAGCAATCCTCCCACCCGGTCTGCAACGGAGATTACGCGCCACGGTGTGCGGTGCGGGAAACTGTCTGTCTCGACCTTTATCTTCTCCTGCCCGAGTTTTGGCGAGAGCTTTCCCACCAGTCCACCCTTCTCCTTCACCAGGTACATTCCCGCATAGTCCCTTATGGCCGCTTCGGTTATGGCCACTGCCACCCCGTTGTCGAACTCGAATGTGGCGGGCATCTCTATCAGCCTTTTCCTTGCCACCTTGTCATATCTTACATGACTGTATACCCCTTCGTGTGTATTCACATACCCGGGCAGGTACATGAGCAACGCCATCGGGTTTCCTTGCAAGTTGAACTGTGTCCTTTCATCATACATCACGTATGAATCCCATGCTTTCTGTTCCGGAAATTCATATCTGAATGCTATCCCGTCATCGAATGCCCTTACAACCAGGTTTATCAGACGGCCGGAATCTGACCGTTCCTGCATGGGAACGGTCATTTCATTGCAACGGCTACGTACACTACTTGTCTTGCCGACAATGAGCTTGTATGTCTCATCAATCTTTTTACGCTGCACCTTTCCTGCTTTAAGATTCCTTCCGAACTCTCCGCTATCAAAGCTGAAACCAAGCAAAGAATTTGTTATAAGAGGCTGCTTCCTATAGTCGATGTCATATGAAACACTCTCCGACGTCACTTTCAGAGAAAATCTAAGTTTTCCGTCAGGAGACGATACAGACATTCTCTGCTGTGCAGAAACAGCCATAAAGCAAAATAGTGCAACACACAAAACAAAAAGTTTCTTCTTCTCTGTCATCTTAATCTGTCTTTGATTGTACATCCTATCCTAATTGACCTCAATCCACAATCTTGCCCGAAACATTATAGCGTTTCACATCAATGTTGCCATAAACCACATTCAACACAGGCTTTCCTGCTTTCCATTCAATGGTTCCGAAACCGGTATCAGTACTGATGAAACTTTTGAAATCACCAATCTTAGAATTGATGTACATGGTTTTGTCAACAGCATCATACCGTACTCCTGTAAGCCCCTGCAACATTCCATAGCTTGCCATGGCACGTGCATACCAGTGGCCGCACTCTATCTCATTGAATGGGTTTCTTACTCTTCCATCATATCTCTCACGGCATTCACGGACAATATCCAAGCCCTTTTCCACCTCACCTTTCATCATCAAATGACTGGCAACCTGATATTCGATACCGGTCCAGACTTCATTGCTGTATACAAAAGGCAGTGACAGCATACCACCCTTCGGCCATGTGCAAAGCAATAATCCGCCATCCTTACCACAAGCATACACCGGTCTTTGAGGATTGAAATGGTCTATCAAGTCATGTTTCAGATTGTATTTGTGTACGGCCACCAGATGGCTCCTGACCTTTTCATTGTCCAGCACTTCATCCAGTCCGCATACGGAAGCCATCCACATCCCTAAAATTCCATCGGACAGACAACCGGTACCGTATTGGTATTTTGGCCCTTCTTCCTTCAGCAATTTCAGGGCCTCTTCGGAATAACTTCCCCCGAAAGACATTACATCAACCGGATTGGGAGCCTGAAGCCCTTCCCACTGAATTTTCTGTATGAAATATTCTCCATCGAAGAGTGCAGTTTCCATGTATTTCTTGCCTTTTGACAGCAGGGCCGTATATTCCTTAACGGGCTGCTTCAGCTCCTTGCCCATCTCTATAAACGCAGTCAAAGCTCCCAAATAGAAACTTGTACACATGCCGTCCGGTCCCCAGAACTCGATGTCATAAGTATTGTGGTGCGGCTCTTCAAGATAGCCCTTATGCAAGGGGTCCCATGTACGGATGCAATAGTCAAGACTCTTTTTCACTGCCGGGAAAAGGTCTTTCATCCACTGTGTATCCCCGCTGATACGCCATTCACGGTAAACTTTCATAATCCCGCCCAACTGTCCGTCGGCAGCAGCATGGAAGTTGTGAGGCGGTGCCGAAATAGGCAAGTTGACTCTAAAATTCTGGTGTCCTTCCGTATTCTGGCTTACCCTGAATTCCGTTTCACGCAAGGTTCTTTCCAAAGACGGGAACAAATGGGGCAAAGCCTGTGCATAGTTCCACACATGCGTACAACTTCCGTGACAAGAGCCAAAAGAATCCTGACATCCTTCCCAAGCCCAAAATCTTCCATCCCATTGACGTAATACCGTAGGAGATTTCAATATAGTTAAATTAGCAGCAACAGCCTCCAGTACTTCTGCCGGCAAAGAGGAACTATAGAATGCATCGCTGAACAGCCGGCTGTTCTTTTCCAGCATCGCCTGGTTTGCATCCCAATAGCCGATAACCTCATTCAAACTCTTGAAGCGCTCCGAGTACCAAGGTCTGTAGGTAGCTTCGACATCTCCTTCATCTGCCAGGAATTGTTTTTCTTCTTCAGAAGAATCCACAACCTGCCAGTCTCCCCAACTGTTACTTTCAAAATCGGCAAGTAAGGTGGATGTAGAAGACAAGTTGTAAATATCTTCATTCCTATTGTCTGTCAACACAAACTGGTCGGCCAGAATATGTCCCCACGGGTAAACATCCAAATCAATGACTTTCACAAAAGCCTTCTTTCCTTGATAAGGTTTCAAATCCCATACGGTTTCACTCAGAGTCTCCGTCTGATTTCCGACCGCCGTCTCTACAATCTTTCCGTCTACTACAAGATTTACAGAAGTACGGTCAGCCTGACTGCCTCCACCTACCAGAAACTTCAGATATCTTTTCCCAATATTGAACTCAGGAGACTGAATAATACCCGTCAGTCCATCTCCACCCCTATCGAACGAGTTCAGCAACTGCTTGCCGACAAAGCCGCTCACAGGTTGCTGACCGGAAGCCGTTCCCTTGCAGGGCATTCCCGTAAATGCCTGTCCTACCTTTCTGGCACCACCGATAGAAAGGTTTGAATCGGGCAGATACCAGCAGAAGTTTACCCTGACTGTTTTCGTCTCTCCCGGCTGCAACGCTAACGGAACATAAACAGACGCTCCCGGAGCAGCACCTTTAACCGGTTGCTTATCAGCGATCCGCCCATAGCGAATATTATCCCAAACCACAGTCTGCGGATCGAACCAGGCACCACGGAACCAACAATGGTCTACGACAGCAGCATCATTGTCCACATAAATGGCCAGTCCGCTGTTGTTCTGATCGGATTCTAAAACAAACCCGTTCTTTACTCCTTGAATAGTACCCTGACCATCAATGAAATTTTTGGTATTATAAGAAAATACCGTCTCGATAGCCTTACCGGAAGTATTTGTAAATTGATATTCCAGTACTCCAACCGGCAAACTGGAATTGTCCGCATCCGTCGGAATGAAAGGACTCCAACCCGTAATCTTTGCAGCCAAAGGCATATCCTTGTCTTTCAAATCTACAGTTGCAAAAGGGAAACGTGCCTGGAATACCGCCTCTTCAAAGCGTGGAAGACCGTACGTCTTGTCTCCCCTACCTAAACCACTCTGTGCAGGACCAAATAACTTCCAAGTCGGAACCTGCCCTTCCAATACCTTTGCTCCGTTCTCAACCCCCTTTACATAAATCGCAGCAAAGGTATACGGCTCATTCATCACATCAGGATGGTGTCTGAGAGACACATGCGAAATGGCACCGGTTCCCTCCAAACAGAACATTCCGGCGCCGATTCCCCCTATAGGAAATGCAATCTTATCCAGATATTCCTTTTGATACTTACCGTTAAACTCCCGCCCTTCACTGTTCTGGGACATTGCTTTACCCGGAAACAGTATAGCCACATTAAATAGGGCCAATAAAGTTAAAGTTGATCTTACCATAGTTGAATTATTAATGTTAACGAATCATTATTCTATTTTTCCAAATTTATCAAGGATGCGGTTGTACGCTTCAGCCGCTGCTCCATTTCCCCAATCATAGATTGTAAACTCACCCATACCTTCACCTACCGGATTTGTACGGCCGCCATGCCCGTAATTTTCCATCATGAATCCATAATCCTCTGAAGCAAAGAACGGATGGACTTTTTCCCATTGCTGTTTGGTTTGAGGATTTTCAGTACAATACATCATTACAAAAGATGCCTTAAGTGCAGCATATCCCCGTTCTATATACTCTGGCTTATCAAGAAGTTTTCCATATTGAATGATGAGTTCGGAAAAAAGACTTTCGCGTGAATCATTCCATTCACCATCGGCATTCAACACACCAAAACCACCCAATACATTTACATACATGTATGGCGGCTGCCACGATGCTTGGGTCATCAGCAATTCATCAAGTGTACGCTGTCCATAATCAAGATATTCTTTATTTGAGGTAAGACGATAGCACTCCAGTAAGGCTTCAGCTGTCCAGAACATTGAAAAATTATTCTGTTTATGCATATTGTTCCGCAAAACTTTTTTACCTACCAAGTTATCCGAACCGTAACGAGAACAAGACCAATAGGTTTCAAAGTCTTCCCACTTCCCAACCGGGATAATTTCATGGATAACTGCATTCATGGCTTTAAATGCTGCCCGTTTATACTCTTCCTTATGTGTAAGCTCATACAGTTTAAGTAAAAAAGTAACTGATAAAGATGTTTCAGGAGAAGCATTCAAATGGTTCATCGGCTGCATTGTCTTTAAGTCAAGCCAGCCAGGGAAAAAACCATTTTCATACTGTATTCCAAGTAAAGCCATCGCATAATCTTCTGCATAAGCCAAAAGACGGGCATCTTTTTCTAATTCATCATACCACCGAAGCATCAACAATGCTGTCCAACTCATATCAAGAATATGATACGGAGATTCTTTCGGATTCCAGGTATAAGGATTTCTGTTGGAATTTCCCCAATAATAGGTATTCCACCCCTTGCTCCGATTATACTTTTTACCATCAATCTCTACTTCATGCATTTCCGTACCGATAAGTCCATAGAAAAAACCATTCCTCTGCGGAAATGACAGAGCCAGTTCTTTTGTCAAATTTGCTTTTGCAAGAAGCTCCCTATTACCGGTTCTTCTTGCATATCGATATAATCCACTTGCAGAACGCAATGAACTGAACCATGCCTGATTCCAGATAGAACGAAATTCACGTTCATTAATCTCTCCCGGATAATTAGGACTTTGAGTAACATTCACAATAAATACGGGAGCACCCACTTTTTTCCCATCTAACTCAAATTGCTGCCACACATTTTCTGACCATGAATTAAAAGCCCAATTATAAGTATGTTTCACATACGTTTCTAGGTTCTCCTTCACCGGATTACCTTTCTCATATGCAGCATGCCCCCATCGACTCCACATAAATTCTAACGGCTTCTTAAAAGGATTCCGCAATACTTCCTTGCTATCAGAATACATCAAATAAAAGCCTATTTCAATATCTCCTTTTGGGTAAGTAGTTTCTTGATCACGCTCAAACAGAACGTGTTCGGATACATGGTTATTACACATTCCGAGAATAAGTGTATTAGAGGATGCGTCCATATCCATATACCATCGTACAGGAGTCCCCTTCTGCATAATATCCAAATCGGGGATAAGAATAAGAGTTTGATGATCGTCTGCTACGATAAGGGCAGGAGAACGGAATACATGTTGATCGATGACATTTCTATCAGTAGGAGTAAGATGTGGCGCCCAATGGAATGAAGGTAAAAAATCCGGCTTTACCGCTATACGCCAATCACCTTGTTGAACAGAGTTTTTAAGCGAAAAAGAAAGGTTTATGTACAAAGTGTTGTTATCTATCACTTTCACATGGCTTTTTCCTCTCTCAATTCCTAATAAATCATACTGTATAGCATCAATAGCTTTACTAAAATTCTTCGGAAAAACACCCTTATTCAACTCAATTCTCTCTTGTGCATCCCAATGCTCTTGAGCACAGATGCCTATGTTGGACATTATCATCCAAACAAAAGTTATAATTAATGTGCGTGTGTTCATGATATTATATTTATCAATATAATTAAAACTCTCCCATATCAGCCAATTCAGCCTTCATTAAAAAAACATTATAAGGCATCCACATTGACATCGTAAAATATAAATTATCACCAGTTACCGACAACGGATGAATGTAAGAACCATACAATTGGGCATACTCTCTACCATTAGCAAGCTCATAGGGTTCACTCCATGGGCCAGTTATGTCTTCTGCCGTACGCATAGTTATATTATATCTATCTGCATTGAAATAAGCAATTATCCATTTCTTATGTGTCTCGTTATATATAAAAGAAAGTTCACCAACCTTATCTTCTATTAATACTGTTGCCTCATTTTCATTGCCTTTTATCCATTGATTAGTAAAAGCATTCCAATATTCATAAGCTGTCTTATTCTCAATATCTGTTTCATGAAATCGTGCTAATTTAGCATTGCTATCCCTCCCCGTTTGAGTACCTATCATATAAACATATCCATCTTTCTTAAAGTACCCTACCTGGCCAAAGAAACTATAAGATGAGAAGGTTATATTTTTACATTTAGCCCATGTCAAACCATTATCAACCGACTTATATATTCCCGAATAATTTGTAATCCATCCCGTCCAATTTCTCATATTAAAATAATGCACATAATCTATTCCATTAGCACGAATAGCAGCTGTTGGGATAGAAGTCCAATCACCATTACCTGACGAATCTTTTCCTCCATATACTATCTCGCGGGCATACCCTTTATCATCAGTAGCCATATTACTGAATGACAATCCATCTTCTAAATCATTATCCTCCGAGAAAGCCAGCACATTACTACGCCAACTCCCTCCGTTAGGTCCAGGATTAGCCGGATTCGGTTTAAAGTCATACCCAAAAGTATCACCAAAGAAAATTCCATATTTTCCGGGCTGCATCTCCCAAATAATGCCAAGATCTGTTCCTCCTACATTCCATTTTGTCGCAGTATTATTAGGACTTGGAAAGTTTTCTCCATTTATTATACTCCCTGTAACGCGAGCTATACGAGTAACATTACGAATAAAAAAACCCCAACGGTTATCCACATTCAAAGAGAGTTCTTTCGACATATTACCATCTTTGTAAAAGGCAGCCAATACTAGCCGAAAATTCTGTGGATCTGTTTTTTGGATGGTATAATTGAAAATATAATCAGACGTAAGTTCGCTTTGACTTATCTTAGCTGAATAGCTGTCACCTACACTCTTTCTAACCAGCAAATAATCTATGGCATCAATATCCTTAAAATTCAATGTTGTTGATACAATTTTTGTATCCTTATTTGGAATCAAATGAGTATCCAAAGGTATAATTTCATCAATAGGAATATAAGTTTCAGTTTCTTGTTCAGAAGTACAAGAAACAAATAAAAATATAAACGAAGAGAATGCTATAAATAATATGTTTTTCATGTCTATTGATTCATTTTTCAATTTATCGTAACCAGATAACCCATTCGCCTTATATCAAATATTAAAATAGAGAGTGAGCTGACTCAGAAAAATACCAGTAAAAGCCCACTCTCTATCATTAACTACAAAAATCCTTCTCGAAACTATTCGACATTAACTATTACACCCTCAGAAGTAACAGTAGATGTACGCCCTGTTTCTTGATTTTCCTCAGTAAAAGTACCTACCAATTTAACGATATAGCGATACTTCTTAGCAGGATCAATAGTGAAAGTATGAGAGGTTTCCTCATTTACCAAGGTTATTCTATCTCTATAAATATTATTTTCCACTATTTGAATCTGTACTGAAATAGGACGTCTGAAGTCTTCTGGAATTACTGAAGGAATACTCCAAGTCAATGTCACTGTAGTAGCATTATCTTGAATATACTGCACATTCTCAGGCGTAGGCATGAAATAATTCAAGCCCTTGTCATCAAGCACATCTCTGTCATAGCAGCTGGACAGTGATAACACTACCAACAACATTGTAAAAATGGTTACTATCTTTTTCATAATTTTCTTCTTAATAGTTAAACATTAATATCCCGGATTCTGCGTATAGTTACCCTTTGAATAATTCATTTGTGGTTGGGAAATCGGAAAGTACTCATCACGACCGGCAGTAAAACGAGCATCATTGAACCAATCGAAGCGAGTTCTTTCAATAGCAAAATATTCGTTCATTGTCTTTTCCAACAATCCCCAACGCTGCAAATCAAAGAAACGATGACCTTCGCAAGCAAATTCAAGACGATTTTCCCACATTAAGGCTTTCCATGCAAAGTCCTTAGTCCAATTACAGTTAATACCCGGCTGATAAGTAGCAATATGATAATTCATTGTATATGAACCGTCAGCTTGAGTCAAACGAACCAAACTATTGGCAGCACGAGTACGAATCTGGTTAATATATGGCAGGGCTTCCATTTCTCTATCCAATTGAATCAAAATCTCAGCTTTCCACAGCAACACGTCATCGTAACGAATCATCTTCTTATTCATAGAATTAAATTGCCATCCATCATAAGCAATACAACCACAATCAGGATGTGGCATATCTTTGATGGGTTTCAAGAAACTATAAGTAATCGGATCACGAGTAGCAGTTGAATGGAATAATAAATCAGGATCATACTTCCAAGGCTGTCCAGGAGCTACGATAGTATGGCTAAATCGGGGATCCCATGTATACTTATCAAAGTAAGGCTTAGCGCCAGAATTAACGATATCCAAATTATAAGAACCATCTGAATTTTTAATATATTGACCATAATCATCCTCATTATAATCCTCGAAACGGGGTAAACCGTTTTCATCTGTCTTAAACGCATTAGTCAACGTATAGCTAGCATGGTTAAAGTCACAACACTTAAATACAAAATTACCAGGTTGTGTTTCGGGCCACATCCATGGATGATTCAAACCTTCAGCGCGATTAAATCGACCTGCTGTATGAAAATTATTATCAAGAGCAAATTGTAATTCCCAAATGGATTCTTTAGTAGCATTATCATACTCTACCAAAAAGTTATTACCAAAATCAGATTCCAAACCTACACGACCACCTTCTTGATCAATAATTTTATCAATATAAGGCAAAGCTTCTGCAAGTAATTCCTTATTGATATTTATCACCTGATGACGGTCATCCTGTTCGTAAGCCATATTTAATATTGTCCTAGCAACCATAGCAGTAGCAGCATTACGGCTTACACGGCCTTTATCCATCTGATCCAAAGGCAATAATTCTTCAGCTTTCTTAAAATCATCAAGAATACGTTGCCATAAGTAGAGATCATTCCCTTTATCCAATTCACGGTTAGGCACTGCTTCAAAAGCATCTGACATACCTACTACATTCTCATCAATATAGGGTACATATTTCCAAAGTTTTTTCAAACGATACAACGTAAATGAACGGATAAAGAGCATCTCACCCATAAAACTATTCTTATTAGGTAACTCTTCTTCCGTAAAATTTGCCATTCTTTGAATTGCTGTATTACATCTTTGGATAACTTGATAAGAATTATACCAAGTACCATCCAATGCACCAGTATTAGGATTTACATAAGTAAAAAGCGATATGTTACCAAAAGAACCTACAGCATCAGCAACACCACCACCACCTTTGTAGCAGTCATCCGAACGCATAGAACCACTCCACCAATACATATAAGGAGAGGAATCCAATGACCCCATCTCACACATACGGGCATAGGCTGCTGTGACAAAACCTTCTATATCGCTAGGTTTGTTAAGTATATTTTGGTCCAGAACTTGTTTAGGATTGATATCCAAATATGAATCACAACTGCTGACTCCTAATATAGAGCATAGAGCAATTGATAAAGTTATATATTTGCTTTTCATAATAATTTATTAATTAAATTTAAAAAGAAACATTGATACCGAAATTGAAAGTAAATGGTGTCAGATAATGATAAGAAGGTCTTTCTGGATCGAAACTTGTATATTTGTCATCTCCCCAAAACTTCTTCAAAGTAAATACATTGTATGCAGCAGCATACAAACGCAGATTACTCATATGCATTTTTTTGATAAGCTTAGTCGGAAATGTATAACCCAATTCAATATTTCTTAACTTAATGTATGAACCATCTTCTATGAACCAAGAAGAGAATCTTTGTTCTTGATTGGCAGTATTATTCGAGATAGCCGGAATATCAGAATTCGGATTGTCAGGTGACCAACCGCCCAACATACGAGTTGCATGATTTTTCCATGCAGGATTGGTGAAAAGCCAAATATCACTCTCTTTCTTCCAGTCACTATTTACATCATTACCGAACATACCCTCAAAAAACAAGTTCAAATCAAAACCCTTATAAGCGAAATCAAAATTAAGACCTCCAAAGAAATCCGGGTCATAGCAACCTATCCAAGTTCTATCATATGTTTCATTGATTACACCATCACCATCCAAATCCTTGTAGCGAATACGTCCAACTGCTTTACCTGGCTGGTCTGCATGAGCATCAACTTCCTCTTGAGTTTTGAAAATACCATCAGCTACCAAACCATAAGCAGAATTTGGAGAACGTCCTAAAATCAAATCGTGTACACCATCACCAGCATACTTATTGATTACATTGGAAGGAAGGTCAGTCAATTCAGTTTTGTATGTTCCAATATTGGCACTAACAGCCCACTGGAATTCACTGGAGGGGTCACTCTTGAAAGATACTGTAAATTCTACACCTTGGTTATTCATACTAGCACCATTAACCCAAGGTTCACCACCTTCACCCATTGCTGCGATATATGGAGTCTGGACTAAGATATCATTTGTTTTCTTATAGTAATAGTCAAAAGAACCAGTCAAACGTTGATTGAAAAATCCAAAGTCAACGCCGAAGTCTGTTTGTTTGGTTGTTTCCCATTTCAAATCAGGGTTACCAATCCAAGTTCTTCTATAGCCAGACTGCAAAGCGCCGGTTGCTTGTCCCTTAATAGGATATGCAGTATCAAAATAATTAGTAGTAAATGGAGTAGTTGTGTAACCACGAGGTAATCCTTGTACACTACCATTCGTACCCCAACTGAAACGAATTTTCAGATCAGACAACCAGTCCGCATCTTCCATAAAAGCTTCATCCTTAATTCTCCAACCAGCAGAAAATGCAGGAAATACACCATAACGATTATTGACACCAAACAAAGAAGAACCATCACGACGTACAGTTGCAGACAACAAATATTTACCAGCATATGAATAATTGGCCTTAGCAAAAAGAGAGAAATAAGTATATTCATCAGCAGAACTACTTACATCAATTTCATCACCGGTAGCAACACTAAGACCGGCAAAATCACGATCTTCCAAATAAAGTCCTTCTCTACTTGCATAAAAACCTTCTTGTACATAACGGGTAAACTCACTACCAAATACAGCATCAATATGGTGTTTTCCAAAACTTTTATTATAGGACAAAGTATTAGTCCATACATAATTTAACGGATGGGACTGGTTATTTCTTACATAATTTTTATCATTGCCTCTAAAACCTGTCTCCACATAAGCCCCATCTACTGTTCTACTATAAGAGTTACCATAATTTATACCAAACTGAGTTCTAGCAGATATACCATTCCAAATATTCAGGTCTGCAAAAACATTACCAATAATTTTCACATAATTATTGATATTATCTTTACCCATAGTCATTTTACGTACTGGATTATCAAAATCATCAAGTCCTGCAGGTCCTGCCCAATTACCATTTACATCATAAACAGGAACCATAGGTGGCATAATCATAGCCAAAAAGGTTTCCCATTGACTTTTATACTGCAAATAAGAAATAGCTAAGTTTTCTCCTACTTTCAAACGATCTTTAATCAAACTATATTCCGTATTAGCACGTACAGAATATTGTTTGAAAAAAGAATGAATTTGTGTACCTTGGTTGTTAGTATACCCTAATGAAAACAAACTTTTAGCTTTATCCGAACCATTAGAAATAGTCAACTGATGATTTGTAGAAACTGCTGTACGGAAAATCTCATCCATCCAATTTGTATCAGTTGCTTTTACCAATTGATTATTATCCAAATATTCTTTCATTTTCATATTATCCAATACCAGCATTCCATTATCACCTCTATGATACTCATACTCAAAGCCATTGGGTAATAATAGGCCTGAACCATAAGCCCACTCATCATAAGCAGCAGCGCGGAAGGCAGCAGTACCCCATTCTGTGGCGTTCATCATTTCCGGTCTATTTATTATAGAACTTACAGAAACACTACCATTATAGTCAATGGTAGTCTTACCAGCTTTACCTTTTTTAGTTTGGACTAAAATCACACCACCAGAAGCACGTGCACCATAAATTGAGGCAGAAGCAGCATCTTTCAATACCTGAATAGATTCAATATCTCCTGAATTTATGTCACGTAGATTCAGACCTTCAGCTGGCATACCATCCAATACAATTAATGGAGTAACAGCTCCAGACAAAGAAGAAAGACCACGAATTTGAATGCCTATATCTTCTGCAGGATTACCGCCATTGTTGCTAATTTTCACACCGGCCATCTTACCCTGCATAGCTTTCATAACGTTAGCGGAAGTCTTCTTGATGTCTTTTGAATCCGCCAATGCAACCGATCCGGTTAAGTCAGCTTTTTTCTGAGTCATATAACCAGTGTATACAACGACTTCAGACAACATCGTAGCATCACTTTTCATAATAACATCCAAAGATTTCAAGCCTTTAACAGAATATTCTTCTGTTTTTTGACCAATATAAGAAAAGACTAACACAGCATTATCAGAAGGTATTCTTATCGAATATTTTCCCTCCACATCAGTAGTTGTACCTATAGTAGTTCCTTTAACGACAACATTTACCCCAATAAGAGGTTCATTAGTCCCTTCTTCCAGAACTGTTCCTTGTATTACTCTCGCTTGTTGAATCTCATTAGAAGTATCTACGCCATGCTCAGATACTTGAATAGATCCATTTGTCCCCGATGCAGCGGTTGCAAGGGGCAAATTATCCCCTGCATACACTGCAAATGATAGCATTGATGCCAATGCTATGAAACCATTCCTTTTAAAAGAAATCCTCATAATACTTTGATTTAATAGTTAATAAAAAAACAACGTAATTTTAAATATCGGGTATACCCAATTTTACCATCTTGGAATTTCCAAATCGTCCTTGCTCGGCAAAGCCGGGAATTTGGCATGCGGCTCGGCCTGGTACCAGAAAGTGGTCGACGAGATATCCGACTTCTGGTTGTTGTAGCGTCCGTCATGACGCCATCCCAAATCCTGTATCGTGACCTTCAGGTCCTTGTCGAAGCGTACCGGGTCAAGGATATGCCAGCGGTACAGCCCGAAAGCGGTCACCGCACGGTACAGCCCGTCGGGACGGATTACCTGGTGCATGCCGGCATAGGGGGTGGTGAACTCCTGGTACTGGCGCGTCTTCTGGTTCTCGAAATTGTACGAGCCGCAGAAGTAGTCCTCAGTCCCGGTCCCGCAGATAGTCGGGTATTCCTTGTCACCGTCCATGTAGAACTTGATTTCCCCTTCACCCCACCAGCAGTTGTCGTTTACACGCCATGCCAGGTAGGTACCCACGTACTGTCCCTTGCCCTTCACACCGTCAATCAGCGTGTGCAGCGACCCCTGGGTCGGGTTGGAGCGGCGGAACTGCGCGTGGAAGTAGGCCTCGTCCTCAGGAACTTCTGTCAAGGTGTAGTTGATTTGGTAGTACAGGCGCATCTCCTCGGCGGTGTTGATGTTCTCCAGCGTGATACGGGCTTTCTTGCGGAAAGGCATCTTCCAGTAGCAGTTGAAGGCGCTGCCCGGATTCACGCAAACGGCCAGTGAGGAGAGCTGTGCATATTCATTGTATGCGCTGCAGAAGAAGTCACCCACCGGACATTCGACGGAAGGCTCCTTCTCATCGTCCCAGTACATTCTCAGGATGGAGAAGCGCCAGTTCCCGGTCGGTGTCATCCAGATCTGCTGGATGGCTCCCGGACCCTCGATTTCCGCAATCGTGATTGTCTCTCCCGGTTTCACGATGATGAAGGGGTTTACCTTCCAACCCTTGCCCAGGTCCTTGGCCGCATGGTGGGCGTTGGCCACATTGCGCTGGTCCTTGTCCCTGACCGGATCGGCCATGCCGCCCTTGCCCTTCTCGCCTGTAAAGTTCTCAGGGCTGATGGAACGTGTCTTGGCATCGGACAGTCTTGACAGGTTACCCATGTTCATGTCCAGACCGTTGAACGGGTAGTTGCTTTGGGCGTAAACACCCACGGTGACCATGCATAAGGCCGCCAAAATTAATGATTTGATTCTCATGTTTTAAATAGATTAATGGTTTGTATACTTAGTTAATGGTTTCAGCAAGTTTTGCCAGTTCAAGATATTTCTTGTATAGTTTTTCGTAGATGAGGGCTCTTTTCTCATCCGGCCGGTATTCAGCCTCGATGTCCGACCCCATGTGCCTTGTCGCCTCATTGATATCCTTGTACACCCCTGCGGCAACTGCCGCGAACATTGCCGCTCCCAAGGCACAGGTCTGTTCCGAGCGGACCACACGGATGGGCATGTCCAGCACGTCCGCCAGCGTCTGCATCACGAAGGGCGCCTTCTTGCTGATACCTCCGATGGCATTGACCGAATCAATGCGCAGCCCCTGGCCCTTCATATGCTCCACAATACGGCGGGAACCGAAGGCGGTGGCTTCCACCAGCGCACGGAATATTTCCGGGGCGCTGGTACCCAGCGTGAGTCCCGCAACGGCACCCTTCACGTTCTGGTCCGCATCGGGGGTACGGCGGCCGTTCATCCAGTCCAGGGCGACAACACCGTCCTCGGAGGGTTCCATGTCCTGGGCCTCACGGGTGAGTTCCACCAGCATGCCGTCCAGAACTTTCTGCCTGGCCTCCCCTCCGGGGATATCTTTCAGTGTCCATGCCAGCATCTTCCTGAACCAGGCGTAGATGTCTCCGAAAGCCGACTGCCCGGCTTCGAAACCGACGAATCCCGGAAGCACCGAACCGTCCACCTGGCCGCAGATTCCCTTGATACAGCGTCCGCCTACCTCGTCTTTGCCGGCAACCATGATGTCGCAGGTGGATGTTCCCATGATACGTGTCAGTATCCCCGGGGCGACGGATGCGCCTACGGCTCCCATATGGGCGTCCAGCGCCCCCACGGCCACGGCGATTCCTCGGGGAAGTCCAAGCCTGTCTGCCCACTCGGGTGTCAGTTCCCCTGCCTTGGTGTCGCTGGTGTGGGTTTCTGTGAACAGATGGGGGAGCATTTCCTTCAAGGCCGGATTAAGTTCTTCGAGAACTTCGCCGGAAGGAAGACCCCAAC
>NZ_QSOX01000039.1:0-11856 GCF_003466325.1 Bacteroides sp. 4_1_36
CATAATAGTAACACATTTATTAGTTTGTAAATGTGTCTACCTATATCAGGATAAGACATGAAACCAATAGTATTTGCTTAAGAAACTAAAAGTTTCATACTGAGAACTAGGCATATAGCACTATTCTGTGGTGAATGAAGTAAGTATCGGATACTGCTTTTGTTATGGCGTGATGGATGGTTGTGAAGATTTTTATCTATCACGGGTATCTTTCACGCTTTAATCGGTTTATAATCAAAAGGATATCCCCCTCTGCGTGATAGCATGACAGATGTTTTTCAAAAATAAACTTTGTAAGAGCTGAGCTGTCCGGATGCTTCAATCGTTGTAGCTGTATTCTTCGCTGTATCTCTCGAATTTCGGTTCTTCGGCAATTCCGTATTGTTTGAAAACCTGACGGATATATGCTTGTGCCTTTGGAAACAAGCCTTGTTCCTGGCGGTAAAAGCGATAATAGGTGGTCTTGCCAAAGTGTCCTACAAGCTGGTTCCTCATCGGGGCTGCACATTTGTGGGGTACATTGTCCAGCAGATGCCGGATGCCCCATGCTACTCGGTACTTTTGGGCTTTCCGAAAATAAGGGCAGTCGGTGGTATCGGCAGGGATACGGTTCGGGTTGATGATACTTAAGGTGGGATATTGCGAGGTACAATTGATAGCGGCCAGATGGTGCAGGCATTCTTCCTTATGGATGCACTGGCTGTGGAAGCAATGCGCAAAGCCATAAGGCACAGACTGGTAGTCGAATTTATTTTTCATATGTTGTTTGCTTGTCTACGGTTAGGGTGTAGAACACGGCTGTAAAGGTAAGGAATAAAGCCTTGTTTGAAGTATTTGCAGACAAAAAAAGAGCATAATTCTTCTTTAAAGTGAGCTGAACTTGCTATATTTGTCATAATTCCTAATATCTGGTATATGAAAAATAGAGTAAGTTTTTTTTGTTTGCATACGTGTCTTCTCCTGTTCAGCTTTTGGACAATGTATCCTGCCTTGGGGCATGCGGCTGATGGGAATGTTATTTCCCGTTTGAAGTTCAAGCAGATTTCTACATTAGACGGATTACCGACGGATGAGGTCCAGAAAATATATCAGGATAAGGAAGGGTTTTTGTGGTTTGCCACCCGGTATGGTTTCTGTAAATACGACGGTTACCAGATTACTGTCTATAAATCGAGCTTGAATACTCCCGGTTTGTTGACCAGTAACAACATTTATTGTTTTGCCGATGACAATGACGGCTTCTTGTGGATTGGTACACAAGAGGGGTTGAACACACTCAATAAGAAAACCGGAGAAATCCGTCAATATACTGCGCCTGCCATTCCCAACAATGCGGTCTCATGCCTGTTGGTCACCCGGGAAAATGAGGTATGGATTGGTACGGATTCTGGCTTATGCCGGTATGTGGCAGAGAAGGACTCCTTCGTGATGTATGACGGCAAGTCCACCGATGGTATATTTCCCGCAGCTTCCATCAAATCGTTGTTCGAGGACTCGGATGGGGATTTGTGGGTCGGTACCTGGTCCAGTGGTCTTTTTCGTTATTCCCGGAAGGAGGATAAATTCTATGCATATCCCAAAATCAATGAACGGAACTCGGCACATGTTATCTATCAGGATTCAAACCGGAAAATGTGGGTCGGTGGCTGGGATTGCGGATTATTTCTCTTGAATCACCCAAAGGATATGGCAAACGTGTCTTATACGCATTATTCGCATAGGATAGGGGATGATGCCAGCTTGTCGGACAATATTGTTTATGATATTGTGGAGGATGTACACACCCATACCTTGTGGATAGGGACCCGGGTGGGGCTGAGCATTATGAAGCAGGAGAATCCCGGTACATTCATTAATTACAAGTCGTTGCATTCGGCATATCATATACCTTGTGATGAAATAAATTCACTGTTGCGCGACCGCTTCAATAATATCTGGCTGGGTTCCATTGGCGGCGGTGTCCTGATGATAGACACGAAACAATCTCCGTTTGCTTTCTATTCTTTGAATCTGGCAGAGGATGACGTGCCTACTACTGCCGTCCGCGCTTTGTTTGCCGATGCAGATAAAGACCTTTGGCTGGGTACCGGAAGTTATGGGCTGGCACGCAAGGATTATGAAACCGGTGTGTTGTCGTTCTTTTCCCATATCCCGGAATTCTCGGATATTCCCGGTGTACCCACGGTCAATTACATTATTCAGCGTAAGAATGGAGAAGTATGGTTCGCTACCTATGACGGTGGTATCTTGATTTATGAGAAAGGAGAGAAAGTGAAGGTGCTGACTGAATCCGACACGCCTTATCTCTATTCGGATTGCGTTTCGGCCTTGTGTGAGGACAGTAAGGGGAATTGTTGGGTAGGCTGTCGCGGCGGTATGGGAATCAGTTTGGCCGATGGAGGGCATTATAGGTTCGGAACACTTTCTTTTGCCGGAGGCGGGTTGGCGGATTGGTATCATGTGAAGGACATTGTGGAGGATGCGGATGGCAGCTTCTGGATTGCGACAGCCAACTATGGAATTATACATATTATGGGGGATGTGCAGCATCCCGAAACGCTGAAATATAGTAACTATAGTTATAACAACGGCCAGCTGGCAACGAACTCGGTGTTGTGTTTGCATGTGGATAAATCGGGAAGGCTATGGGCCGGAACTGAGGGAGGAGGGTTGTATCTATATGATTATAAGGAAAATGTATTTACGGAAAAGAATCAGGAATATCAGCTGTCTGCCGACATGATAGGGTCTATAGAGGAAGACAGGCAAGGGTGTCTATGGATGGGGACTAATATGGGGCTGGTACAGCTTTTTGTACCGATGGACGAGAATTTGGCTACGGTCCGTGTCTATACGACAGCAGACGGTCTGCAGGATAACTTTTTCATATCACAGTCTTCTTGCAGTAGGGAGGGCGAGTTATTCTTTGGAGGAAATAAGGGTTATAACAGTTTCCTTCCTGCATCTCTGGAGAAAGACAATGAAGCTGTGCCTTATCTGATTACGGATATAAAAATCTTCAACCGTTCTTTTGCGGTATTGGAACCGGAGGTCAGAGAACGGATTTCTTCTGTCATGCCTTCGTTTACGCGGAAGTTAGATCTGCCTTACGGATATAATAATTTCAGTATTGAATTCGCATCCCTTACTTATAAGAATCCCGGTTTAAATCGGTATGCTTATCAGCTTGTAGGTTTTGACAAGGATTGGCAATATACGGATGCCAACCGCCGTTTTGCCTATTATAATAATTTGAAGAGCGGTACTTATCGGTTCCGTCTGAAAGCCACCAATGAAAATGGCATTTGGAGTCAGGAAATCCGTGAACTTGAGGTGGTGGTATTGCCACCGTTCTGGGCTACATGGTGGGCTTATATCATTTATGCACTGATAGGGGCAGCTATTGTCTGCTTCATTCTCCGGACAGCAAAGAACAGGATGCAGCTGCGTAATGAGCTGCATCTTCGGGAGATGGAGAAGTCCAAACTGGAAGAACTGAATCATGCCAAATTGCAGTTCTTTACAAATATCACGCATGAACTGCTGACTCCGCTGACCATTATCTCGGCTACCGTCGATGAGTTGAAGATGCGGTTTCCCGGGCATGACGACCTTTATACGGTAATGGGTAGCAATATCAGCAGGCTCATCCGTCTGTTGCAGCAGATTCTTGAATTTCGTAAAGCAGAAACCGGCAATCTGAAGTTGCGTGTCTCTCCAGGAGATGTGGCGGCGTTTGTGAAAAATGAAGCCGAATCTTTCCTGCCGCTTGTCAAAAAGCGCAAGATACATTTCTCCGTACTCTGTAATCCGGAGTCGATTATCGGTTATTTTGATACGGACAAGCTGGACAAGATTCTCTACAACCTGCTTTCCAATGCCGCCAAATATAATAAGGAGGGTGGCTATATACAAGTCACGCTGATGTATGCCGAAGACAGGGACTTCGTCCGGTTGCATGTAAAGGATAATGGCAGTGGCATTTCAAAGGACAAGCAGAAGAGCCTCTTCAAGCGGTTCTACGAGGGGGATTACCGGAAGTTCAACACCATTGGTACGGGCATCGGCCTTTCTTTGGTAAAGGACTTGGTGGAGCTGCATGGAGGAAGCATTGAAGTGGAGAGCGAGGAAGGCCGGGGAACGGAATTCATCGTGACCTTGCCCGTAGACCGCTCTTACTTTAAGGAAGAACAGATTGATGAGGAAGCTGTACTTCCGGTACAGAAAACCGTTACCTATCTTGAAGAGGAGAATGCGGAGAATGTGGTTGCTGAAAAGCCCAAAGCGCATACCATACTGGTGGTGGAGGACAATGAGGAGCTTTTGCAGTTAATGGTCCGGCTGCTGAAACGTGAATACAATGTCCATACGGCCGAAAACGGTCAGGAGGCTGTGACTGTGCTTGACAATGAGGATATTGACCTGATTGTTTCGGACGTGATGATGCCCGTAATGGACGGCATCGAGTTTTGCAGGTATGTGAAGAACAAGTTGGAACTCAGTCATATTCCCGTGATTCTTCTGACAGCCAAGAACAAGGAGGAAGACCGTGCCGAAGCTTATGAAGTGGGGGCGGATGCCTTTATCAGTAAACCGTTCAACCTGGCCGTGCTGCATGCACGCATCCGCAATCTGCTGAAATACAAAGAACGCAAGGCGCATGACTTTAAGAACCAACTGGTGTTCGAAATCAAGGAACTGGACTATACCAGCATTGATGAGGACTTCATGCAGCGTGCCATTGACTGCGTAAACCGCCATCTGGAAGATTCAGACTTCGACCAGCCCCAGTTTGTGGAGGAGATGGGCACCAGCAAGTCCACCCTTTACAAGAAACTGAAATCCCTGACGGGACTGAATACTTCTGCCTTTATCCGTAACATCCGTCTGAAAGCGGCCTGCCGCATTATGGAGGAGAAGGGGAGTTCCGTGCGTATTTCCGATCTGGCGTATGCCGTCGGTTTTAATGACCCAAAATATTTTAGCTCTTGTTTCAAAAAGGAATTCGGCATGTTGCCAACGGAATATCAGGAACGCTTCATACAGTCATAGATCAAGTCAAATTATGCTTCAATTAGGTCGAATAACTAAAATTCTACCTCGTAGAAGCATTATTGGAGGTCTTCCTATCAGCATTCGCCTACATTTGCCATTGTTTTCACGGTTAAAATGAAGAGTGAAAGTGAAACAATTAATGTTTAATCTTAAAGTTTATACAATGAAAAGACAGAGATTCTTTGAAGGACTCGGGCTGAAAGTGTATGTCACTTTGGCCATTTGCATGGCCCTTCTGTTGAATGTTCAGTTCTTGAACGCACAGAGTTCGACAATCAATGTAAAAGGTGTGGTTAATGATGCGATGGGACCGGTGATTGGTGCCAGTGTAGTGGAGAAAGGGAATGCGACGAATGGAACAATTACCGACATTGACGGTAATTTCTCCTTGAAAGTCCCTTCGGATGCCACTTTGACAATCAGCTTTATCGGTTATAAGACGGTAGAGCTGCCGGTGGCTGGAAAAACATCCTTTACTGTGACTCTGAAAGAAGACAGCGAAATACTGGACGAGGTGGTAGTGGTAGGTTTCGGCACGCAGAAGAAGGTGAACCTGACAGGTTCTGTGGGGCTGGCTACGGCGAAGGAAATTGAAGCACGTCCGGTAGCGAATGCCACGCAGGCATTGCAGGGCTTGGTACCGGGCTTGCAGATTACGACCAATACCGGTGAACTGGACAAGAATATGTCCATCAATATCCGTGGCAACGGTACCATCGGTGACGGCTCAAGCGGAAGTCCGCTGATTTTGATTGACGGTATGGAAGGTGACATCAATACGGTGAATCCGCAGGACATCGAGAATATTTCTGTATTGAAGGATGCTGCCGCTTCCTCTATTTATGGGTCGCGTGCACCGTTCGGTGTTATCTTGGTGACTACCAAGAAAGGCAAATCGGGCAAGCCGACTATCAACTACAACAACAGCTTCCGCTTCAACAGTCCGGTGAATCTGCCGGAGATGATGGACTCCTATACCTTTGCCAACTACTTCAATGAGGCTGCACGCAACGGTCAGGACAATGCCCAGTTCTCTGATACAGTGATGCAGCAGATGCTTGACTTCCAGGCTGCGGGAGGTACTAATCGTGGCGGTTTGCCTACTGATGGCAATGTATGGGGTAAACCGGCAGGCGACCCGTTTACTACGGCGTATGCCAATACTGACTGGTTTTCCGAAATCTACAAGGGCTCTTCCTTCTCGCAAGAACATAATTTCAGTGTAAGCGGTGGTGGTGACAAGTTCAATTATTATGCTTCATTGGGCTATCTGGATCAGAATGGTTTGCTCCGTCATGGTTCCGATGACTTGAAGCGCTATAATGCTACTGCCAAATTTGGTGCCGAGCTGACCAAATGGTTGAAGTTCAATTACAGCTTGCGTTATGTCCGTCAAGACCTTGGCCGTCCTACCAATTTTGGTGGCGGTTTGTATGAGAGAATTGGCCGTCAGACTTGGCCTAATCTTCCGGTTTATGATGAAAACGGCTATTATTTTAATGGTAATGCCGATACGCCGGCGATGTCACTTGCATTGGGTGGTGAGCGCGATGTGCAGACAGATAAGGTTTATCATCAGGCAAGCTTGGTATTCGAACCCGTGAAGAATTGGATTACCAATGTTGAGTTCAACTATAGTACCAATTCTATAGATACACGTGAAACCGGACTTCCTTACTATAACCACGATGTGAGTGGAAATATTGTGGATACGCAAGGAACCTCAAGTCTCTATCAAGACTACAAGAAAGAGAGCTACATGAACTGGAATATTTACTCCACTTATTCTCTTGCTATCAATGATGATCATAATTTTAAGGTAATGGGTGGTTTTCAGTCCGAAGAAATGCGCCAGAAGTTTTTTAGTGCCAAAGGATATGGCTTGCAGGTGGAAGACCTTCCGGAACTGGACTTGATTTCGAATATTGACGGCGCCGGTAAGGATAAGGTGCCCGAGGTGGGTGGCTATCGTAATGAGTGGGCCACAGCGGGTTTCTTTGGCCGCTTGAACTATGATTATAAAGGTCGTTATCTGGCAGAGGCCAATCTGCGCTATGATGGTACCTCCCGCTTCCGCCGTGGCAATCGTTGGCAGTTGTCTCCCTCCTTCTCTTTGGGTTGGAACATTGCCCAGGAAAACTTCTGGGAAGATTTTGCGGATGTTTGCAATCAGTTGAAGTTCCGTTTCTCTTATGGTGAACTGGGGAATATGAATACAAACGGCTGGTATCCTACTTATCGTGCCATGACATTGAAGCAGGCAAACGGAAGCTGGCTGCAGAATGGACTGAAACCAAACACTGCTTATGTAGGCGACCTTATCAGTACAGCCTTGACTTGGGAGAAAGTGCGTACCTGGAATATCGGTCTTGACTGGGGGCTGTTCAACAACCGTCTGACCGGGTCATTCGATGCTTATATCCGTTATACGGACAATATGGTAGGTCCGTCTGTAGAGTTGCCCGCTACATTGGGTATTGCGACTCCCAAGACCAATAACTGTGACTTGAAGACGAAGGGTTGGGAACTTACCATCGGATGGCAGGACCGCACCAACTTCGGTATGGGCTATGGCATTAAGTTCAATGTTTCTGATGCACGTACTTATATAGACAGATACCCGGGTAACCCGACAAACTCAATCAATACTTATATCGCAGGCCGCGAGATTGGTGAAATCTGGGGCTTTGAAACCGTGGGAATTGCCAAGACAGATGATGAGATGCAGGCGCATCTGAATAAAGTGGGCGGACAAAGTGCCATCGGTTCCGGCGTTTGGACTGCCGGTGACATCATGTATGCCGACCAGGATGGCAAACCGGGCATCACCAAAGGTGCACAGACTTTGGAGGACCACGGTGACTTGAAGGTGATAGGCAACAATACTCCCCGTTATCATTTCGGTCTTGACTTGAATGCCAATTACAAGGGATTTGATGTTCGCCTCTTCTTCCAGGGAGTGATGAAGCGTGACTACTGGCAGGGTTCCAATATCTTCTGGGGCGTTGGCCAATGGGGTATGTGGTGGTCAACCGGTTTGAAGGAACACGAAGATTACTTCCGTGATGAACCCGTCGGGCTGGCCGGTCATGAGATTGCCGCCAATGTCAATTCATACTATGCGCGTCCGAGATTTGACAGTACCCAGAACCAGGAAACCCAAACCCGCTATCTGCAGGATGCGTCTTATATCCGTTTGAAGAACTTCCAGCTTGGCTACACATTGCCTGCTTCCATGATTCGCAAAATCGGTATCACCAACTGCCGCATCTTCGTATCGGGCGAGAATCTGTGGACGGGAACCAAACTGAGCAAGTTGTTCGATCCCGAAACCATCAGCGGTGGTAACACGGACAGCAATGCTTCTGCACCTATCAAGAGTGCCGGTAATGCATACCCGCTTTCAAGAACTTGGTCTTTTGGACTTAGCGTATCACTTTAATCCCATAAATAATGAAGAATATTATGAAATCGAATTATAGATATATTGTAAAAGCGTTCATGGCAATGGCAGTGATTGCCGGAACGACTTCCTGCGATGATTTTCTGGACAGAGAGCCGATGTCAAGCATTTCTCCCGAAACCTATTACTCCACTGCGGCCCAGTTGGAAGCCAATCTGAATGATGAATATCCCAATGTCCTTCCGTCATTCGGCCAGTGGACTTATGGCATCTTCGGTGAAGACAAAGGAACCGATAACCAGATAGAGGTGAATGCCAATGACCGCTATACCCAGGATCGCTGGAAAGTACCTCATAGCGAAAGTGACAATTGGAAGTTCGAACGCATCTATCGTATTAATTTCTTTTTGTCTGAAGCACTTCCCAAATTCGGTGAGGACATGAGCGGTTCACAAAATACAATTTCCGGGAGTGTAGCCACCATCAAGCACTATATCGGAGAAATGTACTTCCTGCGTGCTTACGAGTACTTTAAGAAGCTCCAGTTGTTCGGCGACTTCCCGATTATCAACCAACCGCTTGCCGATGAGATGGAAGCTCTCCGTGAAGCCAGCAAACGTTTTCCGCGTAATGAAGTGGCACGTTTCATCATTTCCGATCTTGACAAGGCTTATGCCTATATGAGTGATGTCGATATGGCGACGACCCGTATCAATAAGGATGTTGCGATGCTGGTTAAGTCACGTGTGGCACTGTTCGAGGCTACTTGGTTGCAGAATTTCAAGGGTACGGCATTCGTACCTGGTGGAGAAGGCTGGCCGGGGGCATCTCTTCACAACAATTATCAGTATCCGAGCGGAAACATTGATAATGAAGTGAAGTACTTCTTGGAACAGGCCGTAGAGGCTTCCAAACTTGTAGCAGATAAATACAAAGGGAGTTTGACGGAGAATACCGGTGTGTTGCAACAATCAGCTGATGACCCGTCAAATCCTTACTTTGATATGTTTGCACAAGAAGACCTTTCGGATGTGAAGGAAGTACTGTTGTGGCGCCAGTATGCCCGCGGACTCTCTACTCATAACATCAATGCCGCTGCCGGACGTGGTAATTACCGTATCGGTCTGACCCGTGGATTCGTACAGAATTTCCTGATGAAGGATGGTACTCCGGTTTATGCTCACGGTTCTTATGCGGATGGTGACGGCTATTATATGGGCGACAAGACGGTTGCTGATGTACGTGTAAACCGTGACCCGCGTCTCAGTATCTTCCTGAAAGAACCGGGACAGAAGAACATCCTTTTTGAAGTTGATAATAATGAAGGTACGGAAGTTGTGATGGAAGAGCCCTATCCGGCCATTACGAGTGGTGACGGTGAGCGTGGCTATGCTACCGGCTATGCATTGCGCAAGGGTGGTTCATTCAACCGTAAGTATTATGCCAATGGCGGTGGTTATACGGCAGCTGTATGTTTCCGTGCGGCTGAGGCTCTGCTGAATTATATGGAAGCAAGTTATCTGCTCAATGGAACGCTGGATGCTACGGCTCGTGAATATTGGACTGTACTTCGTCAACGTGCCGGCATCAGTACTGATTTTGACAAGACTATCGCTGCAACGGACATGAGCAAGGAGGCTGAAAATGATTGGGGAGCCTATACGGGTGGAAGTGTCATCTCTGACAAGACTCTGTATAATATCCGTCGTGAACGTCGTTGCGAGTTCCTGGCTGAAGGTCTTCGCTACATGGACTTGTGCCGTTGGCGTTCTATGGACCAACTGATGACTGCTCCCAGCCATCTGGAAGGTATGCATTTGTGGAATACTCCGATGGAGGACTGGTATCTGGATGATAATGGAAAATCCATTTTGGTTGCTGACGGGACAGACAAGGCTAATGTCTCATCGAAAGACAAGAGTGAGTATCTCCGTCCGTTCGAGAGAAGCAGCAACCAGTCTGCCTATAACGGCTGTACTTGGAAGATGGCACACTATTTGAATCCTATCATGATCAAGCAATTCCAGTTGACAGCCACTTCGGGAGCGGATGTATCGACTTCCATTCTTTACCAGAATCCTTATTGGCCGGTGGTAGCTGACCAGCCGGCTGAGAAATAAAGGCATTTTTCAATAGGTATTTGATTTAGGGGGTAGGATACACTTTCCGGTGAGAAGGCGTCCTGCTCCCTTCTTTATAAATAGAAACAAGACAGAGTATGACTAATTTTAATTTCAAGTTTTTAGGGGCATGGTTGGTTATCGTAGCGTCAATCACCGGCCTACAGGCACAAAATGATTTCACCTTAAAGGGAAAGGACGAAATGGTTCCGGCCGGAGTGTGGAACGATGTAAACGGGGAGTATATTAATGCACACGGTGGTGGTATACTGTTATTTGACAGTAAATATTATTGGTTCGGTGAACACCGTCCGGCAAAGGGATTCTCTACGGAAGTGGGAGTAACTTGCTACTCTTCTACCGATTTATGTAACTGGAGATACGAGGGGGTGGCCTTGTCTGTATCGGAAGAAGCGGGCAATGAAATAGAGAAAGGCTGTATTATGGAACGTCCCAAGGTGATTTACAACAAAAGGACGAAGAAATTTGTCATGTGGTTTCATTTGGAGCTGAAGGGTAAAGGCTATGAGGCTGCCCGTGCGGGAGTGGCTGTCAGTGATTCTCCGACGGGACCTTATCGTTTTGTTTCTTCGAGTCGTGTCTGCCCTGGAATATTTCCGCTGAATATGACGGAGGAAGAACGGGACATGCAGTGGAATATGGAACAGTTTGAAGAATGGTGGACACCCGAGTGGAGAGAGGCTGTAAATAAGGGGTTGTTCGTGAAGCGTGACTTGGAGGGCGGACAGATGTCCCGTGACATGACATTGTATGTTGACGATGATGGGATCGCTTATCATATCTACTCTTCGGAAGAGAATCTGACCTTGCAAATAGCCCAACTGACAGATGACTATCAAGGACATTCCGGAAAATATGTCCGTCTCTTTCCGGGGGGACACAATGAGGCACCGGCTATCTTCAAGAAAGACGGCACTTACTGGATGATAACCTCCGGCTGTACCGGTTGGGCACCCAATGCGGCGCGTCTGTTCTCGGCTCCTTCCATCTGGGGACCGTGGACACAGCATCCCAACCCTTGTCGGGGTGAGGGAAGTGATAGGACTTTCGGCGGTCAAAGCACTTACGTATTGCAGCTTCCCGGTAACCGCTACCTTTTCATGGCCGATATTTGGCGGCCCAAGAGCCTGATGTATTCGGAATATCTTTGGATTCCGGTCCGGTTTGATGAAGAGGGGATGCCTTATCTTACCCTTTCCGGCAAATGCAATCCGTCAGATGGTCGTTGATAAACCCCGAAGCTTGCAGATGGGCATA
>NZ_QSOX01000004.1:0-273429 GCF_003466325.1 Bacteroides sp. 4_1_36
AAAAAAAACTTCCGAAAATATTTGGAAGATATGCTTTAAAGTTCTTACCTTTGCATCCGCTTTCTGAAAAGAACAGCAATCGTGAAACGAGCGATCTTTGAACAGATTTACATAAACAATACAAGTAGTACAAGAGCAGGTGCTTCGCAAATTAATAATTGGAAACTAATGATTAAGGCGCGTCGTACCTGGGTAAAACAAAAGAACCGTCAATACTTATTCTATATAAATAGGTAAAGATAAACTTTTTGAATTCGAGCGTCCTGGACAGATAATTAAGCTGTCGCACTTTAATTTTTAATTTGCGCAGTCAAGATACTTTTACAATGAAGAGTTTGATCCTGGCTCAGGATGAACGCTAGCTACAGGCTTAACACATGCAAGTCGAGGGGCAGCATGAACTTAGCTTGCTAAGTTTGATGGCGACCGGCGCACGGGTGAGTAACACGTATCCAACCTGCCGATGACTCGGGGATAGCCTTTCGAAAGAAAGATTAATACCCGATGGCATAGTTCTTCCGCATGGTAGAACTATTAAAGAATTTCGGTCATCGATGGGGATGCGTTCCATTAGGTTGTTGGCGGGGTAACGGCCCACCAAGCCTTCGATGGATAGGGGTTCTGAGAGGAAGGTCCCCCACATTGGAACTGAGACACGGTCCAAACTCCTACGGGAGGCAGCAGTGAGGAATATTGGTCAATGGACGAGAGTCTGAACCAGCCAAGTAGCGTGAAGGATGACTGCCCTATGGGTTGTAAACTTCTTTTATACGGGAATAAAGTGAGGCACGTGTGCCTTTTTGTATGTACCGTATGAATAAGGATCGGCTAACTCCGTGCCAGCAGCCGCGGTAATACGGAGGATCCGAGCGTTATCCGGATTTATTGGGTTTAAAGGGAGCGTAGGCGGACGCTTAAGTCAGTTGTGAAAGTTTGCGGCTCAACCGTAAAATTGCAGTTGATACTGGGTGTCTTGAGTACAGTAGAGGCAGGCGGAATTCGTGGTGTAGCGGTGAAATGCTTAGATATCACGAAGAACTCCGATTGCGAAGGCAGCCTGCTGGACTGTAACTGACGCTGATGCTCGAAAGTGTGGGTATCAAACAGGATTAGATACCCTGGTAGTCCACACAGTAAACGATGAATACTCGCTGTTTGCGATATACAGTAAGCGGCCAAGCGAAAGCGTTAAGTATTCCACCTGGGGAGTACGCCGGCAACGGTGAAACTCAAAGGAATTGACGGGGGCCCGCACAAGCGGAGGAACATGTGGTTTAATTCGATGATACGCGAGGAACCTTACCCGGGCTTGAATTGCAACTGAATGATGTGGAGACATGTCAGCCGCAAGGCAGTTGTGAAGGTGCTGCATGGTTGTCGTCAGCTCGTGCCGTGAGGTGTCGGCTTAAGTGCCATAACGAGCGCAACCCTTATCGATAGTTACCATCAGGTTATGCTGGGGACTCTGTCGAGACTGCCGTCGTAAGATGTGAGGAAGGTGGGGATGACGTCAAATCAGCACGGCCCTTACGTCCGGGGCTACACACGTGTTACAATGGGGGGTACAGAAGGCAGCTACACGGCGACGTGATGCTAATCCCGAAAGCCTCTCTCAGTTCGGATTGGAGTCTGCAACCCGACTCCATGAAGCTGGATTCGCTAGTAATCGCGCATCAGCCACGGCGCGGTGAATACGTTCCCGGGCCTTGTACACACCGCCCGTCAAGCCATGAAAGCCGGGGGTACCTGAAGTGCGTAACCGCGAGGAGCGCCCTAGGGTAAAACTGGTGATTGGGGCTAAGTCGTAACAAGGTAGCCGTACCGGAAGGTGCGGCTGGAACACCTCCTTTCTGGAGTGACGTCTCGACTCGATCGTTGGTTCTTGAAGTTATGCTTCCATAAGAACCTCTTGTACTGCGCGTACTTGTTTATTAAAATATACGAGAAAAGTAGAAGCCGAGCCGTAAGGCGAGGGTTTGACTGACAGTCCTATAGCTCAGTTGGTTAGAGCGCTACACTGATAATGTAGAGGTCGGCAGTTCAACTCTGCCTGGGACTACTTCAAAGTTGAAAACTGAAAATTGAGAAATGAAAATCGGGAACTCTCCGGATTTTCCACTTTCCACTTTCCGTTTTCCACTTATAAGAAGGGGGATTAGCTCAGCTGGCTAGAGCACCTGCTTTGCACGCAGGGGGTCAACGGTTCGAATCCGTTATTCTCCACTCCGTTTTGATTATTGTTTTATAATTGAAACACCGTTCTTTGACATGATGTGACCAAAAAAAAGTAAAGTTAAAAGCTGAAAGTATATATCGACCATACGTGATCGGTAAGACAAAAAGTAAGTAAGGGCACATGGCGGATGCCTTGGCTCTCGGAGGCGATGAAGGACGTGATAAGCTGCGATAAGCTGCGGGTAGGTGCAAATGACCTTTGATCCGCGGATTTCCGAATGGGACAACCCGGTACTTTGAAGAAGTATCATCCTGCATTGCAGGAGGCTAACGCAGGGAACTGAAACATCTTAGTACCTGCAGGAAAAGAAAATAAACAATGATTCCCCCAGTAGTGGCGAGCGAACGGGGAATAGCCCAAACCATCCATGTTACGGCATGGGTGGGGTTGTAGGACCACGCCGTGGCAAGAAAGTTGGTGAGCAGAATGTTCTGGAAAGTACAGCCATAGAGCATGACAGCTGCGTATGCGAAGCCAAGCGAAGCCTAGTGGTATCCTGAGTAGCGCGGAGCACGAGGAATTCTGCGTGAATCTGCCGGGACCATCCGGTAAGGCTAAATACTCCCGAGAGACCGATAGTGAACCAGTACTGTGAAGGAAAGGTGAAAAGCACTTCGAACAGAAGAGTGAAATAGTTCCTGAAACCATGTGCCTACAAGCGGTCGGAGCACCTTTTGGTGTGACGGCGTGCCTTTTGCATAATGAACCTACGAGTTACTTTTTCCGGCGAGGTTAAGGATTTCAGATCTGCAGCCGAAGCGAAAGCGAGTCTGAACAGGGCGTATAGTCGGAAGGAGTAGACGCGAAACCAAGTGATCTACCCTTGGGCAGGTTGAAGGATGGGTAACACCATCTGGAGGACCGAACCAATAAGCGTTGAAAAGCTTCTGGATGACCTGAGGGTGGGGGTGAAAGGCTAATCAAACTTGGAGATAGCTCGTACTCCCCGAAATGCATTTAGGTGCAGCCTTGACTTATACTGGCATGAGGTAGAGCGACTGATAAGATGCGAGGGCTTCACCGCCTATCAAGTCTTGACAAACTCCGAATGCGTGTCAGTTCTATGTCAGGAGTGAGGGCATGGGTGCTAAGGTCCATGTCCTAAAGGAGAACAATCCGGACCAACAGCTAAGGTCCCGAAATGAATACTAAGTTGAACTAACGAAGTCAGATTGCTAAGACAGCTAGGATGTTGGCTTGGAAGCAGCCATTCATTTAAAGAGTGCGTAACAGCTCACTAGTCGAGGAGTTTGGCGTGGATAATAATCGGGCATAAGTATTCTACCGAAGCTTTGGGATGAGAAATCATCGGTAGGGGAGCATTCCACTCGGCGTCGAAGGTGAAGCGCGAGCTTTGCTGGAGCGTGTGGAAAAGCAAATGTAGGTATAAGTAACGATAAAGGGGGTGGGAAACCCCCTCGCCGAAAGACTAAGGTTTCCTGATCAACGCTAATCGGATCAGGGTAAGTCGGGTCCTAAGGCTCAGCCGAACGGCGAGGCCGATGGCAGAACCGGTTAATATTCCGGTACTACCTGTGGGAGTGACGTGGAGACGGAGTCGTGACAGCGCCGCGGACTGACGGAATAGTCCGTTGAAGGGTGTAGATGCTGATTGTTCCAGGCAAATCCGGAGCAAGAGTCGAACCTGATAGTATGGAGCGTTCTTAGAACAATCCAATAGTGCGTGTAATCATACTTCCAAGAAAATCCGCTAAACTTAATCCTGCAGGTACCCGTACCGCAAACGGACACACGTAGTCGGGTTGAATATACTAAGGCGCTTGAGTGATTCACGGTTAAGGAACTAGGCAAACTGACCCTGTAACTTCGGGATAAAGGGTCCTCGCTTAACGGCGAGGCGCAGAGAATAGGTCCAGGCAACTGTTTAACAAAAACACAGGGCTGTGCAAAATTGAAAGATGAAGTATACAGCCTGACACCTGCCCGGTGCTGGAAGGTTAAGAGGAGATGTCATCGCAAGAGAAGCATTGAATTGAAGCCCCAGTAAACGGCGGCCGTAACTATAACGGTCCTAAGGTAGCGAAATTCCTTGTCGGGTAAGTTCCGACCTGCACGAATGGTGTAATGATCTGGACGCTGTCTCAACCGTGAGCTCAGTGAAATTGTAGTATCGGTGAAGATGCCGATTACCCGCGATGGGACGAAAAGACCCCGTGAACCTTTACTATAGCTTAACATTGAATTTGGGTAATTGATGTGTAGGATAGGCCGGAGGCTTCGAAGCAGGTACGCCAGTATTTGTGGAGCCGCTGTTGAAATACGGCCCTTTGATTATTTGAGTTCTAACCCGTTGTTGCGGGGACACTGTTTGGTGGGTAGTTTGACTGGGGTGGTCGCCTCCAAAAGTGTAACGGAGGCTTCTAAAGGTGCCCTCACGACGATTGGTAACCGTCGGCAGAGTGTAATGGCATAAGGGCGCTTGACTGGGAGACTTACAAGTCGATCAGGTAGGAAACTAGAGCATAGTGATCCGGTGTTTCTGTATGGAAAGGACATCGCTCAAAGGATAAAAGGTACTCCGGGGATAACAGGCTGATCCCTCCCAAGAGCTCATATCGACGGAGGGGTTTGGCACCTCGATGTCGGCTCGTCACATCCTGGGGCTGGAGAAGGTCCCAAGGGTTGGGCTGTTCGCCCATTAAAGTGGCACGCGAGCTGGGTTCAGAACGTCGTGAGACAGTTCGGTCTCTATCTATCGTGGGCGCATGAAATTTGCGTGGCTCTGACACTAGTACGAGAGGACCGTGTTGGACTGACCTCTGGTTTACCGGTTGTGCCGCCAGGTGCATTGCCGGGTATCTAAGTCGGGATTGGATAAGTGCTGAAAGCATCTAAGTACGAAGCCAGCCACAAGATTAGATTTCTCAGGGTCGTTGTAGACTACAACGTTGATAGGATGCAGGTGTACAGGCAGCGATGTCATAGCCGAGCATTACTAATTGCCCGTCCACTTTTTGCCTTCCGTGTATGGAGGTATATACGTTCAGCAATATATGGACACTTTACTTTTTTCTCATCATGTCTGCCTTATTCAGGTGACTACAGCACCGGGGTTCCACCTCTTCCCATTCCGAACAGAGAAGTTAAGCCCGGTCACGCCGATGGTACTGCGTAACAGTGGGAGAGTAGGTAGTCGCCGTTTTCAGAAGAAGCCTCCGTGTCTGATAAGGATACGGAGGCTTTGTTCGTTTTTGGCGGTCTCATAAACTTTTCTTATATTTGCGCCGAACTAATTTTATATCAACGTTTAAAGCAAATTGAAAGTATGAAGACTAAAGTTTTATTGGCTGCCGTTGCGGTAGCGTTTTCTTTCGCAGTGACATCTTGTGGCAACAAAAAGGCTGCAGATTCTAATGCAACTGAGGCAGATTCTTGCTGTGCTGCAAAAACAGAACAAGTATGTGACTCTGCAAAGGCATGTTGCCAGGCTGCTGATTCAGCAGCGTGTCCTAAGGCTGCATGTGATGGTGCCAAGTGTGACAAACCTTGTGAGAAGAAGTAATTCAGAACTTGTATTGAACTGAAGAATAAGGAAAGGCGTACCTTGAGGTACGCCTTTTTTTGTGATATATTTCAGCGATAAATGAACACAAACTTATAAAATGATATTTTTTATCGGAAAAAAGTAACGAATTTGTTTGTGTGGTACGAAATAATATCTACCTTTGCAACGTCAAAACAAAAAAGAAGATGATTCAGAACTTTACATATATTCTACTGTGTGGTATTATTATTCTACTGGCAAAGTTTAGTGGAAGTGAGTGCTGTGCGTGAATATATATGTAAGATGCAATGATATATGAAGCCTTTCTCACTTCCAAGTGTGAAAGGCTTTTTTTATGGAACATAAATTAAATACAATAAAGCAATGAGTGACAAATTATTTATTTTCGACACAACGCTCCGCGATGGCGAGCAGGTTCCGGGATGCCAATTGAATACAGTGGAAAAGATTCAGGTAGCCAGACAACTGGAAGCCCTGGGGGTGGACGTGATTGAAGCCGGATTTCCGATTTCAAGTCCGGGAGATTTCAATTCGGTCATTGAGATATCAAAAGCTGTGACATGGCCCACCATCTGTGCCTTGACACGTGCCGTACAGAAAGATATTGATGTGGCGGCAGAGGCTTTGCAGTTTGCCAAGCATAAACGTATCCATACTGGTATCGGTACATCTGACTCGCACATTAAATATAAATTTAATTCCAATCGCGAGGAAATAATAGAGCGTGCAGTGGCTGCCGTAAAGTATGCACGTAAGTATGTGGATGATGTAGAGTTCTATGCCGAAGATGCAGGCCGAACGGATAATGAATATTTGGCACGGGTGGTAGAAGCTGTTATCAAGGCAGGTGCGACTGTGGTGAATATTCCCGATACAACGGGGTATTGCTTGCCTGATGAGTATGGCGCGAAGATAAGATATCTGATGGAACATGTCAACGGTATTCATAATGCCATTATTTCTACTCATTGCCACAATGACTTGGGCATGGCTACTGCCAATACAATGGCTGGCGTACTGAATGGTGCCCGCCAGGTGGAGGTAACCATCAATGGTATTGGTGAACGTGCCGGCAATACTTCTCTTGAGGAAGTGGCGATGATTATCAAATGTCACAAGGACATAGAAATCGAGACCAACATCAATACACAGAAGATTTATCCAACCAGCCGTATGGTGTCCAGTCTGATGAACATGCCGGTGCAGCCCAACAAGGCTATTGTAGGTCGCAATGCTTTTGCCCATTCGTCGGGTATCCACCAGGATGGTGTGTTGAAGAATGTACAGACTTACGAAATCATTGACCCGCATGATGTGGGTATTGATGATAATTCCATCGTATTGACAGCCCGTAGCGGACGTGCAGCCTTGAAGAATCGTTTGTCGATATTGGGAGTACAACTGGATCAGGAGAAGTTGGACAAAGTGTATGAAGAGTTCTTGAAACTTGCCGATAAGAAGAAGGATATCAACGATGATGATATGCTGGTATTGGCAGGGGCAAACCGTACGCAGAACCACCGTATCAAACTGGAATATCTTCAGGTGACCAGTGGGGTGGGGGTTCGTTCGGTTGCCAGCTTGGGATTGAACATCTCTGGCGAGAAGTTTGAAGCCGCCGCCAGTGGAAACGGTCCGGTAGACGCTGCTATCAAGGCTTTGAAGAAGATTATTGACCGCCATATGACATTGAAGGAATTCACTATCCAGGCTATCAGCAAGGGTAGCGACGATATGGGTAAGGTACATATGCAGGTGGAATACGATAATCATATTTATTATGGGTTCGGTGCCAATACGGATATTATCGCGGCATCAGTGGAAGCGTACATCGACTGTATCAATAAGTTCAAGATGTGATTTTAATCGTAAATTGTAAATAGCTAAATTGTACATAAAGAGATGAATACATTATTTGATAAAATCTGGGATGCCCATGTGGTACAGAAAGTGGAAGACGGTCCCACACAGCTTTATATTGACCGGCTTTATTGTCATGAAGTAACCAGCCCGCAAGCCTTTTCAGGATTGCGCGAACGTGGAATCAAGTGTTTCCGTCCGGAAAAGATTTTCTGTATGCCCGACCATAACACGCCGACGCATGACCAGGACAAGCCGATTGAAGACCCGGTTTCAAAGACTCAGGTAGATACATTGGCCAAGAATGCGGAAGAGTTTGGATTGGCCCATTTCGGCATGATGGACAAGAAGAACGGAATTATCCATGTAGTAGGTCCGGAACGCGGGCTGACCCTGCCTGGCATGACCATTGTCTGCGGTGACTCGCATACTTCCACCCACGGGGCGATGGGAGCAGTGGCTTTCGGTATCGGTACGAGTGAGGTGGAAATGGTAATGGCCTCGCAATGTATCCTTCAGACCCGTCCTAAGACAATGCGCATCACTGTCGACGGCAAACTTGGCAAGGGAGTGACGGCAAAAGATGTAGCATTGTATATGATGTCGAAGATGACGACCAGCGGCGCTACGGGATATTTCGTGGAATATGCCGGAGAAGCTGTGCGCAGTCTGACTATGGAAGGGCGTCTGACCTTGTGCAATCTGAGTATAGAGATGGGTGCCCGCGGCGGTATGGTTGCTCCGGATGAGACCACTTTCGAGTATATTAAAGGACGCGAATATGCTCCGAAGGGTGAGGCATGGGACAAGGCATTGGCCTATTGGAAAACATTGAAGAGTGATGAGGATGCAGTGTTCGACAAGGAAGTTCGTTTTGCTGCCGAAGATATTGAACCGATGATTACATACGGTACCAATCCGGGCATGGGTATGGGTATCACACAACATATTCCTACTACCGAAGGCATGGGAGAAGCTGCCCGGACCTCTTTCATGAAGTCTATGAGCTATATGGGTTTCCAACCGGGAGAACCTTTGCTGGGTAAGAAGGTTGACTATGTGTTTTTGGGTGCCTGCACCAATGGACGCATTGAGGATTTCCGTGCATTTGCCTCCATTGTGAAAGGCCGTCGGAAAGCCGAGAATGTAGTGGCATGGCTGGTTCCGGGCTCCTGGATGGTAGATGCACAGATTCGCGAAGAGGGACTGGACAAGATTTTGGAAGAGGCCGGTTTTGCCATTCGCCAACCGGGTTGTTCTGCTTGCCTGGCAATGAACGACGATAAGGTGCCTGCCGGAAAGTATGCAGTGTCTACCAGTAACCGTAATTTTGAAGGACGCCAAGGACCGGGTTCCCGAACACTGCTTGCCAGCCCGCTTGTAGCTGCAGCAGCGGCAGTGACTGGAGTAATTACTGACCCGAGAACGCTGATTTGATGTACGATTGGACGATTTACGATTAAAATTACTTCGTAAATCAAACATCGTTCAACAAAGGTAAATCAAGAGTATTTTCAATCGTAAATTGTAAATCGTAAATACAAAGATGAAGACAAAATTTGATATAATAACCAGTACTTGTGTGCCTCTTCCATTAGAGAATGTGGATACAGACCAGATAATCCCTGCACGTTTTCTGAAAGCTACTACCCGTGAGGAAAAGTTCTTCGGAGATAATTTATTCCGCGATTGGCGCTATCATCCGGACGGTTCTCTGAACAAGGACTTTGTTTTGAACAATCCCACTTACGGTGGACAGATTCTGGTGGCGGGAAAGAACTTCGGTTCCGGTTCCAGCCGTGAGCATGCTGCATGGGCCATTGCCGGTTACGGTTTCCGCGTGGTGGTATCGAGTTTCTTTGCCGATATACACAAGAACAATGAACTGAACAACTTTGTGCTTCCGGTGGTGGTAAGTGAGCCGTTCCTGAAAGAGTTGTTCGACTCTATCTCTGCCAATCCGAAGATGGAAGTGGAAGTGAATCTGCCCGAACAGACCATCACCAACAAAGCTACGGGCAAGATCGAACATTTTGAAATCAATGCCTACAAGAAACATTGCCTGATGAATGGCTTGGATGACATCGATTTTCTGGTTGAGAATAAAGATAAGATAGAAGCTTGGGAGAATAAAAATGAAGCATAATCATCCGAAGATAGAAATCATGGACACTACGCTCCGCGACGGTGAACAGACCAGCGGAGTCTCCTTTGTGCCCCATGAGAAGCTGATGATTGCCCGTTTGTTACTGGAGGAATTGAAGGTAGACCGGGTGGAGGTGGCTTCTGCGCGGGTATCCGAAGGAGAGTTTGATGCCGTAAAAATGATTTGTGACTGGGCGGCACGCCGTAATCTGTTGCCAAGAGTAGAAGTGCTTGGCTTTGTAGATGGCCACACGTCGGTGGACTGGATACATGCGACCGGTTGCCGTGTCATCAATCTGCTGTGCAAAGGCTCGCTGAAGCATTGCACCTACCAGTTGAAGAAGACTCCCGAAGAGCATATCGAGGATATTCTGTCCGTAGTGGATTACGCCAACGAGCAGGATATGGTAGTGAATGTCTATCTGGAAGACTGGAGCAACGGCATGAAAGATTCTCCGGAATATGTGTTCCGTCTGATGGACGCCTTGGAGCAGACCAATATCCGCCGCTATATGTTGCCTGACACGTTGGGCGTATTGAACCCGCTGCAGGTCATCGAGTTCATGCGCAAGATGGTGAAACGCTATCCGCATGCCCATTTTGACTTCCATGCCCACAATGACTATGACCTTGCCGTGAGCAATGTGCTTGCCGCCGTACTTAGCGGTTGCAAGGGACTGCATACTACCATTAACGGCCTGGGCGAACGCGCCGGCAATGCTCCGCTTGCCAGTGTGCAGGCTATCCTGAAAGACCACTTCAATGCCATTACCAACATTGACGAAAGCCGCCTGAACGACGTAAGCCGTGTGGTGGAGTCCTACTCGGGCATCGTCATTCCCGCCAATAAACCGATTGTTGGCGAGAATGTATTTACCCAAGTGGCAGGCGTCCATGCCGACGGTGACAATAAAAGTAACCTCTACTGCAACGACCTCCTGCCCGAACGCTTTGGTCGCAAGCGAGAGTATGCCCTGGGCAAGAACAGCGGTAAAGCCAATATCCGGAAGAATCTGGAGGACTTGGGGTTACAACTGGATGAAGATGCCATGCGCAAAGTGACCGAACGCATCATTGAGTTGGGCGACAAGAAAGAGCTGGTGACGCAAGAAGACCTGCCCTATATCGTTTCGGACGTACTGAAGCACGGAATGGCAGAAGAACGCGTCAGCCTTAAGAGCTATATTGTGAATCTGGCGTATGGATTGAAGCCGATGGCTACGTTGAAGATAGAAATTAACGGAAAGGAATATGAGGAAAGTTCCAGTGGAGATGGCCAGTATGATGCTTTTGTGCGCGCCTTGCGCAAGATATATAAAGTGACACTGGGTCGTAAGTTCCCGATGCTGACGAACTATGCCGTGACTATTCCTCCCGGTGGGCGTACCGATGCCTTTGTGCAGACGGTTATTACCTGGAGTTTTGAAGATACGATATTCCGTACACGCGGATTGGACGCAGACCAGACGGAAGCAGCCATCAAGGCGACGGTGAAGATGCTGAATATCATAGAAGACGAATACGAATCATAAAAAATGGATCTCATGGAGAAAAAGAAATCGTTTTTTGAGAGGCGTCCTTATGTATGCTATGCGTTGTATGCAGGCTTGCTTTTTGCTTTCAACCTCTTTCTGCGTTGGTGGAGCGGCGAGTTGGATGCGGACGAGTATCTTATGTCAGCCATCAATACCCTTATATTGACAGCTGGTTTTGTGTGGGGTGACCGGTATCGCCGCAAGAATCTTGCAAACAAAAAGAAGATAGATGAACTTTTAAATAATAAAGAAAACAATGGATTTTAAAATTGCAGTGTTGGCCGGTGACGGTATCGGCCCCGAAATCTCTACCGTAGGCGTGGATGTGATGACTGCCGTGTGTGAGAAGTTCGGACATAAAGTGAACTATGAATATGCCATCTGCGGTGCAGACGCGATAGACAAGGTGGGTGACCCGTTTCCTGAAGCCACTTATGAGGCTTGTAAAAATGCGGATGCTGTATTGTTCTCTGCCGTAGGTGACCCGAAATTCGACAATGACCCTACTGCCAAAGTGCGTCCCGAGCAGGGCTTGCTGGCTATGCGCAAGAAACTGGGACTGTTTGCCAACATCCGTCCCGTGCAGACCTTCAAATGTCTGCTCCATAAGTCTCCCCTTCGTGCGGAACTGGTGGATGGTGCCGATTTCCTTTGTATCCGCGAACTGACCGGTGGCATGTACTTCGGTGAGAAATACCAGGACAATGACAAGGCGTATGATACGAACATGTATACCCGTCCTGAGATTGAGCGTATCCTGAAAGTCGGATTTGAATATGCCATGAAACGCAGCAAACATCTTACGGTGGTGGATAAAGCCAATGTGCTTGCCTCTTCCCGTCTTTGGAGACAGATTGCCCAGGAGATGGCACCGCAGTACCCCGAGGTGACAACCGACTATATGTTTGTGGACAACGCCGCCATGAAGATGATTCAAGAGCCGAAATTCTTTGACGTAATGGTTACGGAAAATACGTTTGGTGATATTTTGACGGACGAGGGTTCCTGCATCAGTGGCTCTATGGGATTGCTGCCTTCTGCTTCTACGGGAGAGAGCACGCCGGTATTCGAACCTATCCATGGTTCCTGGCCGCAGGCGAAAGGCTTGAATATAGCCAATCCGCTGGCGCAAATTTTGTCTGTAGCCATGCTTTTCGAATACTTCGACCTGAAAGAGGAGGGGGGGGTGATTCGTAAGGCAGTTGATGCTTCACTCGATGCGAATGTACGTACACCGGAGATTCAAGTAGAAGGTGGCGACAAATACGGTACCAAGGAAGTGGGCGCGTGGATTGTAGACTATCTTAAGAAGTCTTGATAACAGTGTCTCATTACCGTTCTGTTCATCAGTAACTTCTCACTGCAAAGTTCTGCAAACCTTTTGCAGTGTCACTGCAAAGCTGTTACAGTTGCACTGCAAAGCAGTTGCAGTACCACTGCAAACCTATTTGCAGTAACGCTGCAGCTCGTTTGCAGTACTACTGCAAAAAGCATGCACCATCTTTGCAGTGGGAAGTCGCTGATTGTCAGATATGGTTCTTCCTCCTCATCCTGCCTTCTTCAATCGTTTCATATCCTTTCATCCTCTTTATTCGTGTTAAGCTTTGATAGATGGCAGTATAATCTTTCCTTTCCCGCACGGTTTATTTCTTGGAATTTTAGTATCTTTGTCAGCATATCCATGTTACATAAGTGTGTACGGGAAGAATGTATTAGACAGTGAGATTATGGCGAAAATTGCAAAGAACCTGACGGAGTTGATTGGGCATACTCCTTTGATGGAATTGGCTGAATACAGCCGTAAATACGGATTGAAAAGAAATATTGTGGCTAAGCTGGAATCTTTTAATCCGGTGGGAAGCGTGAAGGACCGTGTGGCATTTGCCATGATTGAGGATGCCGAGGCACGTGGGGCTTTGAAACCCGGAGCCACGATTATTGAACCTACCAGTGGCAATACCGGCGTGGGACTGGCGATGGTGGCAACCATCAAGGGATATCATTTGATATTGACCATGCCGGAGACCATGAGTGTGGAACGCCGTAATCTGTTGAAAGCCTTGGGTGCGGAGATTGTACTGACCGACGGACTGGCAGGTATGGCCGGCTCCATTGCCAAAGCGAAAGAATTGCGGGATGCGATACCTGGTGCGGTTATTCTGCAGCAGTTTGAGAATCCCTCCAATGCCAAGGCTCATGAACATACTACGGGGGAAGAAATCTGGACGGACACGGATGGTAAAGTGACTGTTTTTGTTGCCGGTGTGGGCACGGGCGGTACGGTCTGTGGAGTGGCGCGTGCCTTGAAGAAACATAATCCGGATGTCTATGTTGTGGCTGTAGAACCGGCCTCCTCTCCGGTTCTGGAAGGAGGGGAAGATGCACCGCACCGCATCCAGGGGATTGGGGCCAATTTTATTCCTTCCATTTATGATGCTTCTGTAGTAGACGAGATTATTCCGGTGCCCGATGACGAGGCCATTCGTGGAGGACGAGAGCTGGCTTCTACGGAAGGCTTGCTGGCTGGCATCTCATCCGGTGCGGCGGTATATGCGGCACGGTTGCTGGCCGAACGCCCTGAATTTGCGGATAAAATGATTGTTGCCCTACTGCCCGATACGGGGGAACGCTATTTGTCAACAGAACTGTTCGCTTTCGATACCTATCCTTTGGAATAAATACTGAACTATTATATGAAGAAACTTATTTTTTCTTTCTTCTTGTGTGGAGCCACGATGTTCCCTGCCTTTTCACAAACCTATCAGGAACTGAGCGAACGTGCGGTTGCAGCCACGGAGCAAGACAGCTTGTCATTGGCCGAAAAATACATTGAACAAGCTTTGAAAATGGAGCCCGCCAATCCTCATAACGCTTTGCTGTTCTCCAACTTGGGTACGATACAACGTCGGCAGCACCGGTATGAGCAGGCCCTTGACTCGTATACTCTGGCATTGAACATTGCTCCGCGTGCCATACCTGCCCTGATGAATCGTGCCGCTCTTTACCTTGAGTTGGGGAAGGATGATTTGGCCCGGATAGACTATTCTTTGGTGCTGGATATAGAAAGCGATAATCAGGAAGCCTTGCTGATGCGTGCCTATATCTATATGCGGCAGCGCAACTATAATTTTGCAAAGTCTGATTATGAACGTCTGCTGAAACTTGCCCCCCAGAGTTACAATGGCCGTCTGGGGTTGGCTACACTGGAGCAGAAGGAGGGCAAATATGAAGCGGCGCTTTCGATATTGAATGCCATGATTGCAGAAAAAGGAGGAGAAGCTACCCGGCTGACTACCCAGCAATATGCCGTACTTTACGTAGCACGTGCGGGTGTAGAGCAGGATATGAAACATGTGGACCTGGCCATGATGGACTTGGAAGAAGCCATCAAGCTGGATGCTTCGCAGACAGAAGCCTACTTGATACGGGGGCAAATTTACCTTTCTCAAAAGAAAAAGGAGTTGGCAAAACGTGACTTCGAAAAGGCCATTTCACTTGGCGTGCCGCAAGGTGACCTCAGGGATTTACTGTTACAGTGTAAATAATATTCAACTGTATTTCCGTATCAGTTCCACAAACTCTTTTCCGTATTTCTTCTTTTTATATTCACCGATACCGCTGATATTACCAAATTCTTCTATGGTAGTGGGGCGGGAGGCGCTGAGTAGGTGGAGCACTTTGTCGGACAGTACGATATAGGCAGGAAGTGCTTCCTGGTCGGCAAGGCGTTTGCGGAGAGTGCGGAGAGCCTCGAAAAGTTCCCCACTTTCTGTATTGGGCAATCCCAATGGCAATTCTTTGGTTGGAACTGTAGCCTTGCGTTTACGGCCTCTTGTAGCTTGTACAGCTTCCTCGCGGCGGATGGTGACAAGCAGGGCGCGTGCTCTGCCAAACAAGACATCTGTTCCGCTTTGAGTGATTTTCAGGTGGTTGTTTTCATTGTAGGCTATTTCGAAATAACCGAGCTGTAACATTTGCAGCAGGTAGTCATGCCAATCTCTGGGGGGGACTTCGCGCCCGGCTCCAAAGGTCTTGAGTCGATGGTATCCTCTTTCTGTAACTTCAGAACTCATGTTTCCTCGGAGGATGTCCACTAAAATACCGGTTCCTATCTGTTGCTCGGAACGCGCGATTGCACTAAGTGCCTTTTGTACGATTATTGTACCATCGAAACGTTCGGGGGGATTTTTGCATACATCACAGTTTCCACAGTCGCAGGTCGTATTTTCACCGAAATAACTTAACAGAATGCGACGGCGGCAGATATCTGCTTCCGCATATTGCTGCATACGTTGCAGCTTTTCCAGGTTGATGCTTTGTTGCCCGCTGTCTGTTGCGAATTTAGTGAGCAGAATGAGGTCGGCCAGTGAATAGAACAAAAGGGTGTCACTGGGCATTCCGTCTCGTCCGGCACGTCCTATTTCCTGATAGAAACTTTCAATGCTTTTGGGCAAATTGTAATGAATTACCCAGCGCACATTGCTTTTGTCAATTCCCATTCCAAAGGCAATGGTGGCGCATACCACTTGCACGCGGTCATTGATGAAGTCGTCTTGTGCTTCATCTCTTCGTGCCGGCGACAGTCCTGCATGATAGACCGCCGACTTTATCCCTTGTTTTTGAAGCATTTGTGCCACTGTTTCAGCCTTGCTGCGGCTCATGCAATAAATGATGCCGCTCTCTCCCGGATGGCGGGCGATGAAGTCGAGGATGGCTTTGCTTTTTTCCTTCTGCTGGTAACCTCTTTTTACGGTGAGACTCAGGTTGGGACGGTCGAAAGATGAAATGAAAATTCTCGGTTGGTTGAGGTGTAGCTGTTTAATAATATCTTCACGGGTTATTTTATCGGCTGTGGCAGTAAGTGCAATGATGGGAACCTGGGGAAACAGTTGGTGAAGGATGCCCATCTGTGTATATTCCGGACGGAAATCGTGTCCCCATTGTGAGATGCAGTGAGCTTCATCAATGGCGAAAAGGGAAATATGCATATCCCTTAACAGATAGTTGGCTTCCGCCAATAATTTTTCAGGAGAAATATATAGCAGTTTCAGCTTGCCTTCCATGCATGCACGTCGTAGGGAAGCATTCTCTGTTTCATCATTATTGCTGTTCAGTGCACCGGCCGCGATACCGTTTGCACAGAGCGTTTCCACTTGGTCCTTCATCAAGGAAATGAGCGGAGAAACCACTACCGCCGTGCCTTCACTCAATAGGGCGGGAAGTTGGTAGCAGATGGACTTTCCACCTCCCGTAGGCATCAGTACCAATGCGTCTTTACGGTCCATCAGATGGCGTATGATGTCTTCTTGTAAGGGGCGGAAACTGTCGTAACCGAAATATGTCTTGAGCGTTTGTAGCATAATCTGGCAGTATGGATTTCTTCCGGCAAAGGTACACTAATTATTGCATATACTACAAATGGAAAGTCATCAAGATTTTGTATCATATGAGTTTCTGCAAAAGGTTAAAGTTTCTTATTAATGGCTGAATTGACCTACTTTTCAACCTTTTTCGTTGTTTATTTATCAAAAATATATACGGGAAAAGTTGTGTATTAAAAAAAAATGTCTGACTTTTGTAAAGTCTAAGGGGCTAACCCTTTGGCTTTTCCGATTTTAAACAACCCTAACCAGTTAATTCAATGAGTGATTTAGAAAACAATGCCCAGGAAAAAGGAACGAAGAAACGTCCTTACAACCTGCGCGAAAAGAAAGAAAAGGATGCTGCCTACCGTTCTTTGATAAGGCCGGAATTGGCAGATGAGTTGTATGACAAGATATTGAATATCGTTGTTGTACAAAAGAAGTACAGAGATGCTGATTATTCCGCTAAGGATTTGGCGAAAGAATTGCAGACCAATACTCGCTATTTGTCTGCAGTGGTGAATTCACGCTTCGGCATGAACTATTCTTGCCTGCTGAATGAATATAGAGTAAAAGAAGCGCAGCATTTGTTGACAGACAAAAGATATGCTGACAAGAATGTAGAGGAGATCAGTACGATGGTCGGCTTTGCAAACCGTCAGTCTTTTTATGCTGCTTTCTATAAAAATGTAGGTGAGACTCCTAATGGATATCGTAAAAGACACGCAGAAAAAGAAGCTAAGAAGAAATAATTCTGTATGACTGAATGAATAAAAAGGAAATATTCCGGAACAGTTGTTTCGGGATACTTCCTTTTCTTCTTTTTTAATACCAATCTATATACTCCCGACACATGAAGAAACAACTAATTTCTATGGTGACTGCCCTTTCTCTATTGACGGCTTGTGGCGGAAATCCGAAAACAACTGCTGAGGCAGAAAAAATTGACTATACAGTGGAACAATTTGCAGATTTACAGATTTTACGTTACCGCGTACCAGGTTTTGAGGATTTGTCCCTCAAACAAAAAGAATTGGTTTATTATTTGACGGAAGCGGCTTTGCAGGGCAGAGACATTCTTTTCGACCAGAATGGCAAGTATAACCTGACGATTCGCCGGATGCTGGAAGCTGTCTATACCGGCTATAAGGGAGATAAGAATACTCCTGATTTCAAGGCTATGGAAGTGTACCTCAAGCGGGTATGGTTCTCTAACGGCATTCATCATCACTATGGCAGCGAAAAGTTCGTTCCGGGATTTACTCCCGAATTCTTCAGGCAGGCTGTACAGAGTGTGGATGCAGCTACGTTGCCGCTTGCCGAAGGACAGACTGTGGAACAACTGTGCGAGGAAGTGTTCCCCGTTATTTTCGACCCCACGGTGATGCCCAAACGGGTGAACCAAGCTGCCGGTGAAGATTTGGTTTTGACTTCCGCATGCAATTATTACGATGGCGTGACGCAGCAGGAGGCCGAAGATTTCTATAATGCCTTGAAGAATCCGCAGGATGAAACTCCCGTTTCCTATGGTTTGAATAGCCGTTTGGTGAAAGAGGATGGCAAGATTCAGGAGAAAGTATGGAAAGTGGGGGGCTTGTATGGACAGGCACTTGAAAAGATTGTCTACTGGCTGAAGAAGGCAGAAGGAGTTGCCGAGACTCCCGAGCAGAAGGCGGTGATAGCCAAACTGATGGAATTCTATGAAACCGGCGATTTGAAGACATTCGATGAATATGCCATTTTGTGGGTGAAGGATTTGAACTCACGCATTGACTTTGTGAACGGTTTTACCGAAAGTTATGGTGACCCGCTCGGCATGAAGGCAAGCTGGGAATCTCTGGTGAATTTTAAAGATTTGGAAGCTACCCAGCGTACAGAGTTGATAAGCGGCAATGCACAGTGGTTTGAGGACCATTCGCCGGTAGACGGACAATTCAAGAAGGAGAAAGTGAAAGGGGTGTCTGCCAAGGTAATCACGGCGGCTATTCTGGCCGGTGACTTGTATCCTGCAACTGCTATCGGCATCAACCTGCCCAATGCCAACTGGATACGTAGCCATCATGGTTCGAAATCCGTTACAATCGGTAACATTACAGATGCTTATAACAAGGCAGCTCATGGCAACGGGTTCAATGAGGAGTTTGTGTACAGTGATGCAGAGCTTCAACTGATTGATAAGTACGCAGATGTGACAGATGAACTGCATACTGACCTGCATGAATGTTTGGGACATGGTTCCGGTAAATTGCTCCCGGGTGTGGACCCGGATGCGTTGAAGGCATATGGTTCTACTATCGAAGAAGCGCGCGCCGACTTGTTCGGACTCTACTACGTGGCCGACCCGAAGCTGGTGGAACTGGGGCTTACTCCAAGTGCGGATGCTTATAAGGCTCAATACTACACCTATCTGATGAATGGTTTGATGACACAGCTTGTACGTATCGAGCCGGGTAACAATGTAGAAGAAGCCCATATGCGCAACCGTCAGCTCATAGCCCGCTGGGTGTACGAGAAAGGTGCGGCGGAGAAGGTTGTGGAATTGGTAAAGAAGGATGGGAAGACGTACGTCGTGATAAACGATTATGAGAAAGTGCGTGACTTGTTTGGCCGGTTGCTTGCCGAGATACAGCGTATCAAGTCCACCGGTGACTATGCCGGCGCCCATGATTTGGTGGAAGCCTATGCCGTGAAAGTCGATCCCGCTTTGCATGCCGAAGTGCTGGAACGCTACAAGAAGCTGAATCTTGCGCCGTATAAGGGGTTCGTCAATCCCAAGTATGAAGTGGTGACGGATGCCGACGGTACTATAACAGATGTGACAGTGACTTATGATGAAGGTTATGCGGAACAGATGTTGCGTTATAGCAAAGACTATTCTACATTGCCTTCTGTCAATAAATGATGAACTATGATAGATACTAAAGAGCAGCTGCATCAGCGGCTGAAAGATATAAAGACACAGCTCCGTCTCTCAATGAACGGGGCTGTGTCCCAAAGTATGCGTGAGAAAGGGCTGGTATATAAGCTGAACTTTGGCGTGGAGTTGCCCCGTATCAAGGGTATTGCTGCCGGTTACGAGAAGGACCACTCTCTGGCTCAGTCTTTGTGGAAAGAAGATATCAGAGAGTGCAAAATATTGGCGGGACTTTTACAGCCGGTAGAGAGTTTCCTGCCCGAGATAGCCGATATCTGGGTGGAAGATATCCGTAATATCGAGATTGCAGAACTTACCTGCATGAATTTATTCCAACATCTTCCTTATGCGCCTGCCAAGTCCTTCCATTGGATTGCAAGCGAGGACGAATACACGCAGGTTTGCGGCTTCCTCACCATAGCCCGTCTATTGATGAAGAAAGGGGATATGAACGAACGGGTTGAAAATGAGTTCCTCGACCAGGCAATAACGGCTTTTTTGTCGGGCTCCTATCATGTACGCAATGCAGCCATGACTGCTATCCGCCGCTTTATGCAGCAAAATGAGGAAAATTCTTTTCAAGTTTGCCGCAGAGTGGAGGGTATGGACAATTCTTCTTCTGATGTAGAACAATTACTATACAATCTTGTAAAAGAGGAGGTTTGTTAGATTAGTTCTATGGTTATAGAGACTGATGCGGTAAGGGAATATTTCCCTTATCGCAATTTTTATCTCTTTCTCGTTTGCTTTCCACAAAAAAGGATTAACTTTGTTGGCTGTAAAACTGCGCCGTCAAATGGAAAGTCAGAATGTGAAAGATACAGTTAGGCAGATATTCACTGAATATCTGAATGCGAACGGGCATCGGAAGACTCCCGAACGTTATGCTATACTTGACACCATTTACTCCATAGACGGTCATTTTGATATCGACACGCTCTATTCACTGATGGCCGACCAGGAGAACTTCCGCGTCAGCCGTGCAACGCTTTACAATACCATCATTTTGCTTATAAATGCTCGTCTGGTCATCAAGCATCAGTTCGGCAACTCTTCCCAATACGAAAAATGTTATAATCGCGATACGCACCATCACCAGATATGCACCCAGTGCGGAAAGGTGACCGAGTTTCAGAACGAGGAGTTGCAACATGCCATTGAGAATACCAAACTGAGCCGTTTTAATCTTACGCACTATTCCTTATATATGTATGGGTTGTGCAGCAAGTGTGACCGGGCCAATAAACGGAAGAAAAAGAATAATAACCATAAAAAAGAAAAATGAAAGTAGACGTATTATTAGGATTACAATGGGGCGACGAAGGCAAAGGCAAAGTCGTTGATGTGTTAACTCCGAGATACGATGTCGTAGCTCGTTTCCAGGGCGGACCGAATGCCGGACATACACTCGAGTTTGAAGGGCAGAAGTATGTGCTCCGTTCCATTCCGTCTGGAATATTCCAGGGAGACAAGGTGAATATCATCGGTAACGGAGTGGTGCTTGACCCGGCTCTCTTCAAAGCGGAAGCCGAATCATTGGAAGCGTCCGGCCATAACTTGAAGGAACGCTTGCACATTTCCAAGAAAGCACACCTCATTCTGCCGACTCACCGCATACTGGATGCTGCATACGAAGCAGCCAAAGGCGATGCAAAGGTAGGAACGACCGGAAAAGGCATCGGACCGACTTACACGGATAAAATCAGCCGTAACGGTGTGCGTGTAGGCGACATTCTGCATGACTTTGACAAGAAGTATGCAGCGGCCAAGGCCCGTCATGAGCAAATCTTGAAAGGCTTGAACTATGAGTATGACATTACCGAAATGGAGAAGGCATGGTTCGAAGGTATCGAATACTTGAAACAATTCCAGTTGGTGGATAGCGAACACGAGATGAACAATCTGCTGGCTGCCGGCAAGTCTGTATTGTGCGAAGGTGCGCAGGGGACAATGCTGGACATTGATTTCGGTTCTTATCCGTTTGTCACTTCTTCTAATACGGTCTGTGCAGGTGCTTGTACCGGTCTGGGTATTGCTCCCAACAAGATTGGTGAGGTATATGGTATTTTCAAGGCCTATTGTACGCGTGTAGGTGCCGGTCCGTTCCCGACGGAATTATTCGACAAGACCGGTGACCAGATTTGCACGCTGGGTCATGAGTTCGGTTCTGTGACAGGACGTAAGCGCCGTTGTGGCTGGATTGACCTGGTGGCATTGAAATATGCCATTATGGTAGACGGGGTTACCAAACTGATTATGATGAAGAGCGATGTGCTCGATTCTTTTGAAACCATTAAGGCTTGTGTAGCTTACAAGATGGATGAGGAAGAGATTGATTACTTCCCGTTCGATATCAATGAGACTGTTGAACCGGTTTATGTAGAGCTACCCGGTTGGCAGACGGATATGACCAAGATGCAGAGTGAAGATGAGTTCCCGGAAGAATTCAATGCATATTTGTCATTCCTGGAAGAACAGCTTGGTGTGCCCATCAAGATTGTTTCTCTGGGACCGGACCGTGAGCAGACCATCGAACGGTATACAGAGGAATAATAAAACAAACAGATAACCTTAGACACGGATTACACGGATTTCGCGGCTTCATCTGAAGAACCGTGGGTGTCCGGATAATCCGTGCCTTTTTTATTTATTGCCATGAAAACACGTCTTTTGTCTTTTTTACTGTTGTTTCTTCTTGTGTGCTCCGCACAGTCGCAGACTTACCAGCCGACGGAGGAGAACCTGAAATCCCGTCAGGAGTTTCGGGACAATCGCTTCGGTATCTTCCTGCATTGGGGGATATACAGTATGCTGGCTACCGGAGAATGGACCATGACGAACAAGAACCTTAATTATAAGGAGTATGCCAAACTGGCGGGAGGTTTCTATCCTGCCAAATTCGATGCTGCCAGATGGGTGTCAGCCATTAAGGCGTCCGGGGCAAAGTATATCTGCTTTACATCCCGGCATCACGATGGCTTTTCTATGTTCCACACACGCTTTTCCGATTACAATATTGTGGATGCTACCCCTTTTAAGCGGGATATTCTGAAAGAATTGGCAGACGAGTGCCACAAGCAAGGTATTCGTCTGCATCTCTACTATTCGCACATCGACTGGTATCGCGAAGATGCTCCGTGGGGACGCACCGGACGTGGAACGGGACGACCGAATCCGAAGGGCGACTGGAACAGCTACTATAAATTCATGAACAACCAGCTGACCGAGTTGCTCACCAATTATGGAAAAATAGGTGCCATTTGGTTTGATGGCTGGTGGGACCAGGACCAGAATCCGGATTTTGACTGGCAACTGCCCGGGCAATATGCCATGATACACCGCCTGCAACCGGCTTGCTTGGTTGGGAACAACCATCATCAAGCACCGTTTGCCGGCGAGGACATCCAGATATTCGAGCGCGACCTGCCGGGAGAGAACCGTGCCGGCCTTTCCGGGCAGGATATCAGCGCCTTGCCCCTTGAAACCTGTGAGACGATGAATGGAATGTGGGGATATAAGATTACGGACCAGGATTATAAATCTACCAAAACGCTGATACATTACCTGGTGAAGGCTGCGGGTAAAGATGCCAATCTGCTGATGAATATCGGTCCTCAGCCGGACGGTGAGCTGCCTGCTGTTGCATTGGAGCGTCTGGCAGAAGTAGGGGAATGGATGAAGGTATACGGTGAAACCATCTACGGAACCCGTGGCGGCTGCATTGCTCCGCATCCTTGGGGAGTCACTACACAAAGAGAAAATAAATTATACGTGCATATTCTCGAATTGCAGGATAAGGCTCTCTTCCTGCCGTTGGAAGGCAAGAAAGTGAGGAAGGCAGTGGGGTATGCCGACCGTCTTCCAGTGAAGTTCCGTAAGTGTGAAGGAGGGGTGATGCTCTACTTGCCGGAGGTTCCGACGGATATTGATAAAGTGATAGAGGTGGAGATTGAAAAATAAATTATAAATCAGAAATCTTTAATTCTTCCTAAAAGATAAAGGAAACGCTGGCATTGCTCACCGTTTCCTTTTATTTTTGGCAGACTATTTGTTATACAATAAGAAACGACTGATTTATTCACAATTTAAAGAAAGAAAATTATGGGAACAGGAATGATAGGAATGCAATGGATTATTTTTATCGGTATTGCCGTCGTCAGTTGGCTGGTACAGATGAATCTTCAGAACAAGTTCAAGAAGTACTCTAAAATCCCTACCGGCAACGGAATGACGGGAGCGGACGTTGCTTTGAAGATGCTGCACGACAATGGCATCTACGATGTGACCGTGACGCATACTCCCGGACATCTGACCGACCATTATAATCCTGCCAATAAGACAGTAAACCTGAGTGAGAGTGTTTATAGCAGTAACAGCATCATGGCTGCTGCCGTTGCAGCCCACGAATGTGGTCACGCCGTGCAGCATGCACGCGCATACGCTCCGTTGACAATGCGCAGCAAACTGGTGCCGGTAGTCTCTTTTGCCTCACAGTGGATGACGTGGTTGCTGCTGGCAGGTATCTTGCTGCTGAACTCCTTTCCGCAACTGTTGCTGGCGGGCATTATACTGTTTGCATTGACAACTTTATTCAGCTTCATCACCTTGCCGGTGGAAATCAATGCAAGTAAGCGTGCGCTGGTATGGCTTAGCAATTCCGGCATTACGAATTCATATAATCATGCGCAAGCGGAAGATGCACTCCGCTCGGCTGCCTATACGTATGTAGTGGCTGCTCTCGGTTCGCTTGCTACCCTGATTTATTATATCATGATATTCATGGGACGCAGAGATTAAACACATGATGCAGACATAAAAAACAGACCATCTGTTCACCCGAAACAGATGGTCTGTTTACATTAAATAGATGATGTGTCTCTGCCGGATGCATCATCTGTTTTTTTATTCTTGATAGGGCGACTGCCAGAACCAGGCATCGTCATTGACCACGTACTTGGCTTGGAAGAAGTTTTCTGCATTAGGGTCTGAGGGGCAAAGCAGTACATCGTCTGCTTTTATGCTATAGAGATTCTTGGCCATATAGCTGTCTAAATAATATTCTTTGGTAATCTTCTGCAGGTTATTCCAGTTGGCTTCTTCATTTAGGATTACCGGACGACCGTCTCGCAGACGTTCGCGCACTTCTTGCACGCTTAGCATGATGCCGTTTTCATCCATCACCCAGGCATTGTTGGTGGGGTCTACCCATATCCATTTATCCAAGGTATTGGAATAAACTACGTTAATGGAATGGCATTCACCAATGTATTTTTTGGGTAATCCGCTGATGTGGCGTGCCTTAAATCCCATGGACAGATAACAATCCTTCAGTACATGGGCAAGACCTCCGCAATGCAGACCTCGCGCACCGCCTTTGCAAGCTTCTGCCCATTTTATGATGTTGCTGCCTGCCGGACTTTCATGGTTTCCGTCATGTTTTATGGTATTGTGTATATAAGTAAGTATGTTCTTTATTTTCGATAATTCGTCGCCTGCGCCTGCCACACTGTCCAACTTGAAGTATTGGCGTACCTCTACTAAATACTTGTTGTTGGGATTGATGTATTCGAAGCGGGGGAGTGTATCAGGGCGCTCATTGTGGGTGTATCCCGGTGTTTTTTGAAGTATGTCGAGGTAGTCACCCACTTTCTTCACTTTGGCAAGCACTGCCTTGAACCGTTTATCGCTGCGCAGGTTGTCTAAGTCGGTATCATTCATCATGTGGTTGTAATCTTGAAATCCATTGTCGTAGGCCAGTTCTAAATTTTTGATGGCTTCACCTTTTTTCTTTAACAAGGATTGGAAGCAGGCTAAATTGTAGTAATAGGACTGTATGAGCCAGCTGTACTTTTTCTGAGTGTTCTCGTCTTGTTCTTTGAACAGAGTTATCAAAGCCTTACCGTTCTTTTCGGCTTCTTTATAGTTTTTCTCATTGACGGCTTGTTGCAGCTTTTGTACGATGGTTTCTTCTTTTTGGTCGAAGTCTTTGGCGTTGCCGGATTGTGCCCGGCTAACACCGATGCCGCATAGCAACAACATGCAGAATAAAATCAGTCTCTCTTTCATAAATGTGTAAGTTTGAAGTTTGTTTTGGTCGTTTTTATGCGACGGTAATGATACAAAGGTAAACATTCTCTTTTCTTAATCAATAAAATACTGTAACTTTGTCGTCCGATTTTTAAAATAATTGAACTGATTATGGCAGCAAAACCAAGTATTCCGAAAGGAACCCGTGACTTCTCGCCCGTAGAAATGGCGAAGCGTAACTATATATTCAATACGATTCGTGAGGTGTATCATCTCTATGGTTTTCAGCAGATAGAAACGCCCTCGATGGAAATGCTTTCTACCTTGATGGGGAAGTATGGTGAGGAAGGCGACAAGCTTTTGTTCAAGATACAGAACTCCGGTGATTACTTTTCCGGACTGACAGATGAAGAACTGTTGAGCCGTAATGCTCCGAGACTTGCCTGCAAGTTTTGCGAGAAAGGTTTGCGCTATGACCTCACAGTACCTTTTGCCCGCTACGTGGTGATGCACCGCGATGAAATAACTTTTCCTTTCAAACGTTATCAGATACAGCCCGTGTGGCGCGCCGACCGTCCGCAAAAAGGACGCTATCGTGAGTTCTATCAGTGCGATGCCGATGTGGTAGGCAGTGATTCCTTGCTGAATGAGGTGGAGCTGATGCAAATTGTCGATACGGTATTTACCCGCTTCGGCATCCGTGTTTGTATCAAGATTAACAACCGTAAGGTATTGAGTGGCATTGCCGAAATCATCGGTGAGTCTGACAAGATTGTTGATATTACTGTGGCCATTGATAAGTTGGATAAGATAGGTCTGGACAATGTCAATGCCGAGTTGAAAGAGAAAGGCATCAGTGACGAGGCTATCGCCAAACTGCAACCTATCATTTTGTTGAGCGGAAGTAATGAAGAGAAACTTGCAACTCTGAAGGAAGTTCTTGCTGCCAGCGAGACCGGACTGAAGGGCGTGGAGGAAAGTGAATTTATCCTTTCCACCTTAAAGAACCTTGGCTTGAAGAACGAAATCGAGCTGGATTTGACATTGGCCCGTGGCTTGAATTACTATACCGGTGCCATCTTCGAAGTAAAGGCGCTGGATGTGCAAATCGGTAGTATTACTGGTGGAGGACGCTATGACAACTTGACGGGTGTATTCGGTATGTCCGGTGTCAGTGGTGTCGGTATCTCGTTCGGTGCAGACCGTATCTTTGATGTGCTGAACCAGCTTGACCTTTATCCGAAAGAAGCGGTGAACGGTACTCAGTTACTGTTTATCAACTTTGGTGAGAAAGAGGCCGCATTCTCAATGAATGTATTGACTGAAGTGCGTGCGGCAGGCATCCGTGCCGAGATTTTCCCCGATGCAAGCAAGATGAAGAAACAGATGGGGTATGCGAACTCCAAAGCCATCCCGTTTGTGGCCCTGGTGGGTGAGAATGAAATGAATGAAGGTAAGGTGACATTGAAAAATATGGAGACCGGAGAGCAGAAAATGGTCACTCCCCAAGAGCTGGTTAGCGAACTGAAATAATAAAAACTGAAATACATTTAAAAAGGAGCACAAAATTGCTCCTTTTTTTGTATATTTATGGCACAAATATAGGTATTTGTAATAGTGGCGTAGGAAAAATGAAACATCCTGCATTTATCTTTGTACTGACAAAAAAGGAGGTTCTTATGGTTTCTGTTGAGCTTAAGCAAGAAAAACACAATGCCCTCGTCAGTTTCCTGATGATTGTCATAGCGGTATTGTTCCTGCTCTATATGGGCAGTTCATTAGTGCATTCTACAAAAGCGTTCTGGGAAAATTATTCCATAGAGGAGCTGCTGGAATAGAAGGAATTCAAGTCAAATCACTACCTTTGTCGGCAAAACATACTGCCGATGATACTTTATTTTACCGCAACCGGAAACTCACGCTGGATTGCAGAATTGCTTGCAGAGGCTACGCATGATACTGCCGTCAGCATTGTTGATTGCCTTAAGCAAGGCCTGATACCCGCAGAGCTGTCAAAAGCTGACAGAGTGGGTATTGTTTTTCCGGTGCACTCATGGTATGCCCCCCGTGTCTTGATTGATTTTTTGTCGCAGCTCCGGTTGCCGGACTGCTGTTACCGTTATGCCGTGTGTACATGCGGGGACGATGTGGGAAAGGGAATGAACCGCCTGGCGGAACATTTTCCGTTGGATGCAGCCTGGTCTGTTGCAATGCCCAATACCTACGTACCGATGTTCGACTTGGACGATGAGGCGCTTTGCCGTAAGAAGATAGAGAATGCACGGCATGCTGTCGCTTCGATTGCCGAAGATGTCATTGCACGGAAGAGGGTCTGGAATGTGCATGAGGGCAGTGCTGCCTGGCTGAAAACGTATGTCGTGAATCCTTTGTTTGTCCGTTTTGTCATTGGTACAAGGAGTTTCCATGTAGATGAAGGCTGTATCTCTTGCGGAATATGCGGCAAATCTTGTCCGGTAGGTAATATCCGGTTGGTGGATGGGCATCCGGTGTGGGGAAAGCAGTGCATTCATTGTATGGCTTGTTTGCATTTTTGCCCCCGGAAAGTGATACAGTATGGAAAAGCGACACAGAAGAAGGGGAGATACCGGTTGGAAGATTATCTTTGCCGCTTCACCACTCCCACATAAATCAGCAGAATAACATTCATTACCAGTGCGTAGATAATGGCAGGTATTGCAATAATGTCATTGTTGAATACAAACGGACTACTGGCAACAGCAATTGCTTGTGCGGCATTCTGCATACCGATTTCTATAATGAGTGTACGTTGTTCTTTCCGGTTGAGGCGCATGGACTTCGATAGCACTACGCCGCCTCCCATAGCCAGCAGGATAAGAATGGAGATGCAGAGGCCCAGTTTGCCGAATTGGCCGGTGATGGTAGCATGGTGCTGTATGAAGAAGATGGTTGCCAGCAGGATAAGTGCGGGAAAGGCTGTCTTGGACAATATCTTATGAATCCTTTCTGCCATTTGCGGACGGTAGCGCTTCGTGAATATGCCGGCTACAATGGGAAGAAACATCAGAACCAGGTTCTGCATGATAAGGCTGCCTACGGGGAGATGGATATCTATGTCCAGATTGCTGTCTACAAAGTGTGTGGCGAATTCCATAATCACGGGGATAGTGAACAGCGTAATAATGCTGCTACATGCCGTCAGTGACACGGACAATGCTACGTCTCCTTTGGCTATCATGGAGAAGATGTTGGATGAGCTGCCGCCTGGCGAGCAGGCTATGAGTATGATGCCGATAAAGAACAGAGGTTCGAGCTGGAAGACATGTCCTAAAGCAAATGCCAGCATCGGCAGTAGGATGATTTGGCCTGCCAGCCCGGCAATAATGGGGCGGGGGCGTTTGCGGAACAGTTTAAAGTCTTCGGTTTGTAATGTCAGTCCCAGTTCAAACATCAATAAGGTAAGAATGGGGAGGACTATCCATATTGCGTTCATAAGTCAAATCATTTTTGAGGCTGCAAAGATAGCAAATATTGTTGTATACTTTGCCATTTTGTCAGCCTTTGTCTGCCAAACAATCAGCTTGTTCGTTTGGCACGGTTTTCGTAAGTTGTTTATCGCTTGTTTAAAGCAAAATTACCATTATAACAAATGTATAACATATAAAACAAAAAGATTATGAACATTAAACCATTAGCAGACAGAGTGCTGATACTCCCTGCACCTGCAGAAGAAAAGACAATTGGCGGTATCATTATTCCTGATACAGCGAAAGAGAAACCTTTGAAAGGTGAAGTTATTGCAGTAGGCAACGGAACAAAAGACGAAGAAATGGTGTTGAAGGTTGGTGACACAGTGCTGTATGGCAAGTATGCCGGTACTGAACTGGAAGTTGAAGGAACCAAGTACCTCATCATGCGTCAAAGCGATGTGCTCGCTGTTTTAGGTTAATTTGTAAATTGTAAATCGTTAAAATGTAAATATAGTTATGGCAAAAGAAATATTATTCAATATCGATGCCCGCGACCAATTGAAGAAAGGTATCGACACACTGGCAAATGCAGTAAAAGTAACCCTCGGCCCTAAAGGTCGTAACGTTATCATCGAAAAGAAATTCGGTGCTCCCCACATCACGAAAGATGGTGTAACGGTAGCTAAAGAAGTAGAGTTGGCAGACGCATATCAGAATACTGGCGCACAGCTGGTAAAGGAAGTTGCTTCCAAGACCGGCGACGATGCAGGTGACGGTACTACAACTGCTACTGTTTTGGCTCAGGCTATCGTAGCCGAAGGTCTGAAGAACGTGACTGCCGGTGCTAGCCCGATGGATATCAAACGCGGTATCGACAAGGCTGTTGCCAAAGTGGTTGATTCTATCAAAGGCCAGGCGGAAACAGTGGGTGACAATTATGACAAGATTGAGCAAGTTGCTTCCGTTTCTGCCAATAACGACCCCGTTATCGGCAAGCTGATTGCAGACGCTATGCGCAAAGTTTCCAAAGACGGTGTTATCACTATCGAAGAGGCAAAGGGTACTGATACTACTATCGGTGTGGTTGAAGGTATGCAGTTCGACCGTGGTTACCTCTCTGCTTACTTCGTTACCAATACGGAGAAGATGGAGTGCGAAATGGAAAAACCGTACATCCTGATTTATGATAAGAAGATTTCCAACCTGAAAGATTTCCTGCCTATCCTCGAACCGGCAGTACAGACCGGTCGTCCTTTGCTGGTTATTGCAGAAGATGTGGATAGCGAAGCGCTGACAACTTTGGTTGTAAACCGTCTGCGTTCTCAGTTGAAGATTTGTGCAGTGAAGGCTCCGGGCTTCGGTGACCGTCGCAAGGAAATGTTGGAAGATATTGCAGTGCTGACCGGTGGTGTTGTCATCAGCGAGGAAAAAGGTCTGAAGCTGGAACAAGCTACTATCGAAATGTTGGGTACTGCCGACAAGGTAACTGTTTCCAAGGATAATACAACTATTGTAAACGGTGCCGGTGATAAAGAAAACATCAAGGAACGTTGCGAGCAAATCAAGGCTCAGATTGTATCTACGAAATCTGATTATGACAAGGAAAAACTGCAGGAACGTTTGGCCAAGTTGTCTGGCGGTGTAGCTGTTCTTTATGTAGGTGCTGCTTCTGAGGTTGAAATGAAGGAAAAGAAAGACCGTGTAGACGATGCGCTTCGTGCTACCCGTGCCGCTATCGAAGAAGGTATTGTTCCAGGTGGTGGTGTAGCCTATATCCGTGCATTGGATGCTCTGGAAGGCTTTAAGGGTGACAATGTAGATGAAACAACCGGTATTGACATCATCAAACGTGCTATTGAAGAACCGTTGCGCCAGATTGTTGCCAACGCTGGTAAAGAAGGTGCTGTTGTTGTACAGAAAGTACGCGAAGGCAAGGCAGACTTCGGTTACAATGCCCGTACCGATGTTTATGAGAACCTGCATGCAGCCGGTGTGGTAGATCCTGCCAAGGTTACTCGTGTGGCTCTTGAAAATGCCGCTTCTATTGCCGGTATGTTCCTGACTACAGAATGTGTAATCGTAGAGAAGAAAGAAGATAAGCCTGAGATGCCGATGGGTGCTCCCGGAATGGGAGGCATGGGCGGAATGATGTAAGATCGTTTTCCCTGATTGCTTAATCAAATAGGAGAACCGCAGTGTCTTTTTGATAGATACTGCGGTTTTTTTGTTCTATTTACCTTCTTGATTATTAATAAAAAGCGTGTAATATTACAAAAGTGTTACAAAAATGATTAGTTTTCATATCTTTTGTTCGTTTTTGTTGTTAGCAAAATAAAAAATCATATCTTTACCCTTCGTAAAGATAACCTAATCAACAAGAACTATTAACCTTTTTAATTGAAGAGAAAATGAACAAAAGCGAAATTGGACTAAATGCTGGGAAAGTTTGGCAGTTGCTTAGCGATTATACCAGATGGAGCTACGGTTCTTTAAAGAGGAAGTCCGGACTGAAGGACAAGGAGTTGGGAGCCGCATTGGGGTGGCTTGCCCGTGAGGACAAGATTGAAATTCATCAGGAAGAAGATGAACTTTATGTTTCACTAGGGGTAAATGTTTATATCGGATAAAGGAAACCGATTGAATGGATTGATTGAGGAGCACAGATTTCTCAGTGCGGAAGCATTTTCCACCGGGGGATGAAATCTGTGCTCCTTGGTTTCTTCATGTTGCAGAATATTCTTTTCTTTGCACATTCTTTTCAATGAACAAAAACAGAAAGACTATGAGAAGTTTTGCTTCAGACAATAATTCAGGCGTACATCCGTTGGTAATGGAGGCGCTGAACCGGGCCAACCGTGACCATGCTATTGGTTATGGGGATGATCCTTGGACAGAGGAGGCTGTCCGTAAAATAAGGGAAGCGTTTACGCCGGATTGCGAACCGTTGTTCGTATTCAACGGTACGGGCAGTAATGCGGTGGTTTTGCAGCTGTGTACCCGCCCTTATAATTCCATTATTTGTGCAGAGACTGCACATATCTATGTCGATGAGTGCGGTGCGCCTGCCCGTATGACAGGTTGTCAGATTCGTCCTATAGCTACCCCTGACGGCAAGCTGACGCCCGATTTAGTCCGTCCTTATTTGTGCCATTTCGGCGAACAGCATCATTCGCAGCCCGGAGCCATCTATATTTCGCAATGTTCGGAGCTGGGCACTGTCTATAAGCCGGACGAGTTGCGGGCTTTGACGGATTTGGCCCATCGGCATGGCATGTATGTCCATATGGACGGAGCCCGTCTGGCAAATGCTTGTGCAGCCTTGAATCTTGGCTTTAGGGAACTGACAGTGGATTGCGGGATAGATATCCTCAGCTTCGGTGGTACGAAAAATGGACTGATGTTGGGAGAAAGCGTGGTTGTCTTTAACCCAGCTTTGAAGAAGGAAGCTTATTTTGTGCGCAAGCAGTCGGCACAGCTCGCATCCAAGCTCCGCTATCTGTCCTGCCAGTTCACTGCCTACCTGACGGACAGCCTTTGGTTGAAAAATGCCGCGCATGCCAATCGTATGGCAAAGATTCTTTACGACGGATTGAAGGAATTGCCAGGTGTGCATTTTACGCAGAAGGTGGAAAGTAACCAACTTTTCCTTACGATGCCCCGTCCGGTGATTGACGAGCTGTTGAAGGACTATTTCTTCTACTTCTGGGATGAGGCCATCCACGAAATCCGTTTTGTAACCTCTTTTGATACTACGGAAGAAGATATCGAGCAATTGCTGCAATCGGTAAAAAGGCTTCTCTGAAATATATAAAAGCTCCTAACCTTCACAGGCTGGGAGCTTACTTCGAAACTTTCCCCTCTTGGGGGTAGGGGAAGGTTTACTGAAAACAAACCGATTGAATATTTACCTTAAATACCTTTGCACGATAACCTTTTTAACTAACCTTTTCAATAAATCTTTGTTAGAGTATGCTTATATACCGACAGCCTCGCGGACCGGTACAAAAGTGTAGCCTTTTCGTTTCAGTGTCTTAATCATCTTGTCCAAATAGCCATTATAGAACTTGTCTGTGCGGCGGTCGTCCGTTCCGAAGTGCATCAGCATTAGGTGTCCGTTCAGACCTTCTTTCTTTTCCACCTCCATAATCTTGTCGTAGATGAATTTGCTGCTCCGGTACTTCTGTCCCATGTCCGGAGTGGTGTAGTCGGCATTGCTCATGGTACCAGGGGTATAGTTGATGACTTGAATACCCATATTCTTTGCCCAGGCGGATATTTCCTTGTTATAGTATTCGTAAGGGGGAATATAGACGGGAGCGTCTTTGTATTCGATACTTGCCTTGTGGAGGGTCTCGTAGCTTTTCATCATATCGTTCTCAAACTCTTCGCGGGTGACCAGCAGAGAATCACGGTCTTCCCAAGGCATGTACAACAGATGTCCGTAACTGTGGCTGCCTACAAAATGCCCTTCGTCGAGCAGGCGTTTCACTACATCGGGATAGAGTTCATAGAACTCTCCGGTAAAGAAGAAGCCACCTTTGATGCCATGCTTCTTCAAGGTGCTGATGATGGCATCGGCACCGTCTGCTTTGTCGGCGGCAGTGAATACGAGGGTGATTTGCTTTTTTGAGGGATCGGTGCGGATAATGCCTCCGTCCACATATACATTCTTGTCATTTGGGATACCGGCTTGCTTCATTCCATCCTTCTGCATGGCAGAGAGGTAGTACGTGAGGCAGGCGGTTCCGTCCATGGTAGGCTCATTGGTGGAATAGTCGTGGATGGCGTCGTGATATACCATCAGGTCTGGCTGGAAGCGTTCGTAGTCTTGTCCGGGAGTTCCGGGAATTCCCGTCATATTGACACCGCGCAGGCTTTCGAAGATGGTACGATAGACAGGACCGTCCACCAGTCCGCCGGTAGTATTGCCCACGCCTGCATTCAGCAGTGAGGAGTGGGGTTGCGAGGGATAGTCTCCGTAAAGGGGAAGTTCCACAATCATGCTGGTTCCCCAAGGGTTACAGCCGAACAGCCAGTCGCGCAGGGAGGCTTCCATTTCGGCGTATGTGTCATCGCCGGTGGTTTCACGGTACAGCCGGCATTGGGTCAGCATGGCGGTAGTCAGATTGTTGGAACACCAGATGTAGGGTATACCGTGCAGGAAGGGGCTTTCTACCGCTTTCTCGTACGTGCGTTCAATGCCCGTACGCATGTTGCGGATGAATTCCTTGCTGATGCGGCTGTTGTCCACTTTGGCAAGATGGTAGTGCCCCATGTTCATGAACGGATACCATTGGTAGTGGCGTGCACTGTCGGCGCCCATCCAAGGAGTCACCGGTTCGCGACGTCCGTATTCAAGGGCTTGGGCCAGGTATTTGTTGTCGCCGGTGGCTTTGTACAGTTCCATGGCTCCCAGTTCCATATCGTCCACCCAGTTGTCCTCTTCGTAAATGTAGGGAGACAAGACAGAGGCTGTCTGGCATGCTCCCGGTTTCTTTACGCCTTCCTGATAGGCGGCATCGGCCTTGGCTTCGATTTCTGCTGCAAATTTAGGATAGTAGTCTTTCAGTATCTTGGCGCCTAAAGCGAAGCAGGAGGCAAACTTGCCGGCAGTGCTTGCCACTCCGGTCGTTGCATTCTTGAACTCTCCACGTACTTGCGGTTCGCCACTGCAAAAGTAAACGGGGCGTCCTTTACCCGGTCCGTAGCCGTAATCCACCAGGTCTTTGTTAGGTAGGCGCATTCCGGCATGGTCACGGTCGTCGGCTATCTGGTTGTACAGCTCGCCCGGAGCAGGATTCATCCGGTTCAGCCAGTCCAGTCCCCACTTGATTTCGTCCACGATGTCGGGAATGCCGTTGGCTCCCGGATGTCCGGCTGCATCATAGACGTCACCGAATGATTCCGGATTTTCCTGATAGGCAAACATCATCTGGTAGATGGCATTGGCGGAGGTGGTGGTGTATTGCAGATAGTCCGTAGCATCGTGCCAGCCTCCGCGGACGTCTATATGTTGTCCGGTTTTGGTGGGATGATAGACGATGTAGCCGTCGTGCACGTGGCAGCTGTCTTTCAGGAACGGATTATAGCCGCAGCGTTGCTGCCGCATGTAGTGCAGCAGGTAGTCTGCGGTACCGTTGTAGACTTGTGCATTGATGGGGAAACGGGGGGAGACCGCTTTGCCTGCTTTCAGATAATACGTGCCCGGTTCTGTGAAATCACTGAAGTTCAACCGGTAGGTACTCTTCATGCCTCCCATCTTGCCGGTGGCCTTGGTTGTGTTGAAGGTACGCACCACCTTTCCGGTGAAAGCGTCAATCAATGAATAATTTTCTACGTTTGTTCCTTCCTCGCTCATGAATACAGCGACTTTGACGGATTGCGGCAAATAGCCGAGTTGGTTGATTCTGATCCATTCGCCTGCTTTGCCCGGCAGGGCTACGAGAGCGAATATTACCGTTAGGAGCCAATAATTACTTTTCATAATGGGGGTTTTTAATCTAAGGTTGGGGATTATATATAAAACAAATTTTCCTTATTACAAATAAAGCATTTTCTGTCAATTTTAGGAAGATTTAGGATGAATAATTAGACGATATTAGGTGTCGTTTACACTATTTTGGTATTTTATAGACGTGAAATAAGTGTTTGGTTGAAACTAAATGTTTGTTTATCACGTAATTATTATGCTTGATGATGCTTTTTAATTTTCGTTTACCTATTTTAATAATGCGTAAAACAAATTGGCGTGTTATTTGTTTTATGGTATTTAGACAATAAAACTAATAGACTATGGCTTATATTGATTACTATCAGGTCCTTGGAGTGGACAAAAAGGCATCTCAGGATGACATCAAGAGAGCGTTCCGCAAGCTGGCGCGCAAGTACCATCCTGACTTGAATCCGAACGATGCTACGGCCAAGGATAAGTTTCAGGCTATCAACGAGGCGAATGAGGTGCTGAGTGATCCTGAAAAAAGAAAGAAATATGATGAATATGGTGAACACTGGAAACATGCCGACGAGTTTGAAGCGCAGAAGCGGGCACAGCAGCAAGCCGGGGGCTTCGGAGGATTTGGCGGTGCCGGTTTTGGAGGTTCCGGTGCGGGATTTGGTACGGACGGAGGCGGTACGTATTGGTATTCTTCCGACGGCCAGGAATTTTCGGGCAGTAATGCCGGTGGTTTCTCAGACTTCTTCGAACAGATGTTCGGTCATCGTACGCGCGGAGGAGGCGGTGCCAATGCCGGTTTCCGCGGGCAGGATTATCATGCGGATTTGAACCTCTCGCTTCGTGAGGCTGCGAAGACCCATAAACAGATATTGACGGTGAATGGCAAGCAAGTGCGTATTACCATTCCGGCCGGTGTGGCCAACGGACAGGTCATCAAACTGAAAGGCTATGGTGGCGAGGGCATCAACGGAGGTCCTGCAGGTGACTTATACATCACGTTTGTGATTCCGGACGACTCGGTATTCAAGCGTTTGGGAGATGATTTGTATGTGGATGTGACCGTCGACCTTTATACAGCCCTGCTGGGTGGCGACCAGTTGGTGGATACTTTGGATGGTCAGGTGAAGCTGAAGGTGAAACCCGAAACTCAGAACGGGACTAAGGTACGTCTGAAGGGTAAGGGCTTCCCCGTATATAAGAAGGAGGGACAGTTTGGCGATCTCATCGTGACTTATTCCGTGAAGTTGCCGACAAACCTGACGGAACAGCAGAAAGAGATGTTCCGTAAAATTCAGAGTATGAACTAATGAAAGGAGAACGGATTATGCAGAACGAATGGATTGTCATCAGCGAATATTGTGACAAGTGTCATATAGAGCCCACTTTTATTGATATGCTGTGCGAAAGTGGACTGATAGATGTGGAGCAGGAAGGTGGAGAGCGTTATCTGCCTTTCTCCGAGTTGCCGGATGTGGAACGGTACAGCCGTATGTACTACGACCTTTCCATCAATATGGAAGGGATTGATGCCATCCACCATCTGCTGGCAAGGATGGAAGAGATGCAGCGGGAGATACACTCGCTGCGCGGCAGGCTGAGGCTGCACGGAGAGTATTAATTTTCCTTTCGTCTCTTTGAGAACTTTTGTCCTTTTAAGAAGGGGCAAGCAGGAGGAAGTATTTCAGAAAAAACAAGCGGGCACCGGAGTAGCTAAACTCCGGTGCCCGCTATATTTGCCTTGTCAAGCAATGCATTTATTTGCGGTAGCTTTCCAGCTCTTCTGCCTTGAACTTACGGATGAAGTTAAAGTGTTTTTCCACTTCAGCTTCTGCGTAGTTCACATACACCAGAGCCGACTTGCCGAACAGTTCGGGAGCCTTTGTCGCGTCCTGAATGATGAGGTGCGACATGATACATACCGCAGCCATCTCATAGAGGCGACGTGCCACGAAGTCCAGCAATTCCTGATTCTGTGCCTCTTTCACCGCATTGGTGCAGGCTTCGAACTTGTTGGTCATCTCTTTGATGCGGTCCATCAACGGTTGCATTTCTTCGCTGCACGGCACTTGCTCGTAGTCGCGCAAGGTGGCAGAGTATGAGCCGTTTGTTACATAGCGGATAGCAGCTACGGTCTGCAACTGAGTAGTACCTTCGTAGATAGAAGTGATACGTGCATCACGATAGATACGTTGGCAAGCATACTCCAGCATGAAGCCCGAACCGCCGTGAATCTGGATGCTGTCGTAAGCATTCTGATTGGCATATTCAGAGTTCATACCTTTTGCCAGCGGAGTGAAGGCGTCGGCAAGTTTGGCATACTTCTTTTGTTCCTGGCGTTCTTCCGGAGTCAGTTTGCGTTCGCGAGCAATGTCGTCCAGCGCTTTGTAGATGTCAACGTAGCGGGAAGTCTGGTACAGCAAGGAGCGTCCTGCATCCAACTTGGCTTTCATAATAGCCAGCATGTCATATACAGCCGGGAATTCGATGATAGCCCTGCCGAACTGCTTGCGGTCTTTGGCATAAGCCAGACCTTCGTTGTAGGCAGCTTGTGAAAGGCCTACCGACTGTGCGGCAATACCCAGACGGGCACCGTTCATCAAAGCCATAACGTATTTAATCAAACCAAGCTTGCGGTCGCCGCAAAGTTCTGCCTTTGCATTCTTGTAAACCAGCTCGCAGGTGGGAGAGCCGTGGATACCCAGCTTGTTCTCGATGCGGCGCACGTCTACACCGCCTTCATTCTTATCGTAGATGAACATGGACAAGCCACGTCCGTCTTTGGTACCCTCTTCTGAACGTGCCAGTACGAGGTGGAGATTGGCGTCACCGTTAGTAATAAAACGCTTCACGCCGTTCAGGCGCCAGCAGTTGTTGGCCTCGTCATAGGTCGCTTTCAGCATTACGCTCTGCAAGTCGGAACCGGCATCCGGTTCTGTCAGGTCCATAGACATGGTCTCTCCGGCGCAGACACGCGGTATAAAACGGCTGTGCTGGTCTTCGTTACCGAATTCGTAGAGCGTTTCGATACAGTCTTGCAGTGACCAGATGTTACCGAAACCGGCATCGGCGGCGGCAACGATTTCCGCACACATGGTGTACGGAGTAATCGGGAAGTTCAAGCCACCGAAACGGCGCGGCATGGTCATACCGTTCAATCCGGCTTTTACCATGGCGTCGAGGTTCTGCTTGGTGCCGCTGGCATATTCCACACGGCCGTTGGCACAGTGGGGACCTTCTTCGTCCACGCCCTCGGCATTGGGAGCGATAATCTCTCCGGTAATCTCTCCGGTGATTTCAAGTACCTTGTCAAAAGAGTCCATAGCATCCGCATAGTCCTGCGGGGCATAGTCATACTTGTCTTTGTCTTGGTAACCGCGTTCTTTCAGTTCGCAGATACGTTCCATCATCGGGTTGTTCAGATGATACTTCAATTCGGGAACTTCGGTATAAAAATTTGCCATAATTTCTTGGTTATTTAGGTATTCTGAAGTATAGGGGTATGGTGAATTTCACTCGCTTGGCCTCTCCGTCCTGATAGCCGGGCGACCAGCGGTAGACGTCGGCAATGGCCTCGAAAGCGCGTATGGCTTCTTTGTCGATGTCATAGCGCACGGACTGGAGAATTTGGGGATGGGTCATCTTGCCTTCTTCGTCTACAACGAATCGCAGGATTACCCTTCCTTCTGCCTTTTGCTTCCAGGCGTCTTCCGGATATTTGGTAACATTGGCCACCAGTTTCATGAGGTTCTCTATTCCACCGGGGAAGGATGGAAACACGAAATACGGCTGATGTTCCATTTCAGTTCCGTGCTCGTCGAACATCTTTCCACCGGTACACTGATTCTCTGAATAGTGTTCCTCTCTACGGAGTTTCCCGTCGGGATAGTACTGCAGGAGTGTTCCGTCAAGTTTACCATCGCTGTAGCTCCGGGCCAGATGTATGGCACCGTCGGGATAATACACCATGGTCTGCCCCTCCAGGCGGTTGTCTCTATATACTTCTGTCAGGCTGTCCTTGCCATTTGCATAGAATGATGTATGCAGGCCTTCCCTTATCCTTTTGCGGGGATTGCTTTTGTATTCGGAGAAATGCCAGACATCCTTCTTTTGTCCTTCCAAAGCATACTCTTCCACCTTGATGCACTTCTTGTTTATCTTGGAAACAAGAGCATACCTGACTGCCTGGATGGAGTCGTCCGTCCATTGGTAATTCTTGTCCAACCAGAGCTTTTCTTGAGCGATAGCGGAAGATATACCTGAAAGAAGAACAAATATAAGAATCAGCCCTTTCATGATTACCTTTATTGTTATTTACTGTGTGATTTATAATATTTTATCATCTTCGGGATAACCTCTTCCACCGTACCGTTGATGACATAGTCGGCAATCGTATTGATGGGAGCGTTCTCGTCATTGTTGATGGAGATGATAATACCACTTTCCTGCATACCGGCAATGTGCTGGATTTGTCCGCTGATGCCGCAAGCAATATACAGTTTGGGGCGGACAGTGACACCGGTCTGGCCAATCTGGCGGTCATGGTCGGCATAACCGGCATCGACGGCAGCACGGCTGGCGCCTACCTCTGCATGGAGTTCTTTGGCAAGCTCGAACAACATGTCAAAACCTTCCTTGCTTCCCATGCCGTAGCCGCCGGCAATCACGATGGGAGCGCCTTTCAGGTTGTGTTTTGCCTTTTCTACGTGGCGGTCGATGACTTTTACCACATAATTCGTCTCGGGCACGTACTTGGCAACGTCGTGGTTGATGACTTCGCCCTTATAGTCAGCGTCCAGTATCTCTTTCTTCATCACGCCTTCGCGAACGGTTGCCATCTGCGGACGGTGCTCGGGATTCACAATCGTGGCAACGATGTTACCGCCGAATGCGGGACGGATTTGATACAGCAGGTTCTCGTAAACCTTGCCTTCCTTCTTGTCTTCGTGGTTGCCGATTTCCAGTGAGGTACAGTCGGCAGTCAGTCCGCTGGTCAAAGCGGAAGAAACGCGCGGGCCGAGGTCGCGACCGATAACGGTGGCGCCCATCAGGCAGATTTGCGGCTTTTCTTCTTTGAACAAATTGATGAGGACAGAGGAGTGGGGAAGGGAAGTATAGGGGAACAAGCCCGGAGCGTCGAATACGTGGAGTTTGTCTACTCCGAAGGGCAATACTTGTTTTTCAATGCCTGCCAGATTGTTGCCGGCAGCAACTGCCTCCAGTTGACAGCCCAACTGATTGGCTAATTTACGACCTTTGGTCAAGAGTTCGAGACTGACGTCGGCAACTGTTGTGCCTTCTATCTCTAAATATACAAATACATTATTCATAATCTTATCCTATCGTATGGTTAGCTAACAGTTCAACAATCAAATCTTCCACATCCTTGTCGCTGCCCGTCAGCGTTTTGCTTTCTTTGGCCTGGAATGAGATGTTCTGAATGGTCTTCACCTTGGTAGGCGAACCGCTCAGACCGCATTGTGCAAGGTCGCCGTTCACGTCGGCAACACTCCATTCCGTGATGTTCAGATAGGGATATTTCTCGTAGAGGCCGGCGTAGGCAAGCTCAGCGCCTTCCTTGGTGATGGCAGCTTTTTCCTGGGCACCGAGGGCGCGTTTGTACTTCTGCACCAGTTTGGCATTGCGCGGGCGGCAGGGAGCGGCACTTCCGTTTACGGTGATGACTATGGGCAGGGGAGCCTCAACGGTTTCCACACCACCGTCAATATGACGTTTCACGGTAATCTTCTTGGCGGCTTTATCCACGTTCAGAATCTCTTCTGCGTAGGTCACTTGCGTCAGCCCCAGCTTTTCGGCAACCTGCGGGCCTACTTGGGCGGTATCACCGTCGATGGCCTGGCGTCCGCCAATGATGACGTCATAGTCGCCTATCTTCTTGATGGCTGTGGCAAGGGCATACGAAGTGGCAAGCGTATCGGCACCTGCAAAGGCGCGGTCGGTCAGCAGATAGCCGTTGTCGGCACCACGGTAAAGTCCTTCACGAATAACTTCGGCTGCACGTCCCGGTCCCATGGTCAGGATGGTAACGGTGGAGCCCGGATGTTCATCTTTCAGTCGGAGAGCCTGTTCAAGAGCGTTCAGGTCCTCGGGGTTGAAGATGGCAGGGAGTGCCGCGCGGTTGATAGTTCCGTCGGCTTTCATGGCATCTTTCCCAACGTTGCGTGTGTCGGGAACTTGTTTTGCCAATACAACAATTTTCAAACTCATGCTATTAATTATTAGTATTAGTATTTCTTTGTATGTCAGTACCGGGAATAGGAGTAGTAGAATCCTGCTACTGAAATTGGCCGGTTAACTCATTATCAGCCTGCAAATTTACGGAAAGAGTTGGGTTTGACAAGAAAATGGGGTGAAAAATGCACAAGTTGAGGGATTTTGCGCAAATATCAGTTGGCTCTATATCTGTAAAAAAGGTAATAAAACCGGTAATTTATCTACCTTTCCGTTCCCGTTTCCTCTGTACTTTTGCAGCGTCTGGATGAGGTCTGCATAACGGGCAGCATCGGATAAACAAGCATTGCTACTTAAATGTTATTATAGAATATGTATATTGAAAAAGTAAATTCCCCTGCTGACGTGAAAAAGTTATCAGTCAGCGAAATGAACGGATTGGGTGGAGAAATCCGCCAGGTGTTGTTAAACAAGTTAAGCTCCCACGGAGGACACGTAGGTCCCAACCTGGGAATGGTAGAAGCCACCATAGCCCTGCATTACGTGTTCGATTCACCAACGGACAAGATAGTCTATGACGTGTCTCACCAAAGTTATACCCATAAGATATTGACAGGCCGCCGGGCAGCGTTTATGAATGCGGACGAGTATGACGAAGTCTCCGGATATTCCGAACCGTCGGAAAGCGAGCACGACTTCTTCGTCATTGGGCATACCTCTACCTCCGTCAGTCTGGCAAGCGGACTTGCCAAGGCGCGTGACCTGAAGGGGGAGGCGGGTAATGTGATTGCCGTCATCGGCGATGGCTCGTTGAGTGGAGGTGAAGCCTTCGAAGGATTGAATGTAGGTGCCGAACTGGGCACGAACTTCATCGTCATTGTCAACGATAACCAGATGTCCATTGCCGAGAATCATGGCGGGCTATACCGCAATCTGCAACAGTTACGCGAAACGGAGGGGCAGGCTCCCTGCAACTATTTTAAGGCAATGGGATATGATTATCTCTATGTGAAGGATGGCAATGACGTGGAGCAATTGATAGAGGCTTTCCGTGAAGTGAAGGACAAGAAGCATCCGGTTGTGGTACATATCAATACCTTGAAAGGTAAGGGATACAAATTGGCAGAAGAGCAAAAAGAACGTTTCCATTACAGTGTTCCGTTCGACCTTGAAACCGGCAATCTGACCGGTGAGTCTGGAGAGGGTGAAGACTATGCCGACCTTACCGCCGGTTATTTGTTGCAGGAGATGAAGAAAGACCCGACTGTGGTGGGCATCACCGCAGGTACACCTACGGTATTTGGCTTTACACCGGAGCGCCGCAAGGAGGCAGGGCGGCAGTTCATCGATATGGGCATTGCCGAAGAGCAGGCTGTTGCCATGGCTTCTGCCATTGCTGCCGGAGGTGGAAAACCGGTATTCGGGGTCTACAGCACCTTTATCCAGCGCGCCTACGACCAGTTGTCCCAGGATCTTTGCATCAACAATAATCCTGCACTGATTCTTGTCTTCTGGGGAAGCTTATCGAGTATGAATGATGTTACCCATCTTTGTCTTTTTGATATTCCGGTCATCGGTAATATTCCGAATATGGTTTATCTGGCACCTACTTGTCGTGAGGAGTATATGGCAATGCTGGAGTGGGGCATCCGTCAAACGGAACATCCGGTTGCCATTCGCGTGCCGGCCAATGGGGTTGTCCGCAGGAATGTAGAACCGGAGAAGGATTACGGCAAGACGCTGAACCGTTATGAGGTGTCCCATCGTGGAGAGAAGGTCGCCATATTGGGACTGGGCTCTTTCTATCAGTTGGGCGAAGCCGTGGCTGCCCGGTTGAAGGAAGAGAAAGGAGTGGATGCCACGCTTGTCAATCCTCGCTACATCACGGGTGTGGACGAGGCTTTGCTCGATGACCTGAAGCGCGACCATACACTGGTCATTACTCTTGAGGACGGAGTGCTGGACGGTGGCTTTGGCGAGAAGATTGCCCGTTATTACGGTCCGTCGGATATGAAGGTACTGAACTATGGTGTGAAGAAAGAGTTTATCGACCGTTACGATGTGGAGGAGCAGTTGAAGAAGAACCGGTTGACGGTTCCGCAGATTGTGGAAGATATCTGTAGGATTTGGTAAGAATTGAAAAAGGAGATGCATCAAACTGCATCTCCTTCTTTTATTTATTTAATACCCAGTTTCTTGGCAATATCCTTAGGCAGTGCATCCTTGTGCACAATGATGTTCATTGTTTTATAGCGCACGAAAGCTTTGGAAGCATACCACAGTCCTTTGTACTTTCCGGCTTCACCCCAAGAGTTCTTTACCATATAGTATTCGTTGCCTTCCTGGTCTTTGGCTATACCGTAAATCAGCATACCGTGGTCGTCAGTAGTTTCCCAGTTGTCGTATGCCAGCTGGCGCTCTTCTTGTGTGCACCACTTCTGCGGTTGAGGCTTGCTGTTCAGTTTCTTTTCTTCGGGTTTCATTTTCAGCCAGTGTGCCATGTCCGAACCGCTCAGTTCTTGCACCTTTTCTGCATCGGGCATTACGGCTATACCGTCGCGTGTGAAGCCTTGTTCGCTTACGTCACTACCCCATGCAATGGTGTAACCCTTATTGATAGCGTTGTCAAACACTTCCATCAACTCGTCAATAGGCAAGTTGTAGGAAGAAGCCCAACGCCAGTTGTCTTGTATTTCCAGGACGAACGGCTGGTAGAAGGGATGGTGGGTATAGGAAGTCAGTGAGATATAGTCATCTGCATTCAGTCCGGTAGATTCATAGAAAGACTTCGGAGTATATTCCTTGCCTTTGTAGGTGAACTTCTCGGGACGTTCGCCCAGATAAATATCGTGGATAGCGGTAATGGCTTTCTTCCAGAGCGGGTTCTTGTCTTGGTCTGTTTGCAGGCTGCGGTGTTTTCCCTTGGCAATGGCTGCCACTACGGCATCAGATACGGCTGTCAATTCGGTGTGGTTGCTCAGCGTGTCGCCATACATAACGCCCGGACGCATATCCTCTTCGGGCACCAGACCAAAAGTTTTCATACCATAAATTACATCGTAGAACGAACCGCCTTGTGAGAACGAAACGTCACCATGTGTACGCACTGCCTTGTCGGCACGGTCCAGATAGGTGTTGTGTACGATAAACATTTCAGAAAAGTCGTATTCGCCTTTGCCCATGCGGAGCAGTTCGGATTCGATGAATGCCAGTCCGGAATAGCACCAGCATGTACCGGCACGGTTCTGGTTCTTAACAGAAGTGATAGGATTTTCTTTTACGGTCGTAAAGATGAAACCTTCCTCTTTCGGAGTGTCTTGTGCTATTGTGTTTAAACTTAATAAACCCAATGCAGCCATCAGTATTGATTTCTTCATCATAATTAAAATGTTATAGATTTATTGTTGCAACTGCAAATATAGGTAGAATATCGTAAACAAAAGCTATCTTTGAAGCGTTAATTCCGACACTTATGGAGAAAATAATACGTATCGACGACCATAGCGGTCTTGTTTTGGAGGGCGGCGGTATGCGCGGCGTCTTCACTTGCGGTGTGCTCGACAGCTTTATGGATCGTGGCATTCGCTTTCCCTATACCATCGGCGTCAGTGCCGGAGCCTGCAACGGACTTTCCTATATGTCCGGTCAGCGCGGGCGTGCCAAGTACAGCAATATCGACTTGCTGGAAAAATACAATTACATCGGATTGAAGTATCTGTTGAAGAAGCGGAATATCATGGATTTCGACTTGTTGTTCCAGGAGTTTCCGGAACACATACTTCCCTACGACTACGAGGCATACTTTCATTGTCCCGAACGTTATGTGATGGTAACTACCAACTGCGAGACGGGCGAAGCGAACTATTTTGAGGAGAAGCGGAGTAAAGAGCGCGTCATTGATATTGTGCGTGCTTCGAGCAGTCTGCCGTTTGTCTGTCCCATTACCTACGTGGACAACATCCCTATGCTGGATGGAGGTATTGTGGACAGTATCCCTTTGATGCGTGCCCGTCAGGATGGATTTACCAATAATGTAGTGGTGTTGACGCGCAATCATGGGTACCGTAAGGAAATTCAGGGAACGAAGGTTCCACCTTTTATATATAAGAAATATCCGCTATTGCGTGAAGCCATCAACCGCCGCAGTATTGTCTATAATCAACAGTTGGAGCAGGTGGAACGGATGGAAGCCGCCGGGGAAATCGTTGTGATCCGTCCACAGAAGCCGGTAGTGGTAGACCGCATCGAGCGTGACATCAAGAAGCTGACGGAGCTTTATGAAGAAGGATATCGGTGTGCGGAACAGTTTGTTTTTTGAGAAGTATAGATTTATTTTCCTGAGGTTATTATTGTTTACTAATAGATAAATGGTGAGGCATTAATGACTTTTTTGAGTAAATTGGCATTATATATAAATCCTTAAAATATCTGTATTAAAGAGTCGTGTAGGATTGATTCTAGCACGACTCTTATATTTACTGTTGCATGAGAGGAGTATTATTAATATCCGGGGTTCTGCGTAAGATTTTTATTTAAGTTGAGTACATCGATAGGAATTGGAAATACTGTTGTGTATCCGTTGGCATCGTATACCCAGTCTCCTGCAGAATTGGCATGCGGTACGCCTGGATACTTATCATCTGTAGCCTCAGTGTAGGTACCAAAACGGATTTGATCTTCTCTCCGAACAGGCTCCCACATTAATTCAAGAGCACGTTCATCAAGTAAGTCTTGTAATGTAAGGGTTTCTCTTGGTTGGGCATTCACCCGATTACGAACTTCATTTACCAGTGTAAGTGCTTCTGAAATATTCCCTAGACGATATTGTGCTTCTGCTGCGAGTAGTAGCGCATCCGCATATCGGTATACCACAAAATCTGCATTAGTATAATGAGCCCACATTGTGTTTTTGTCGGTTTTATCAAGCTCCAGTTTTTTTACTCTAGCTCCAGCCCATTTCACTATATATAATCCTTTAGGGTCAGAGTATGAAGTTACGTCATAATCAATACGGGCTTGGAATGGTAAATAGGTTCCATAAGGATTATAAGATTCGGAAACTTGTGAGGCAATTCTTTTTCCGTCAACATACACATCTCCATAGAAAAAGCTCATGTCCCAACGTGGATCTGTTGCTGAATAGTCAGCAGTTTCTGTCGCTTCGTCATAGGTCGCACCAAATATTTTAACAGCTTCTATTGTTGCTATTGGACCGTTCCCACCATTAAATCCCATAGCAGCAGAATGTGCATAATGCAATGAGTACCAATGTAAATTTTGACTAAGGCGGTAAGTGTCTGTATCATTAGGACGAATAAAAATATTTTCAATAGAACCTTCGTTGCCTACAAGGAAATTAGATTTAAAGTTATCAGCTAGTGCATATCCTAATTCTTTAATACGTTGTTTGCAGTATATAACAGTTTCCCAGGCGTTACGTGTAGTTCCTTCAAGAGTGATTGTTATATTCTTTCCGGCATTTGTAATATAGGATTCTACTGCGTTAATTCCTCCAGTGAAGGAGCCATCGTTCCAATCTTCTTTTGAAAAGATTGGTGCATTGATAGCTAGTTTTGCCATCATCATATAACCGACAGCCTTTGTGATACGCCCATAGTATTGGCTGTTTGAATCTGCGGACTTTGCTTCAGGTAGGTGTGGTATGATATCGGTTAATTCATCACGTAAAAAATCATAAACTTGAGTACGATTTGGTTGCTTTACGTCTGCCACTTTGGTATCTGAGGAAACTATAATAGGTACCCTGCCAAAAAGATTTATTGCATGATAATAATAAAATGCTCTACAAGCTCTAATTTCATATTGATAGTCTTTGAGATAATCTTCTCCTCCCTTATCTATCATATCTTGTAAGTCTTCATAAGCAGAATTACATAAACTAATCTGTTTGTAAATGTCATTCCAAGTTGCTAAAAATGCCGCATAAGATGGTGACCAACTGTGTAAGAAAGCATTCTGATGGAAACCGCCATCTACCCAGTCACCTTGACGACCGGGCAACATTGCTAAATCCGATGTGAATTCTGATAAAAAGGAGTAAGGGTATGTACGAAACTCAAAGCAGGTTCCTTGTAATCCCATTCCTGAATATATAGCAGCAACAGAATTGATATATACTAATGTGGGATTACTTAATGCGTCCTCTTTTTGGAATTTGTCATAGGCAACTTCGTCAAGAAAATCAGAACAACTGCTTAGTAATAGTATTGCTATTGTCACTAAACCTAATATTTTTTTCTTCATGGCTTTCTATTTTTATGTTTAGAAACTAAGAATTAACTGAATAGTATATGTTCTATTAATAGGATAGATATTACGAGAATCAACTCCACCTTGAAAACTTGCTGAGTTAATCATTGGAGTTAGTCCGGAATAACCAGTAATGGTAGCTACATTATTACATGAAAGTGCTATGCGAGCATTGGAAAAGACTTTGAATACTTTGGTGGGAATGTTGTATCCCAATGTTATATATTCAATGTTTACATAATCTCCTTTTTCAAGCCAATATGAAGTATGTACAATATCATAGATACCTAAGTCAGGGGCTGTCTTAAGTACATTATATGAAGGAAATAAGTTTAAGTTATTATAATTAAGATGGGTTGCGTTATAAATTTTATGTCCAAATGCGCCATTGAATTGGACAGACAGGTCGAATTGCTTATATCGTAACTGTGCATTAAGATTCATGTTGACTTTTGGTACAACTTGACCAAGTATCTCTCTATCTCCAGAATCTGAGTGGTCAATGGTTCCATCACCGTCTAGATCTTTAAATTTATATGTTTTCTTTCCATCTGAAGCTTGATTGAAGCCATCGTGTACTGGTAAACGGAAAATACCAACGGGATAACCTTCTGCCATATAAGTAACAGCTGTGTTTGCGGTAAGCCCTGAACCACCTGCACTTGATACTACTACCCAGTCTGTGGTAGTTAATGCTTCACCATTATATGCTCCTGAAAGTGATATTAATTTATTTTTTAAGAATGATACATTACCTGATAAATTGAGTCCCCATTTTTTATTTTTGATTACTTCTCCTGAAATGGAAAATTCAAATCCTTTATTAACCATTTCTCCCATATTGGCAAGTAAGGTGGGGTATGTAAATGGCGGAACAGATACATTATATGTATACAGTAAATCTTTAGTTGTTGAATGGAAGTAATCCATCGTTCCACGTAAACGACCATTGAACATTGTAAAGTCCAATCCAATATCAAAAGTATATTTTGTTTCCCATTTTAAATCGGGATTAGCATTGGAAGCTACAGCATAAGTTACTACTGACTGATTGTTGTAAGATGAAATTCCATTTGGAGATAAGACTTGTAAAGAGTTGAGTGGTGAAATAGCATCTTGATTACCTGTAACTCCATAACCGGCACGTAGTTTAAGTGTAGAAAATATTTTTTGCTTTTTCATGAATTCTTCATTACTGATAATCCATGCGGCAGATGCGGAAGGGAAAAATCCCCATTTATGGTTAGCTCCAAGTTTAGATGAACCATCTGTACGTGCATTCACTGTTATTACATATTTATTGTCAAACATGTAGTTGAGGCGTGCCATATAAGATAAAAGTGTGTTCTTTTGAGCCCCTGATGATGCATTTCCATAACTTAATAGGGCACCGGCTGCAAGATTATTATATTTAAAGTAGTTGGTATCAAACCCTTCTGTATATACAGAACTATTGAATGTATAGTAGGATTGACCTTCTACTAGAGCTAAAGCATTAATTGCATGTTTGTTAAATTCTTTTGAGTAATTTGCTTGTATATTACCCATCCAATCTTTGCCATGTCGATTGCTGACCTGAGCACGTCCACGATTACCTCTATAAGCATATACATCATTGGGGTAATATGCTTTATTATTTGCGTTTACATACATAAATGAGCCAAAAGCGCTTAATGATAATCCATCGATTATCTTATATGTTGCTCTTGCACTGGCATTAATGCGTGTGCTTTCATTTTTCAAATCGTATTCCATTATTTCTCCTGGATGTACAACCATTGATGAAACATTGTTGTCAATGTCCCATATACCAGTTTCTGGATTTCTTTCAGATGGATATGTTGGATTATAAACGGCAGCGCTTGACCAAACATTGGAACCTGGCTTGGATTCACGGTAAATAGCAGATAAATTAAATTCAAGACTCAATTTATTATTTAGACCATGTAAGTTTGAGTTGAAACGTCCGTAATACGTGGTATTACCAGTATTACGTACTGATCCGGTTCTGTCATTTATACCAAATGTGGCACGCATGCTTCCTTTTTTTGTTGCTTGTGTAAGAGAGACTGTATGATTATTTTGGGTATATACAGAATTTTGTACCCAATCCATCCAGTTGGTACTTGCACCTAAATCTTTTCCTACTCCAGAAAATAAAGTTTGATTGACATGCCTCCATTCGTCAGGTGATAACATTTGTAATTGTTTATATGCATGGCTGATACCGAATTGGCCATTATATGTGATATTGGAAACTCCTTCTTTTCCTTTAGCTGTAGTTACAACAATTACGCCTGCTGCACCGCGTGAACCATATTGGGCTGTTTCAGAAGCGTCTTTTAAAACTGTAACTTCTTCAATATCTTGGGCTGCAATTGTATTTAACATCTCTAGGGATCCGAAGACTCCATCTATGATTACTAATGGATCATTACCTCCTGATAAAGAAGATGTTCCACGAATGCGGACAGTCGGTTCAGCATTAACATTCCCACCGTCTTGAGAAATAACCATACCAGGAACTTTGCCTCTGATGGCATCAATAGGAGTAGCAATATAACCAAGATTCATATCTTTTGCCGTAACACGATCTACTGCTCCTGATACAGATCGTTTATTACCGACAGCATAACCGATAACTACTACTTCATCCAGAGCTTTACTGTCTTCCACGAGGGTTATATTAATTTTTTTTCTACCAGCGATAGCTACTTCTTGGGTTATGCAACCTACGTAAGAAAAAACAAGAGTAGCATCACTGTTTGTGTTGATTGTGTAATTTCCATTAAGGTCGGTGATAACTCCTTGGGTGGTTCCCTTAACTAATATGCTAACACCTATAATAGGCTCATCATCTGTTCCAATAACAGTTCCTGTCACACTGATTTGTTGAGCTAATATGGAATTGGAATAAAGTATGAATAAAAATGTTATCCATATGAATTTTTGGGTAAATATATGTGTTTTCATAATCACATTTTCTAGTTAATCAAAAGTTTGTTATGTGGGCTGTCCTTTTTATAAGGATAGCCCAGCTTTTTTTAATGAGTGGCTTCATTGATTAAATCAAGTAGTCCATTGACAATGGCGCTTTCTGCATATCCGGGTTTTAATCTGGAAGAAAGTACTTCAAATGTCTGAAAACCATAAGCTGCATCATTAGGTATATATCCAGAACGTGCTGTTCCATTTGTTATTGTTGCCATCATTGTGCGTGTATATGGAGATTCATTTTTCAATCTGACTGCTATATAATTAAATATTTCTGCATTAACAGATGTAATAGGTATATTGTCTAGCATAATTAGACCGAGACGGAGCTCAATCGGGTCTGCATCTTCATATTTGCCTTCGTAGCCAGCTCTTCCTTTATTTAATCGGTTACGTCCTGGACAAGTTATAATTTTGCTTCCCGTATTAATTGGAATAACTGTTTCATAACGTTTGATATTACGCATAACATGTTGAACTTCTTCTCCTAACATTTGCCCCATAGATATGATGATATCTTTCTGTTGTTGCATTAGTTTTGCTACTTGAGGGTTGTTCCGGTCAAGCCCTGTGCCTCCTGGAGGCATTGCATTTGAGATATCTTCGCCTCTTTTTGCATATTCCTTAATACGGATATCTCGTAACTCATACGTCTGATTGAAGTAAATCGGGTTTTGGTCACCACTGGCTCCGGTTGACCATACTGCTATTATTTCATTATCAAAAGTGTCTTCTATGTATTTGGAAGTTGTTCCTGGTACATCTCCACTAATCATATCCAACTGCCCTGCTGCAACAGCATGCATTGCGTAATTATAATATACTGCGATGGGTTTGTTATCCATTGTTTTGAAACAGATGACTGCAACTGTTTTATCTGATATCCCTTCATAGTTGGGGCCTTCCCACCAGCCGTGACGTTCTTGATCAAAAATATTGCGATTGATATTGATATATGAAACTCCACTACCATATCCTATTTGGGCAGGTTGTAGTTTGGATGTGGCTTCTTTAATGGAAGAGAATATTTTTTCATTCAAGACTTCTGGTTTTAAACGTGCTCCACTATGTGTATGTGACGCTGTAATCATTATATTATTTTGGGGTATTCCAATTTCCGTCTCAACCCGTTCTGTTATAGTCTTCCATTGAGCATCACTGATACCACCTATATCTACTGTAACCAATGCTGCTTTCGTATGATTATTATCAATTACAATAGCTCGGCTATGAATATGGTCAAGGATACCGAAAGAATTCGGTGGTAATTCATCTTGATTAGGAGTAATGTCCACTTTTGCAGCTCCAACCCTTAATGTTCCTTTGGGACCGTTTTGCGCATAAGTAGGACTTACAAGCATTATGGAAAAAAGCATTATAGCTAATCCATACATTTTTTTTGCTTTACATGTTTTCATGGTCTTAATAATTTGAGTTTAACTTAATATATTATTTATTTTATAACAATGGCAAATATAGCGCTAAGAAAATGAAATGCTTGTCAAATATGTTTCAAAAACTATGAATTTTGTTACCTCAGCATTGTTCTACAATACTGAGGTAACATTTGTTATAGTAGTTGCAACATTAATTATGTCCAGGCTTCTTTTTTTGTTGTTTCTTTGCAAAACCTTATTAATATAATACCATTAAACATGAAACATTTATTAACACAGTGGCAGATGGCAGTAAAATGGAGTATAGCATTATTCGCAAGTTTGTGCTGTTTACTCTTTTGGGGTTGTAAACAAGCTACTCATTTTCAGATGCAATTGGAGCATATGAATGAGTTGGAAAGTATTATTTATGTGGAAGGACAAGCAAAAATATTGCTTCTTCCAATTCAAGAGTCTGCAGATGAATCTCTTTTGCAAATAGAGAGTGGGGACGGGAATAAAATTATGCAGACTTTAGACGTACATATGGCAGTTGACAGTATAGATTATTTTGTTCCTCTTGATTTAGATAATTATCGGCAGGGTAGTGGAGAGACTATTATGATTCGTATGAAAGGACTCTATAATAATGCTGTTACGTGGGATGCTATAGAGCTGGTTGATACTTTTGATACTACTAACCGTGAAACTTTTCGTCCAATTTACCATCACACACCTTTGTATGGTTGGATGAATGATGCCAATGGATTGGTCTATAAGGATGGAGAATATCATCTTTATTTTCAATATAATCCTTATGGCTCTGTTTGGGGGAATATGCATTGGGGACACTCAGTCAGTAAAGATTTGATGCATTGGGAGCATAAAGCACCGGTGATTGCTCGTGATTCTCTGGGACATATATTTTCAGGTAGTTCTGTTGTAGATGTAGAGAATACAGCTGGTTATGGTGCAGGAGCTATTATTGCTTTTTATACTTCTGCAAGTGAAAAAAATGGGCAAATTCAGTGTATGGCTTACAGTAAAGATAATGGGTATACTTATACTAAATATGAAAAGAACCCTATTCTGACTCCTTTTGATGGGATAAAAGATTTTCGTGATCCCAAGGTCTTTTGGTATAATCCTGAAAAGAAATGGATTATGATTGTTTCTGCTGATAAAGAAATGCGCTTTTATGCTTCGTACAATTTAAAGGATTGGACATATCTTAGTGCGTGGGGAGAAGGATATGGTGTGCAACCTCGTCAATTTGAATGCCCAGACATGGTCCAATTACCAGTTAATGGTAATAAGGATTATATGAAATGGGTTATGATTGTCAATGTAAATCCTGGTTGCTATTTTGGGGGAAGTGCTACGCAATATTTTGTAGGCAATTTTGATGGGACGAAGTTTGTCTGTGATAGTCCTAAAGAGACAGTAAAATGGCTGGATTGGGGAAAGGACCATTATGCAACAGTTTGTTTCTCAAATACTTGTGATAGGGTTGTTGCAATACCTTGGATGAGTAATTGGCAGTATGCAAACATCGTTCCTACAAAACAGTTTCGTAGTGCTAATGCCTTGCCTCGTGAGTTAGGGTTGTATGAACAAGATGGTGAATTTTATGTATCAATAACTCCAGTAAAGGAAGTACGTGATATACGTAAAGAAGTGAGGGAGATATCTACATTTATGGTTGATACCGAGTATCATGTGGATACATTGTTGAATGAGAATAGTGGGGCCTATGAAATTGAAATGCAGTTTGTCAATGGTACAGCAAATATAATGGGGGTTAAACTATTTAATGAAAAAGGTGAAGAGGTTGATATTTACTTAGATTTATTAGAAAGTAGATTAGTAATGGATCGCACGAAGAGTGGTATTGTTGATTTTGGTCGTAATAGTCAATCTCATATACTTGAAACCCATGATAAACGTATGAAAACTTCGATTAATTATATCGATGATTTTGCTCTTGCTACTTGGGGGCCTATAGTAAAAACAATGAGCCATACTTTAAATATATTTGTTGATAAGTGTTCTGTTGAGATTTTCCTTGATGGTGGTAAGGTAGCTATGACTAATTTGGTTTTCCCTAATGAGCCATATAATCGTATGAGTTGTTATGCAAAAGGTGGAAGCTACAAAGTGAATAATTGCAGAATTTACAGATTAGGATTTTAAAAAATAGGATATAATTATGCAAAAAACGAATTCCTTGGCAAAGCTCTTTCCGGTCATGCTTTGCTTCTTCGCCATGGGCTTTGTGGATTTGGTGGGCATCGCCTCCAACTACGTGAAGGCCGACTTGAACCTGACCGACTCGCAAGCTAACATATTCCCGTCTCTGGTGTTCTTCTGGTTCCTCATCTTCTCCGTACCTACGGGTATGCTGATGAACCGCATCGGACGTAAGAAGACGGTGCTTCTCAGTCTTGTCATCACGTTTGCCTCTTTGCTTCTCCCGGTTTTCGGAGACGGTTACGTGCTGATGCTGCTCTCGTTCTCATTGCTGGGCATCGGTAATGCGCTGATGCAAACGTCGCTCAACCCGTTGCTTTCCAACATCGTAAGCGGCGAGCGGTTGGCAAGTTCGCTCACCTTCGGACAGTTTGTAAAAGCCATTGCTTCGTTTCTGGCTCCATACATCGCCATGTGGGGAGCTACGCAGGCCATTCCGTCTCTGGGCATGGGCTGGAGGGTGCTGTTCCCGGTCTATATGGTCATTGCGGTGATTGCCATTCTCTGGCTGAGCGGTACTTCCATCCGCGAGGAAAAGGAAGAGGGACGCCCTTCCACCTTCGGGGAGTGCCTCGCCCTGCTGGGCAAGCCGTTTATCTTTCTCTGCTTCCTGGGCATCATGTGTCATGTGGGCATTGATGTAGGTACGAATACCACAGCGCCCAAAATCCTGATGGAGCGTCTGGGCATGACGCTGGCCGATGCCGGCTTTGCCACCAGCCTTTACTTCATCTTCCGCACGGCGGGTTGCTTTCTCGGCGCCTTCATTCTTCAGAAGATGGCTCCCCGAACCTTCTTCGGCATCAGCGTGTTATGTATGTTGGCTGCGATGGTAGGGTTGTTCGTTTTCCATGAAAAGACAATGATATACATTTGCATTGCCCTTATCGGTTTCGGCAATTCGAACATCTTTCCGGTTATCTTCTCTCAGGCGTTGCTTGCTATGCCACAAAAGAAGAACGAGGTTTCCGGCTTGATGATCATGGGGCTCTTCGGCGGTACGGTATTTCCGATAGCAATGGGCTTGGCAAGTGATGCTGTAGGACAAAGCGGTGCCGTGGCTGTGATGACGGTAGGGGTAGTGTACTTGTTCTTCTATATGCTGCGTATGAAGCGGTAATCTTTGTTCGCAGGCTGCGGACACATATCCCAAGGCTGCGGATATCTGTCCCAAGGTTGCGGATGTCTATCCCAAGCCTTGGGATAGAGATAATCCTTAGTTCTTAGAGACTTTTTAATAGATAATTGGCAACTTTTCATTCTATAGTTAGGAACTTTTTTATTAGGTTTGCAGCGGGTAGGACATTGAGTTTGCCGTGAATAAAATATATCATTCATTAAACAATATAATATTATGAATAAGATAATAGTAGGTATGGGCGAGGCTCTGTGGGACTGCCTCCCCGAAGGAAAGAAGATAGGCGGTGCTCCGGCAAACTTTGCTTACCATGCATCGCAGTTTGGTTTCGACAGCCGTGTGGTCAGTGCCGTAGGTGCCGATGCGGATGGGGACGAGATTCTGGATGTGTTCGCCCGGAAGGGGCTGCGCACGCAGATTGAGCGCGTGCCTTACCCCACGGGAACGGTGCAGGTGACGCTCGATGCCGTGGGCGTGCCGTGCTATGAGATAAAAGAAGGCGTGGCCTGGGACAACATTCCCTTTACCGACGAACTGAAGCGTCTGGCACTGAACACGCGTGCCGTATGTTTCGGCTCTTTGGCGCAACGCAGTGAAACAAGCCGCATCACCATCAACCGCTTTCTCGACACGATGCCCGATGCGGAGGGACAACTGAAGATATTCGACATCAATCTCCGCCAAGGGTTCTATACCAAAGAGATACTCTGCGAATCCATGCGCCGCTGCAACATCCTCAAGATAAACGATGAGGAGCTGGTGACCATCAGCCGTATTTTCGGCTACCCGGGCATCGACTTGCAGGACAAATGCTGGATTCTGCTGGCCAAGTATAACCTGAAGATGCTTATCTTGACTTGTGGAACGAACGGCAGCTATGTGTTCACTCCGGGAGTGGTTTCCTTCCAGGAGACGCCCAAGGTACCGGTGGCGGACACCGTTGGAGCCGGTGACTCGTTCACGGCAGCCTTCACCGCTGCCATTCTCAGCGGGAAGCAGGTGCCCGATGCCCATAAACTGGCGGTGGAAGTCTCTGCCTATGTATGTACCCAGAGCGGTGCCATGCCGGAATTGCCGGACGCCTTGAAAGAAAGGCTGGCATAGATTTTTCTTATTCTTTTCACATTTTTCGCTATCTTTGCTCATCTGCAATCTTAAATCAGAGGAAAGTGAAGATGAGACAGCATAACCTTCGGATTTTATTCTTTTTGCTCGTGCTTTGGGGAGTGGCGGTTGCCTGCTCCCGGCGCGAGGCACGTTTCCGTATCGGCGTTTCCCAATGTAGCGAGGATGAATGGCGGCGCCAGATGAACAGTGAGATACTCCGTGAAGCCCATTTCTACGAGGATGTGGAGGTGGACATCCGTACTGCTGTCGACGATAATGACCGTCAGGCAAAAGACATTCGTGAGCTGATAGCCGAAGGGGTGGATCTGCTGATTGTGGCCCCTAATGAAGCCACTCCGATAACTCCGGTTGTGGAGGAGGCATACAACCGGGGCATTCCGGTGATTGTAGTGGACCGTAAAATCCTTTCGGACAAATACACGGCCTACGTTGGTGCAGACAACTACGAGATAGGGAAAGCTGTGGGAGAGTATGTGGCCAATGTGCTGCACGAGCAGGGAGATGTGGTGGAAATCTCGGGTTTGGTGGGCTCCACACCTGCCGTAGACCGCCATCAGGGATTTGTGAAGGCTATATCCGCTTATCCCGGTATCCGGTTGCTGGCCGTTGAAGACGGTGCCTGGTTGCAACTCAAGGCCGGAGAGAAAATGGATACCCTGCTGAGCCGCTTTCCGCATATCGACCTGGTGTATGCTCAGAATGACCGTATGGCGGCCGGAGCCTATGCTGCCGCTGCCCGAGAGGGGCGGGAAAAGGATATGCGGTTCATCGGCATAGACGCCCTGTCCGGCAAAGACTATGGAGTGGAGAAAGTGCTTGCCGGCGAACTGGATGCCACGTTTATATATCCTACCGGTGGCGACCGCGTGATGCAGATTGCCATGGATATCCTGAACAAGCGTGATTTCCCCCGTGAAACTATCCTGGGCACTTCCGTCGTCGACCGCGACAATGCTCTCATCATGAAGATGCAGACCGCCCACATCGGCACCCTGGATGGAAAGATAGAAACCCTGAACGGAAAGATAAACCAGTATTTGGCCAGTTATGCCACGCAGCAGGTTGTCTTGTACGGCAGTCTGTCTGCCCTATTGTTGCTGGTCGGTTTGTTGGTGGCTGTCTACCTCTCCTTGCGTGCCAAGAACCGGTTGAACCGTGAGCTGTCCATGCAGAAAAAGAAACTGGAAGAACAGAAAACTCAGTTGATACAGCAGAAGGAACTGTTGGAAGTGCAGAAGTCGCAGTTGGAACAGCTTTCCCATGAACTGGAGGAGGCTACGCACGCCAAGCTGGTGTTCTTCACGAATATTTCACACGATTTCCGTACTCCGCTGACGCTGATAGCCGATCCCATAGAGCAGCTTCTTGCCAACCGCACCCTCGACGGACAGCCGCGCCAGCTCCTCGAGCTGATGAAAAAGAATGTGCATATCCTGCTTCGCCTGGTCAACCAGATACTTGATTTCCGGAAGGTGGAGAACGGGCGCATGGAGCTCCATCTCGAACCTTTTGATTTGCTCGACAGCTTCCGGGGCTGGAACGACTCTTTCCGCATGGCGTTGCTGAAGAAACATATTGCTTTCAGCTTTGAGGCATCTTCCGATACGGACTTCCGGATGATGGCAGATGCGGAGAAGATGGAGCGCATTTACTTCAATCTCTTCTCCAATGCCGTGAAGTATACGCCGGAGAACGGGAAAATCACCGTACGGTTGTTAAAGTCGGAACAGAACTACAGTCTGTCCGTCTTCAATTCCGGCAGCTACATTTCTTCGACCGATGTGGAAGCCATCTTCGAGCGCTTCTATCAAGTGGACGGGCATCAAGCCGGTACCGGTATCGGACTGGCGCTGGTACGTGCCTTTGTAGAGATGCATGGCGGTAACATTACGGCACGCAGTGACGAGAAAGGCACTACTTTCATCGTTACTTTCCCGCAGCAGGATGTTTCGCAGTACCATCCCACCATAGTGACGTTGCCTGCCGAAGAGAAGGACGTGTCGTCCACCCTGATAGATACGGAAGTGAAGGCATGCGAAGAGGTGGTTGAGGCTGATTGTCCTACTGTGCTGGTAATTGACGATAATGCGGATATTCGCAACTATGTGAAGTCTCTTCTGTCGAACGAGTTCCGTGTATTGGATGCTGCGGACGGGACAGAGGGTATCCGGCTGGCCATGAAGTATGTGCCGGATGTGATTATCTCCGATGTAATGATGCCCGGTATGGATGGTGTGGAATGCTGCCGCCGCTTGAAGGGGGAGTTACAGACATGCCATATCCCGGTGATTCTGCTGACGGCCTGCTCGCTGGACGAACAGCGTATCCAGGGCTATGATGGCGGTGCCGATTCTTATATTTCCAAACCATTCAATTCGCAGTTGCTCTTGTCTCGTGTCCGCAATCTCATTGCAAACCGCCGTCAGTTGAGGCAGTTCTTCGGAGATAACCAGACTATTGAGAAGGAAACCATCAGTGATTTGGATAAGGGTTTCGTCTCCCGCTTCAAATCGCTTGTCGAGGAGAGAATGAAAGATGCGGAACTCAATGTGGAGGATTTGGGACGGAATATGGGTATGAGCCGTGTGCAGCTTTACCGTAAGCTGAAATCGCTGACCAACTATTCGCCGAATGAGCTGCTGCGCCAGATGAGGTTGAAAAAGGCTGCCTCACTGCTTGCCTCCTCTGACATGACGGTAGCGGAGATTGCCTATGAAGTGGGCTTTTCGTCACCTTCCTATTTCACGAAATGCTATAAGGAACAGTTTGGGGAGAGTCCTACCGAGTTTCTGAAAAGAAGGGGATAGCTGTTGTCTATCCCCCTTGTTCTTAATACACGTCTGTTTACTTCTGTAAATGATACTGGAACTTATTTCAGTATTTGAGGCAGGTTTTCCCTTCCCCAGAAGTAGTAAACACAGATTCCAATCCAGCTTGTGAGCAGGATGATAATTGCAACTAATAGTTTCTTCACGCCGTCTACCGGCCACTTCATGATTTCAAGTACGGCTTTGACACACAGAACCACACCGATAATCCAAATGATAAATCCAATCATAACCTGTGATATTTAGTATTGTTAATTAAAAACAAATAGAGACTACGCCTTATTCAGGAGCAGCCTCTATTCTTTATTTAGTAATCGGAATTACTCTGTAACTTCAGCGCCCCAATTTTCTTTGGAAAGACGCTTGTAGCTATTGTAACGCCATTTAGCGTTTTCTTCAGCAGCCTTGAACAGCTCGTCGGCCTCCTGCGGATATTGCTTCATTACGGATGCGTAACGAACTTCACCCTTCAGGAAGTCTTGGAATCCGCTCCAATCCGGTTCCTTGCTATCCAGCGTGAACGGATTCTTGCCTTCAGCCTCCAGAGCCGGGTTGTAACGCCACAAGTGCCAGTAACCGCACTTAACGGCCTTTTCTTCCTCTGCCTGGCTCTTGCCCATACCTGCCTTCAGACCGTGGTTGATACACGGAGCGTAAGCGATGATGAGTGACGGACCGGGATATGCTTCTGCTTCACGGATAGCCTTCAGGGTCTGAGCCTGGTCGGCACCCATAGCGATTTGGGCAACGTATACGTAACCGTAAGTAGTAGCCATCAGACCGAGGTCTTTCTTGCGTACACGCTTACCGGCAGCGGCAAACTTGGCGATAGCGCCTACCGGAGTAGCCTTGGAAGACTGACCGCCTGTGTTGGAGTAAACCTCAGTATCCAGTACGAGGATGTTGACATCCTTACCGCTTGCGATTACATGGTCGAGACCACCGTAACCGATGTCGTAAGAAGCACCGTCACCACCGATAATCCACTGGCTGCGTTTTACCAGGTATTGAGACAGACTGGCGATAGTCTTGCAGCTGTCGCACTTGTCTTTGGCAGCTTCTACCATCGGAATAATCTTTTCAGCCAGTTCCTTGCTCTTGTCTGCATCGTACATGTTTTCAATCCAAGCCTGGAATACTTCTTTGTATTCGGCCGGAGTTCCTTCTGCTGCGATGGCATCTTCCATAGCCTTCACGATACGTGCGCGCATCTTTTCGTTGGCAAGCTCCATACCCAGACCGAATTCGCAGAAGTCCTCGAACAATGAGTTTGCCCAAGCAGGACCGTGACCTTTTTCGTTCTTGGTATAAGGAGTAGAAGGTACTGAACCGGAGTAGATGGAAGAACATCCTGTTGCGTTGGCTACCATTTCGCGGTCACCGAACAACTGGGAAATCAGCTTCACATACGGAGTTTCACCACAACCGGAGCAAGCGCCTGAGAACTCGAACAACGGAGTGGCGAACTGAGAGTTCTTCACGTTGGCCTTGATGTCAACCAAGTGTTGTTTGCTCTTCACGTTTTCAGCACAGTAAGTCCAGTTGGCAGCTTCCGGCAATTGGCTTTCGAGGTGCTTCATAGTCAGAGCCTTGCCACCCTTCTTCGGGTTACCCGGACAGACATCGGCACAGTTGCCACAACCCAGACAGTCGAGAACGTCTACCTGAATACGGAATGTCATACCGTCGAATGCTTTACCTACAGCCTTCAGTTGAGTGAAGTTGGCACCCTTCTGCTCTTCAGCATCGAGTACGAACGGACGGATGGAAGCGTGAGGACAAACGTATGCACACTTGTTACACTGGATACAGTTTTCAGCGTTCCATTCGGGAACGAATGCAGCTACACCACGTTTCTCATATTTGGCAGTACCTTGTTCCCAAGTACCGTCTTCGATACCCTTGAATGCAGATACCGGCAATAAGTCACCGTCTTGTGCGTTGATAGGACGAACCACTTCGTTGATGAATGCAGGGTCGTTGTTTTCAGCCTTGGCGTCGTCTGCCAGATTGGCCCAAGCCGGGTCAACGGTCAGCTGCTTGTATTCGCCGCCACGGTCAACAGCTGCATAGTTCTTGTTGACAACATCTTCACCCTTCTTGCCGTAAGACTTAACGATGAACTTCTTCATCTGCTCTACAGCCAGGTCAACCGGAATAACGCCGGTGATACGGAAGAATGCGGATTGCAGGATGGTGTTGGTACGGTTGCCCAAACCGATTTCTTGTGCAATCTGGGTTGCATTGATATAGTAAACAGTGATATTGTTTTGTGCAAAGTACTTCTTCACCTTGTTAGGCAGGTTCTTGGCCAGCTCTTCGCCTTCCCAGATGGTGTTCAGCAAGAAAGAGCCGTTCTTACGCAAGCCGCGGGTTACGTCGTACATGTGCAGGTAAGCCTGAACGTGGCAAGCCACGAAGTTAGGCGTATTTACCAGGTATGTAGAGCGGATAGGAGTGTCACCGAAACGCAGGTGCGAGCAAGTGAAACCGCCTGATTTCTTGGAGTCGTAAGAGAAATAGGCCTGGCAGTGCTTGTCGGTGTTGTCACCGATAATCTTTACGGAGTTCTTGTTGGCACCTACTGTACCGTCAGCGCCCAAACCGTAAAATTTGGCTTCGAACATACCTTCGCCGCCCAATGCGATTTCTTCTTCCTGGGGCAGAGAAGTGAAGGTAACGTCGTCCACGATACCGATAGTGAAGTGGTTCTTCGGCATCGGCATAGCCAGATTCTTGTAAACGGCGAGGATTTGAGCAGGAGTAGTATCCTTGGAACCCAAACCATAACGGCCGCCTACGATAACCGGAGCATTCTCTGCACCGTAGAAACAGTCTTTTACGTCGAGGTACAACGGTTCGCCGTTAGCACCCGGTTCTTTCGTACGGTCCAGTACGGCAATCTTCTTGGCAGTCTTGGGAACGGCGGCAAGGAAGTGCTTGGCAGAGAACGGACGATACAAGTGAACGGCAACCAAACCAACCTTTTCGCCATTGGCAACGAGGTGGTCGATAGCTTCGCGGGCAGCTTCCGTTACAGAACCCATGGCGATGATAACGCGTTCTGCATCTTCTGCACCGTAGTAATCGAACAAACCATACTTGCGGCCTGTGATTTTGGAAATCTCGTTCATGTATTCCTCAACGATAGCCGGAACTGCTTCATAGTAGTTGTTGCAAGATTCACGGTGTTGGAAGAAGTGGTCAGGATTTTCGGCCATACCACGGGCAACCGGGTTCATCGGGTTCAATGCACGTGCGCGGAATTCAGCCAAAGCTTCCTGGTCGATAAGCGGAGCGAGGTCTTCGTTCTCCAACATTTCAATCTTCTGGATTTCGTGAGAAGTACGGAAGCCGTCGAAGAAGTTCATAAACGGAACACGGGCCTTGATGGTGGCTAGGTGGGCAACACCTGCCAAGTCCATAACTTCTTGTACAGAACCTTCGGCCAACATGGCAAAACCAGTCTGGCGTGCAGACATAACGTCCTGGTGGTCACCGAAGATACACAGTGCATGGCTTGCCAATGTACGTGCTGATACGTGGAATACACAAGGCAGGAATTCACCGGCAATCTTGTACATGTTCGGGATCATCAGCAACAGACCTTGTGAAGCTGTGTAAGTAGTAGTCAGCGCACCGGCTTGCAGAGAGCCGTGGACGGCACCTGCAGCACCACCTTCTGACTGCATTTCCTGTACCAATACTGTTTCGCCGAAGATGTTCTTGCGACCTGCGGCAGCCCATTCGTCTACGTATTCAGCCATCGTAGAAGAGGGGGTGATGGGGTAGATGGCAGCTACTTCGGAGAACATATACGAGATATGTGCAGCAGCCTGGTTACCATCACAAGTAATGAATTTCTTCTGTTTAGTCATAACTAAATTGAATTATTTATTTAAGTAAAAAAATCTCTCTCTTAATACAAGAAACCGAATAACCAGAGAGGTATTTGGTTGCCTCGGCCTATTTCTGCCTTATGCAGTACATAAGTAACTCCCGGATTATTCTTTATCTTTGTTCCTTCCGGACAAATCTTGAAAGGCATCACCTCATCTACCATGAACGAGATGTTCTTGTCGCCCTTGTTCACCTTGTGGTCCTTCCACATTGTGTTGGCAAAGAAAGTGTCCAGTACGTCTTGCTCTTCCACCTTGACGGGATAGATGGAATACATCAGATTTGAATTGTGCATCATTATCTTCGACGGCTTCTTGGGGAATTCTTCTCCCTTCGGATAGACCATATTGATGAGTCGTGCGTCTGCCAGATACTTGATGTAATTCATCACGGTGGCACGGGAGGTCTGTATGTCGTTTGCCAGTTGGCTGACATTCGGCGCTTTCGGCCCGTCCACGGCCAACAAATATAGTAATTTCTTTATCTTCGAAAGGTATTTCAGCTCAATTTGTTTGATGAGCAGGATGTCTACTTCCACCATCATGTTCATTGTCTTGAGCAGATTCTCCGAGAAGTTACGCTTTTCGAGGAAGAAAGGGTAGAAGCCGTGGTGCATATAGTCCTGCATGTAGTCCAATGGACGTACTTTGGAGAGGATGCCTTTGGCTATCTGTTCGTGGTTGCTCAAGATTTCTTCCAACGGATAGGCGTGGAACTTCATGCCCGTCTGCAGGTTCAGGTATTCGCGGAAGGAGAAGCCGCGCAGGTTGTAGCTCTTCACGATGTCGCGCAACTCCATATTCTCCTCTTTCAGGCGCATCACGGACGAGCCGGTGAACACGATTTTCAGGTTGGGGAAGCGGTCGTAGCACATACGCAGTTCCTTGCTCCATTCCGGGTACTTGAATACCTGGTCTATCAACAGCACTTTTCCTCCGCGACGCTGGAATTCGGCGGCGAACTCCACGATGCCATGTCCGGAGAAGTAGAAGTTGTTCATGTTGATGAAGAGGCAGGAGCGGTCTGTGCCGAATTTCTCTTTGGCATATTGCAGCAAGAAAGTGGTCTTACCTACGCCTCTTGTGCCTTTGATACCGATAAGACGGTCATTCCAGTCTATTTCGTCCATGAGGTCGCGGCGTACGGGAGCATTGGTATGCTCTACGAGATAAGCGTGTGTACGGTAAAATGCTTCCATGCTTTAAATTCGGTTTATCGGGCGACAAATATACGGCTTTTTTATAGATTTGCAAAGTAGAGATGGCAAAATATTATATAACTTTGCACTCTCATACAAAACGTGAGTAATTGGTTAACATTTGAAAGATGAAACTTTATGTGTTCAATCCTGATGCAGATATGGCATTGGGAAATAATGAAGAAAATTATATGGCGCCCGCTACCATCCGCCGTATGGCTGAAGACTTGGCTTTGTTGCCGATTTGGTATGCCCAGCCGGGTAGTGGGGTACTGGCCTCTTCCGCCTATAATGCAGATTATCTGAAACAGATGCAACAGTTGTTCCGGCTGGATGTGCATTTGGTGACAGAGCCGGAGCTGCCCGATTATGCTGATGTGCGGGTAATGCCTTGGGGATGGAACCCCGCTATCCGTAAACGGATGTTGAAAGGCGGTGTTCTGGAAAAAAATCTTCCTACACCGGATGCTTTGGATAAATATCGTATGAAGGCTGCCCGTAGTAACGCTTTGGCTTTTCGCGCACTTTTCTATTTCAATAAAATAGATTATACTTGTGGTGACGGTTGTTGCTTGGTGGAGGCTGATGGTAGAATGACGGATATCTCTCCGGATATTGTTGATCGTTACAAGGAGGGATGTGTGTTCAAATCACTTTGGTCGGGAAGTGGAAAGGGATTGTGTTGGTGCCGTCATGGCTTTACGAAAAATGTTTCCGATTGGTGTAGTAGGGCGCTGAAAGAAAATAGAGGTTTTGTGATGGAGCCTATATTTAATAAGGTGGAAGACTTTGCCATGGAATTTTATTCGGATGGTCGGGGAAAGCTTCTTTTTGTCGGCTATTCCCGTTTTGTTACGGATGACAAAGGGGCATATCGTGGTAATATCCTTACTTCGGATGAGCAAGTGGAGGAATGGATTCAGCAATATGTACCCTTTGAAGCATTTGTACGCATACGCAATATGATGCAGAAAGCATTGGAAACGAGTTATGCTACATCTTATATGGGTTTCTTGGGTGTGGACATGATGGTCTGCCGTCAGAAGAAAGGGCATCCGTATGCCATCAACCCCCATGTCGAAATAAATCTACGGATGAATATGGGAATCGTTTCCCATGTGCTTAGTGATCATTTCATTGTCCCCGGTGGGGAGGGACGTTTCTCCATTGATTGTTTTCCGACCCATGAAGCTTTGATGGAGCGGCATGAGCAGGATATGCAAAGCTATCCGCTGGTGGTGAAGGACGGCAGGGTTGTTTCCGGCTATCTGCCTCTGGTACCGGTCACTCCGAAGAGCCGTTACCGGGCTTTTGTCTGTGTCACTGCTGCTGAATAGCTTCGCTTTCGTTTCCGCAACGGTCTATGGCTGTCACGGCAAAATATTTTCGGGCAGTCCACGGGCGGATGGGGGCATAGGTATATTCCGTGCCTTGTACTCGTTGTGCCAGGATATTCTCCGGATTGGAGGTATCTACGGGATAGGTGTCCGAACCGTAGATTACATACATCGGAGCATTCCGCTTGTCATTGTCCGTGGCGGGTTGCCAGCTTAGTTTCCAATAGCCGTTTTCCGGTGTTTCCACCGTGAGTCCGGCGGGAGGTGTAGGAGCTACATTGTCTATCCACGGCATGGCGGGTTGCAGGGCCGGGGCGGTATAGAAGTCTTCTTCCAGCGCATCATAAAGCCCTTGCGTATTGTCCATCAGATACTTCACGCGGTAGTGTGCCTCGCCCGCCAGACCGTGGGCGCGGATAAAGTGCATCTGCCGTTCAATCTCGTCCAGCGTCCAGTTCCCTTCGCTGGGGTCGAGGAAGTAGATGCCCAGACCGGGAATGATTTGGCGTCCGTTACTTTGTTCCTGCCAGTCGAGGGCAAAGGGATAGAAATGATTGCCACGGAAATAGAGCATCGGATAAATCTGGTCCTGGATGCCCTCGCCCAGCCAACCCTGCACGTCTTGATAGACGGTGTGGAAGGCATTCCAGCCACGGGAGGGGTAGCGGGAAGTGTCTTTGTATTTTCCTACCGGGCAGGTGCTGACCTTTACCCAGGGTTTCATGGCTTTTACACCTTTATATATATAGCGTACTATTTCCGTCAGGTTGTCTCTGCGCCATTGGGCAAGGCTGCGTCCTTTGCTGTATTTGCGGTAGTCGTAGCTGTCGGGAAAACGGGGGGCGTTTTCCGGATAGCGCAGGTAGTCGAAGTGTATCCCGTCTACATCGTAGCGTTCCACCACTTCGCGGACAAGGCTCATCAGGTACTCTTTGGTTTGCGGATGTCCGGGATTCAGGAAGTATTCGCGTTTGTAGGGTACGCAGATGGCGCGTTTCTTTTTGGTGACGGACTCTTTACCGAGGGCGGCTACATGCTTGCGGTTGCCCAGAGGGATGGTCACCATCCAGGCATGGCACTCCATACCGCGCTTGTGGCATTCGGCTATGGCAAAAGCCAGCGGATCGTAGCCGGGGTCGCCGCCCACCTTTCCGGTCAGTATGGAGTTGTAGGGCTCGATGGCTGATTTGTAGAGGACATCTCCCCGTGTACGGGTCTGGAACAGTACTGTGTTGAAATTGGCGGCTTTCAGTCTGTCCAATATTTCAATCAGTTCGGCCTGTTGCTTGCGGATGCCTTCGGGCGAAGTGGCGCGTGTCTGCGGCCAGTCCAGGCCATAGACGGCGGTTATCCAGGCGGCACGCACTTCATGCTTGGGCGGTTGCGCAGCCAGTGGCAGCAAGACGGCCATATATAGTAAAATGGAAATAATTCGTTTCATTTTTCTCTTTTCTTCTTTATTTCTGTCATATTTCTCGGCGAAGATAAGCAAAACACCCGATTATTTTGTGCTGTTTACTTGGAAACTGTTACATTTGCATACATTAAAGATATTAACACGCCATGATTACATTTACGCTTTGCCTGCTGGCGTTGATAGCCGGCTATTTTATCTACGGACGCTTCATAGAACGCGTCTTTGGTCCCGATGACCGCAAAACACCCGCCCTTACCAAAGCCGATGGTGTGGATTACATTCCACTGCCTACTTGGAAAATCTTTATGATACAGTTTCTCAATATTGCCGGGTTGGGACCTATCTTCGGTGCCATCATGGGAGCCAAGTTCGGTACGGCATCCTATCTGTGGATTGTACTTGGCAGTATCTTTGCCGGTGCAGTGCACGACTATCTTGCCGGTATGCTCTCCTTGCGGCATGACGGGGAAAGCCTGCCGGAAATCATCGGACGCTATCTGGGGCTGACCACCAAGCAGGTGATGCGCGGCTTTACCGTCATCCTGATGATATTGGTGGGAGCTGTCTTTGTGGCAGGGCCGGCCGGACTGCTTGCCAAGTTGACCCCCGACAGCTTGGATACCACCTTCTGGATTATTGTTGTTTTCGCTTATTATATCTTTGCCACTTTGCTGCCGGTAGATAAGATTATCGGTAAGATATACCCGCTGTTCGCCGTTGCCCTGCTGTTCATGGCGGTCGGTATTCTGGTAATGCTTTACGTCAACCATCCTGCATTGCCGGAGATATGGGACGGATTGCAGAACACGCATCCCGATGCGGTTGCATTGCCCATCTTCCCCATCATGTTCGTCAGTATTGCCTGCGGTGCCATCAGTGGCTTCCATGCCACGCAGAGTCCGCTGATGGCACGTTGCATGACAAGCGAGCGCCACGGACGCCCCGTTTTCTATGGGGCAATGATAACCGAAGGCATTGTAGCTCTGATATGGGCTGCCGCCGCCACTTATTTCTTCCATGAGAACGGGATGGGGGAGACGAATGCCTCTATCATTGTAGACGCCATTACAAAAGACTGGCTGGGTGCCGTAGGTGGCGTATTGGCCATTCTGGGTGTTATTGCCGCGCCTATTACCAGTGGCGACACGGCTTTCCGTTCAGCGCGCCTCATTGTGGCAGATTTCTTGGGAATGGAACAAAAATCCATGCGTCGCCGTTTATATATATGCATCCCGATGTTCCTGGTAGCCATTAGCTTGTTGCTTTACAGCCTGCGGGACAAGGATGGATTTGATATGATTTGGCGTTATTTTGCCTGGGCCAATCAGACTCTGTCCGTCTTTACGTTGTGGGCCATTACGGTCTATCTGGTACGCGAGAAGAAAGGACGTTATTATTACGTCACCTATTTCCCGGCATTATTCATGACGGCTGTGTGTACCACTTACATCTGCATTGCTCCCGAAGGTTTCGGGCTCGGTCCGAATTATGCGCTGGGCATAGCCTTGATAGCTGTTGTGCTGGCTGCTATTTGGTTTAATATTTGGTATTTTAAGACGACTAAAAAACTTTGGTAATGAAGAAAATCAAGAAATCTACCGGGCTCACGTTGGCCCTGCTTATTTACGTTTCTGCTACTGCCGCTTATTTCCTTCCCCGCAATACGGAAATCAGCGATACTGAGAAGTATGTCACCGTAGCTGCTTCGTACCTCATTGTATTTGTGCTGTGGCTGGTGCTTCGCAAGAAGGAGGCGCTGCAACGCAAGCGATTCGAAGAAGACAATAAACAACATTGATTATTTACTCAAAAAACAGAACAAGATGAAAAAACTGGCATTATTCGTTTGCTTGCTTGTTGTCACAGTGGCAGCTCAGGCACAGTTTGAAAAAGGTAAGTGGATTTTGAACCCGTCCATCACCGGTTTGGAATTTTCTCATGACACGGGAACCGACAAGACAAGTTTTGGCCTTGAAGCCAAGGGAGGTGCTTTCCTGCTCGACAACATCGCCTTGCTGGTGCATGCCGGGGCTGCTTGGAATACCGGAGGGTCTGACCTCGATGTCTATACGCTGGGTGTAGGTGGACGTTATTATTTCGACAAGATTGGCGTGTATCTGGGTGCCGATGTCAATGTGGACCGTTGGGATTGGGGACATGATTTGGATGATACCAAGTTCTCTTTCGGTCTGGAAGCCGGTTATGCGTTCTTCCTGACCCGCACGGTGACCATCGAACCTGCAGCTTACTGGAACGTCAATAGCGACCGTTCTAAATTCGGTCTGAAGGTAGGTTTCGGATTCTATTTCTAATCTCATTTTGCTACTACCACAGAGTTTGTTTTTGCAAAACATCTGTCATGCTATCACGCGGAGGGGTATATTCTATTGATTACAAATACCTTACCGCGTGATAGATAGGCGTGATAGATAAGAATCGTTACACTTATCTGTCACGCCCATTTCGTTTCCATTTCAATTGTACTGCATACTTCTTTCATTGGCGCTATTATCTTAGTTATCAGTTCTTTCCTACTGCAAAGTTCTGCACGCTTTTTGCAGTGTCACTGCATGAGGCTTGCAGTAGCTCTGCAATACGGTTGCAGTCGTACTGCAATGGGCGTGCAGCAGCACTGCAAAAGGAATGCAGTGACTTTGCAGTGGCGATGCAGTGTCTTTTAGCCGTAATCTTTTCTATTCTCATACCGTTATTACATGTATTCCTAATATAGTCTTATGAGATTAGGGGTTCTATTTTTGATTATGATTGCGAAAATGAGTATATTTGATGCTATGGACTTGAAATACAAAATGCTATGAACAGAGTTTGTTTTCTCCTATTGCTTTGTTGCCTTTCATCCTGCAAGATGAATAAGACGGAACGCGTAGAAATGCCTGAAGATTCTGTAGATACGGTAGGGTTAGACCGACGGTTGCAGGAAAAATCAGTGAGCGATAGCCTCAAGATAGGGCTCGTGGATGACGGTGACTGCTTGCAAAAACAATTGCTTGCCATTCACGACGAACTGAGAAAGCGGTTGGAAAACACAACCTACACACACATCCGGAGGAATGTGACTGGATATGGGGTGGGGATGCATTGCATAGATATAGATTTGATTGTGAATACTCCTGAAAAACGGAAAGAGTTCCGGGAGGAGATAATGGACTCCCCCGTTTTCTGTTTTCATGGTGTAGAAGTCCCCGTCATCAACGAGAGAGTAGGCAGGAATCATATTCGTGGCATCCATATCCGTCCCGAATATCCGGTCTTTTCAACGAAAGCGACTCAGGCGACATTTATCCTCAGCAATCACAGCGGCGGAGATTTGACCTGCGGCGAGCATTACTACCTGACGTTCGAAGACGAAAAAGGTACTTGGCGGGAATTGCCGATAAACGCTGCCTTTTGGGACATCGCCTATGTGCTGCGAGATGGGGAGGAAAGGGTTATGAAAGCCTCCCTTTATCCGGATGTGCATCCCAACAAGCCGGGACGCTACCGTTACTTTTATGAGATAACCATCAGGAGGAAACCTGTCTTGATGATGGCTGAGTTCAGACTGACGGACAATGAGGAAGAATGGAGAACGGCGGAAAAGACATCTCTTTCCCCTTATGTTTCGGATGCAGGGAAGGGCGGGAGCCCACAATTGATAACGGAAGAGCCAATGGAAGAACCGGTCTATAAAGTAGTGGAAGTGATGCCCGAGTTTCCGGGAGGTATGAAAGCCTTAATGGATTTTATTCAAAAGAATATCCGTTATCCGGAAGAAGTCCGTAAGAATGGCATTCAAGGAAGAGTTGCTGTCAGCGTGGTGATTGACGAGAATGGTCGTGTGACGGACCCCGTTATTATGCGCAGCAGGTATCCTGCCCTGGATGAGGAAGCATTACGGATTGTAGAATTGATGCCACAATGGAAACCGGGGATGCAGCAGGGTAAAGCCGTGAAGGTGGAATTTACTTTTCCGGTTACTTTTAAATTGGAGTAGTAGCACCCGGTAAGATTAAGCACAAAGACACGGAGGCATAGAGTTTTATTCTTTTTCCTTGAATTTAATATCTCTGTGTCTCCGTGCCTCTGTGTTCTATTTAAGGAAGCGAGGGGTGTAATTTCTCTTGCAAGAATTGTCCCGTATAACTTGCCGCACACTTCGCCACTTCCTCCGGTGTACCGGTAGCTACGATGTTTCCTCCTTTGTCCCCTCCTTCGGGCCCCAGGTCTATCACATGGTCCGCACACTTCACCACATCCAGATTATGTTCGATGATGACAATGCTGTGCCCGCGGCGTATTAGGGCATCGAAGGCTTCGAGCAGTTTCTTGATGTCATGGAAGTGTAGTCCGGTGGTCGGTTCATCGAAGATGAACATGGTCGGGTCTGCTTTCTCCTGGCTGAGGTAGAAGGCGAGTTTCACGCGCTGGTTCTCTCCACCGGAGAGGGTGGAGGAGGCTTGCCCCAGTTTGATATATCCCAAACCTACATCCTGCAAGGGTTGCAGCTTCTTCACAATCTTTTTCTGTCCGTGTTGCGTAAAGAATTCGATGGCTTGGTTTACGGTCATCTCCAATACGTCGTAGATATTCATGTCGTGGAACTTCACTTCCAGCGTGTCCGCCTTGAAGCGTTTGCCGTGGCAGGATTCGCATTCCAGTACAAGGTCTGCCATGAATTGCATCTCCACCGTGATGGTGCCTTCACCCTTGCATTCCTCGCAACGGCCGCCTTCGCTGTTGAAGCTGAAGTATCCGGCACTGTATCCCATCTGCTTGGCAAGCGGTTGGTCCGCCCATAGTTTACGGATTTCATCGTAGGCCTTGATGTAGGTCACGGGGTTACTTCTCGATGACTTCCCGATAGGATTCTGGTCAACAAACTCTACATTGCGCAGGTTCTGCAAGTCTCCTCCAATGGAAGTGAACTCGCCTGGACGTTCGTTGCATTCATCCAACTCTCGTTTCAGGGCGCGGTAGAAGATGTCGCGTACCAGCGTACTCTTGCCCGAACCGCTGACACCGGTGACTACGGTCATTACATTCAGCGGGAACCGTGCCTCTACACCCTTCAGGTTGTTTTCGCGCGCGCCTTTTATTTCTATGTAGTTGTTCCACGGGCGGCGGTGTTCCGGCAGGGGGATGGTTTCTTCGCCCAGCAGATAGCGCACGGTATAGCTGTCACTGTCTTTCTGAAGGTCTTTCATATCTCCTTGGTAGACGACCTTCCCTCCCAGGCGGCCTGCCCGGGGACCGATGTCGATGATATAGTCGGCAGCACGGATAATCTCTTCATCGTGTTCCACTACCACTACCGTATTGCCCAACTGTTGCAGCTGGCGGAGCACGTGTATCAGTTTGTCCGTATCGCGGCTATGCAGGCCGATGCTCGGTTCGTCAAGAATATACAGGCTGCCCACCAGACTACTTCCCAGCGAGGTGGCGAGGTTGATTCGCTGGCTTTCACCGCCGGAGAGCGAGTTGCTGAGGCGGTTCAGCGTGAGGTATCCCAAACCGACATCCAATAGGAATTGGATGCGGCTGTTGATTTCTGTCAGGATGCGGCGGGCTATGTCGGCGTCATGTGGGTCTAGCTGCAGGTTGTCGAAGAAGAGCTTCAACTCAGTGATGGGCAAATCTACCAGTTCGGAGATGTTGCGTCCTCCCACGCGTACGTAGTTTGCTTCGGGTTTCAGGCGGGTACCGTGGCATTTGGGGCAGAGCGTCTTTCCGCGGTAGCGTGCCAGCATCACACGGTATTGTATCTTGTACTGATTTTCCTGCACCATCTTGAAGAAGGCGTTGATGCCCTCAAAGTAGGGTGTCCCTTCCCACAGCATCCGGCGTTGCTCGTCGGTCAGTTCATAATAGGGAGTGAAGATGGGGAAGCCGGCTTTCTCGGCTCCGTGTATCACCATATCCCTCCATTCGCCCATCTTTTCGCCCCGCCAGCATACAACGGCTCCATCATAGACGGACAAGGAGCGGTCGGGTATCACGAGATGCTCGTCGATGCCGATGACTTTCCCGAATCCCTCGCATACGGGGCATGCACCGATGGGAGAGTTGAAGGAGAACATCTGGTCGTTCGGTTCTTCGAAGGTGATGCCGTCTGCCTCGAACTTGGTGCTGAAACGATAGAGGCAGGTACTCCCGTCGGGCTGGTAGAAACGCAGCAGGCAGGCACCGTCTCCTTCATACATGGCTGTTTCGGCCGAGTCGGTGAGGCGGCTGACGGAATCCTTTTCTGAAGAGGCTGTCATACGGTCAATCAACAGAAAAACTGTGTCTCCGGCTTTCGGCTTGTATTCGTCGATGCGCATCATTTCACCGTTCACTTCCAGACGGGTGAAACCTTGCTTCATGTCTATCTCCAGTTGTTGTTGCAGCGTGCGGTCTTCGCGCAGCAATATCGGGGCGAGCACGGTATACTTGGTTCCTTCCGGATATTCCAGCATGCACTTCACGATATCTTCTGCCGAGTGTTTCTTCACTTCTTGTCCGCTGACCGGGCTGAAGGTCTTACCGACACGTGCGTAGAGCAACCGCAGATATTCGTATATTTCAGTGGAGGTACCCACGGTGGACCGTGGGTTACGGCTGCTTACTTTCTGCTCAATGGCAATGGCAGGTGGAATCCCTTTGATGAAATCGCATTCAGGCTTGCTCATACGTCCCAAAAACTGGCGGGCATAACTGCTCAAGCTCTCCACGTAGCGGCGCTGCCCCTCGGCATATAATGTATCGAAAGCAAGTGAGGATTTTCCGGAACCGGACAGTCCGGTGATGACTACGAGTTTGTTACGGGGAATCTCTACGTCAATGTTCTTGAGGTTATTGACACGGGCTCCCTTTATGATAATCGATGTATTTTCTGCCATATAAAAGTCACTTATGTGATTTAGGATTTGCAAAGATAATGCAAACCGGGGTAGAATAAAACGAACCTGCTGGAAAAATCGTATCAGATAGGCAAGGTTAAGATTTGTTATACTTTAGGATGACTGCTAATTTACATTAAATAAAAGCACTAAATTCGCATCCGACTCCTTTTAATGTCCGAACATGGTAAAGCGTAATATAAAATGGCTTCTTGTTGTGCTGGTGTTAGGTTTATGCCCCTCAATCCTGCATGCCGAAGACCCTTATGGAGAGATGAAAGCTCTGGCAGATAGTGCGCAGAAAGTGTTGGGACAAGACCGATTGCCTTCCATCAATGCCCGGTGGATAAAACTTGCCCGCGAACTGAACGATACGGTACAGATTAGTGATGCCCATAACAACTTGATTTCTCATTATTATCAGTTGGGGGACATTGACCAATTGAAAGCCGCAACCTATGAATATATGGACTGGTGCCGGAAATACCAACGGACACGAGACCGGTATATGGCGTGGCGGCAGTACATTCAGCGTATGACGGAGAAAGGTATGCAGGAGGAGGCGATGGCTGAAACCGTCAGGCTCCATCAGGATGCCGAGCAAGCCCGGGACAAATACGGATTGGCATGTGGCGAAATGTGCATCGGGTATAACCATCGGGTCTTTGGAAACAACGTAAAACTGTGTATAGAGAATTACAACAATGCACTGAAACTTTTCGAGGAAGGCAGCTATTATCGTGACGCATACGTGGTGTTGCTTAATATTATCCAGACTTATCTTTCACGCAGTGAGTATGCAGAAGCCGGCGAGTATCTGAGTAAATTGTCGCAACTGGAGGACAAACTGGACCGTAAACAAGTCAGCATAGACCCTTCCCTGCACCTGCGTTTCTGTGAATTCAGGGTTATAGGCTTATTGGCCAATGAAGGTAGAAAGGCTACTGAGCCTTATATTGAGGAGACCGACCGCTTCTACCGTCAACATCCGGAGAGCTCGACGCCCGAAGCATGGTTTGGCTATAAGATAATGTGTTGCCGTATCCTCGGTGATTTGAAAGGTAACATTGCTTACGTGGATTCACTCATGGATTATCAGCATTCACTGGGGCTTTGCTATCCTTATAACCATTATATGAAAGGAGAACTGCAGGAACAGTTGGGCGATTATCGTGCGGCTTGCCGCAGTTATGCCAGATATGCCGCCGTGAGTGACTCCGTGCGTACGGCAGAAATGGATGACAAGCTAAGCAAATATACGGCACAGTTTGAGGTGGACCGGTTGAAGATGGAGAAGCTGGAGCTGAGTGCCAGATTGAACAAGGAACGACTGATGATAGCCTTGGCTGTTGGCGGACTGGTATTGTTGCTTTTGCTGCTCATTACTTATCTGTATATCCGCACCCTCTCCATGAACCGCAAGTTGGAAGCTGCACGCAGGGCGGTGGAAAAAATGAGCCAGGTCAAAAGTTCCTTTATACAGCATATCACCCATGAAATCCGTACTCCGTTGAATTCCATCGTCGGCTTTTCTACCTTGCTGGCTCAAGAGAAGCTGGATGATGTGGAGAAACGCGAGTATGTTGAACAAGTGGAGGGCAACAATACATATCTGTTGAGTCTGATGGAGAACATACTCAATATTGCGGATATGGATTCGCGAGTGTGGGAGATGCCGCGGGAGGAGATAGAAGTGGATGCGTGTTGCAAGGAATGTATTGAGGGCTTCCGTCCGGAACTGAAGCCGGGAGTTGAACTGGAATATGTGCCTGCTTCCGGCATTATGGCCTTTTATGCAGCCCGGCAATGGCTGAAAATGGTGCTGGTGTCTTTGTTGGATAATGCGGTGAAGTTTACGGAAGAAGGTCATATACGCGTTTCCTGCGAGGAAGATAAGTCCCGACATGTATTGCGCTTCGTGATAGAGGATACCGGTATAGGCATCAGGCCGGACGAATCGGACCGTATTTTCGAACGTTTTTATAAAGTGGACACGTTTACCAAAGGGTCCGGATTGGGGCTTGCCATAGCCAATGAGATAATGGAGTTGGTGGGAGGCCGGATTTATCTGGATGACACCTATTGCGGAGGATGCCGCTTTATTGTGGAATGGCCGATGAAGGACAAACCTTAATTATAAACTATTTTAAGTATTAAAAAGCTGTAATTAGAGAATGAGAGTAAAATCCCTTTTATGTGTATTCTTCTTGCTGCTAATGGCGGGAGGAGTATTTGCGCAAGTGCAGACCGGGTCTGCCTATCCTAAACGTGAATTTCGTGCAGCATGGATACAGTCAGTAAACGGACAGTTCCGTGGAATGCCGACCGAAAAACTGAAGCAGAATCTGATCGGGCAGTTGAATTCCTTGCAGAAGGCGGGAATCAACGCCATAATTTTCCAGGTACGTCCCGAAGCGGATGCTCTGTATGCTTCCAGACTGGAACCGTGGAGTCGTTTCCTTACCGGAGTGCAGGGTAAAGCGCCCGAACCCTATTGGGACCCTATGCAGTTTATGATTGATGAATGCCATAAGCGTGGTATGGAGTTTCATGCATGGATTAATCCGTATCGCACGAAGACGACCTTGAAGAGTGAGTTGGCTCCCAATCATGTGTACAATATCCATCCGGAATGGTTTGTCACTTATGGCGACCAGTTGTATTTTGACCCGGCACTGCCTGAGAGCCGCCGGCACATCTGCATGGTGGTGAGCGACATCGTTTCCCGCTATGATGTGGATGCCATTCATATGGACGATTACTTTTATCCTTATCCCATTAAGGGAAAGGATTTCCCTGACGATGCAAGTTTTGCACGTTTTGGCGGAGGTTTCAGCAATAAAGGAGACTGGCGCCGGAGCAACGTGAATGTGCTGATTAAGAAACTGCATGAAACAATTCGTGAAATCAAGCCGTGGGTGAAGTTCGGGGTTTCTCCGTTTGGCATTTACCGGAATGAAAGCAGTGACCCGCTTGGCAGTAAGACCAAAGGCCTGCAAAACTACGATGACCTTTATGCGGACGTGTTGCTGTGGGCCCGTGAAGGTTGGATAGACTATAATATTCCGCAGATTTATTGGCATATAGGACATCCGGTTGCCGACTATGAGACACTGGTGAAGTGGTGGGCCAGGAATACGGAAAACCGCCCCTTGTTTATCGGCCAGTCCGTGATGAACACCGTGCAGAATGCCGACCCCAAGAACCCGTCGATAAATCAGCTTCCTCGCAAAATGGCCTTGCAACGGGCCTATCAGACCATCGGTGGCAGTTGCCAGTGGCCTGCCAGTGCGGTTGTAGAGAATGCAGGCAAGTATCGCGATGCCCTGATTGCCGAATATCATAAGTATCCGGCGCTACCTCCCGTTTTCGATTTCATGGATAACGAAGCCCCGGCAAAGGTACGTAAGATGAAACCGGTGTGGACGGAAGACGGATATATTCTTTTCTGGACAGCTCCCAAGTATAAAGAGGAAATGAACCGTGCCGTCCAATATGTGGTCTATCGCTTTAATGACAAAGAGAAAGTGAATATAGATGACCCTTCCCATATTGTAGCCATCACGCGCGATAATTTCTATAAACTTCCTTACGAAGACGGAAAGACAAAGTACCGCTATGTGGTGACAGCCTTGGACCGTCTGCATAATGAATCGAAATCCGTTGGAAAGAAGATTAAACTTTAAAAATTAGGGATTAAGGATTAGGGATTAATCATTAACGTTTAATCCTTAATCCTTAATAAAGTATCAATCCTGCTATTCCACAAGCTACAATCATTCCTATCGGGTTCAGTTTATATTTCTTTGTGCCTATAAATGCCACGAGGAAGATGAGGCAGCTGATGACGAAGGAATATATGTCTTCTTTGGGAGAACTGAAGTTTTCCGAATTCATCAATACCAGCGCGGCTGAGGCTAGCAGACCGACCACTGCCGGGCGGAGCCCACTGAATACCGCTTCCACGGAAGGATGTTTCTGGTATTTCAGAAAGAATTTGCTGATGGTCAGCATCAGTAGGAAAGAAGGAAGCACCACGGCAAACGTAGCAATAATAGAACCTAAAATACCATAGTTTGTACCGTAGCAATCAGCTATCGTAGTATAACCCACATAAGTTGCCGAATTGATTCCTATCGGACCGGGTGTCATCTGGCTGATTGCCACAATATCAGTAAATTCCTGCGCTGTAAGCCAACCGTAACGGGTAACTACTTCACCTTGTATCATAGACAACATGGCATATCCGCCACCAAAGCCGAAAAGCCCAATCTTAAAGAATGTATAGAATAACTGTAAGAAAACCATGATTAGTAATTAATGATAAATGGTTAGTGATTAATGTTGCTATCCTTTTTAATTTTTAATTCTTTAATTTTTAATTCTTCGGACGTTGAAAACGTCCGAAGCAGTATCCTCCTACACCTGCTGCAATGATAATCCAGATGGGAGAGAAGCCCAACAGCCAGATGAGCAGTGCTGAAACCACCGGTATCCATATGTTGTATCGGTTTATCCGGGCCGATTTAGCCATGCTGAATGTAGGGGCTGCGATCAATGCAACCACTGCCGGGCGAATACCTTTGAATATACGTTCCACAATGATGTTGTCCTTGAAGTTGTGAAAGAACAACGCTATGGCGAGGATGATGAGAAACGAAGGAAGTATGGTTCCCAATGCAGTGATTATGCTCCCTCGTATTCCCCGTAGCCGATACCCTATAAAAATGGATATATTGACGGCAAGGATGCCCGGAGCGGACTGTGATATAGCAAGCAGGTCAATGAAATCTTCTTTGGCTATCCAGTTTCGTTTGGTTACGATTTCGTTTTCTATCAGCGGTACCATAGCATAACCGCCGCCGATGGTAAAGGCTCCTATCTTAAAGAAAATGGAGAATGCTTCAAGATATATATTCATATTCAAAATGTTGTAATTTACTTTATTTCTTTATCATCTTTCTCTTCCTTCCCTCTCTTGGCATACTGGCTTGGGCTCATATTGAAATGTTTCTTGAATACTTCACGGAAATATTTCGCATCACTGAAACCGGTCAGCTCTGAAATCTCGGTGATGGTATGCTTTTGTTCTTTCAGAAGTTGGGCAGCATGTTTCAGTCGAATCAGCCGGATGTAGTCAGCCGGAGCTTGGTCGGTCAGTGCCTTTATCTTATTGTAGAAGCTGGTCCTACTCATATTCAGCAGGTTGCAGAGCACGTCGACGTTGAAGCTTGGGTTGTCCATATTGTCTTCGACGCTCTTTTTGACGGTTGCAATGAATTTCCAGTCCAAGTCGTTGGAGCAGTTGATGCAATCCGTATTGTTCTTCTCGTCGTTCAGGTCCAGGCTGGTATATTTGTGGCGCAACAGTGCCCGGTTAGTCAGCAGGTTGGCAATGTTTGCTCGCAATATACCGATATTGAAGGGTTTCACAATATATTCATCCGCTCCGCTTTGCAGTCCCTCGATGATATTCTTGTCGGTATTCAGTGCTGTGAGCAGGATGATGGGGATATGTGATGTCTCGATGTCGTTCTTCAGGATATGACACAATTCGTCTCCTCTCATTTCCGGCATCATAATGTCTGAAATGACGAGGTTGGGCATATACTCCTTGACAATGGTCAGTGCTTCTTTTCCATTGGAGCATACTTGTATGTTGTATTGTTCAGACAATGTTCTGCGCAGATATTCCCTTAATTCGTCATTGTCCTCTACAATAAGAATTTTCTGGTGGTTACTGTTGTTTTGTGACTGTTGCTGCGTCTTGTCGTAGATTCCACTGGAAGCAGGGGATGATGTAGTAGAGGCATTGATAGGCACTCCGGAAGCCGAATAAACAATCCGTTCGTTTTTGGGTTGAGGGCGTTGGATTGCTTTGCGGAAATGCTTGTTCCCTTTGGGAAACGTGATTTTGATGCAAGAGCCTTTCCCTTCCATGCTGCTGAAGTTGAGCTTTCCTTTATGTAAGTGTACAAGTTTCCCTACCAGAAGTAGTCCGATGCCGCTGCCGGTAACTTTGGAATTGATAGCATTACTGCCACGGAAATGCATCTTGAACAGCTTTTTCTGTTCTGAAGCCGGAATTCCGATACCGGTATCTTTCACCTCAATACTCCAGGTATCTTCTGTCTCGGAAGTAAAGACATGTACATTGCCGCCGTCCGGTGTATATTTCAGTGCGTTGGATATGATATTTTTCAAAATGGAATCCATCTTGTCCTTATCTAACCATACGTTCAGATAACGGAAGCTGCTTTCGTAGGTCAGGTTGATGTGTTTTATGTTTGCGTATGAACGGAAAGCATCGATCGTCTCTTCCATATATGTGCTCAGTTCGTATTCGGATACGTATAGACTTCCGGAATAGGTGTCTGCGCGCTCGAAATTAATAAGGTTGGTGGTCAGGCGCAACAAGGCATTTACGTTTCGCAGGGCTGTATTGATGTTGCTCTGTCCGCTGGAAGTCAGTTGCTCGCGTTCGGTGATTTCTTCCAAGGGTGCTTTGATGAGCGTCAGTGGAGTACGTATATCATGCGCCGTATTGACGAAGAAGCGTATTTTCTCATCGGATTCTTTCCGCTGTTTTCTCAAGACTATTATTCGCAGAGTGATGCTTGCAATGGATATGATAATTACTGCATAGAGTATCAGCGCCCAGAAACTGAGCCAGAGGGGTTGCTCGATAATGATGTCCATACTGCGTTCCTCCAGGACAATACGACGGTCTTCGTTGGAGATGGCACGTACGCGGAGGGTATAGTTGCCCGGACTCAGGTTGGTAAAACGGATGACGTTTTCCTCTCCCGGACGGCTCCAACCCTCATAGAAGCCTTCCAGTTTCCAGGAGTACAGAATTAGGGAAGGATAGTCATAGTTGATGTCTGAGACCTGCAATGAGAAGATGTTCTGGTTGTACTTCAAACGCAAGGTTTTTGTCTCGTCAATATCCAGAATAAGTGGAGAACCTTCATCCTTGGGATAAACGGTCTGATAGAATACCCGCAGGTCACTGAATACCATTTTGAACTTATAGTCGCGAGGCAGGATCATGTCTTTGTTGAATTCTATGGCTCCATCCGTACTGCCGAAAATGAAATTGCCGTTTTTCCTCAAGGTGCCTGAGGCTGCGTTGAAATGGTCAGACTTCAGTCCTTGTTCTTTGGTCCAGTTATGGAATGTCTCTTCGACAGGATAGAAGGTGGACAGACCGTGTTCTGTACTCAGAAAGATATTTCCTTTACCATCAGACAATAGTGTATAGATATTATTGGAAATCAAGGCGCAGTTGTCTCTATGATAATGTCTGAATGTGTTTTTGGTCGTATCATATACCAGTAAACCGGCATTGTTGGTACCGATATACAGCATTCCGTCGGAAGCTTGGCATAGGGAGTAGATGTAGTAGGATTCTACCGGCATCTGGATATAGGTATACTTACCGGTTGCTTTTTCCAACAGGTACAAGCCGGTGGAAGTGCCTATCCACATATGTGTGGAGTCTTTCTCTATGATAGCGGTGATACCATTCAAGCCCGGGAAGTGCCGTATGTTTTTTCTGGAATAATCTATTTCTTTTAAGTTATAATACCCTCCGGACCAGATGTTTCCTGAAGAATCTTTCATAATGGAACGAATATACTTGTCTGGCCGGATATTCAGATTGCTGAATAAGGATGGGGTAAAGAAGTCTATGGACAGTTGCTTCTTGTTTATCTGGTAGATGCCGGAACTATACCCTCCGGCCCAGATGATGCCGGGCTCCACCTCGCATAGTGAGATGAAGGTGTGATTTTTGCTATGGCTTTCGGAGTCGAAGGTGCTGAGAAAAGAATGCCATTGTTTCGTCTTGCTGTAATAGAGGCTGATTCCGTTGTTCGTGGCAAACCATAAATCTCCGTCATGGTCCTCGATGATGGCGTTTACCTGGTCATTGATGAGTGATTGTTTATTGCCGATAGAGTGTTTTATCCATTGGTAATCGGTATATCGGTTATTGCGTACAGTTATGCCGATGGGATAATTGGCCATCCAGATACGCTGCTCGCTGTCGATGTAAATGTCATTGATAGTATTTCCGTTCATTGAGTTGTACCGATTGTAGTCGGCAACGATATACGGTTCGGATGCATAGGTATCGGTATTCATCTTGTAGACACCGGCTCCGTCCGTTGCGATGAGAATCTCATTGTCATTGAAGGCACGGATACAGTTGATGCTGATGTCCATCAGTCCGGATGGTATATGCATGACCTTGTGCTTGTTTAGGTCATAGGAGAATATTCCCCGCTGGAAAGTACCGATAAAAACCTTGTGGGATGGTTTGTGATAGTATAGTTCGTTGATTTGTATCTTCAAGGTATCCAACTGGTTGCAGGGGCTGAGGGTGAGGATGTTGTTGGCCAGTTCAGCATAGTGTATGCCGATGTCGGTTCCGATGAAGAAGTGGGTCGAATCAATCTGTGCGATATCCGTAATTCGTTCTCCTATTTCGTTTTGAATGAATGTTACCTTCTGGGTATTGCTGTCGTACAGATATAGGGCATCTTCATTGCAAAGCCATATTACGCTGTTGGCATCCACAAAACCGTAACTGATAGGGGTTGGACGTCCTTTCACTTCGCTTTCGGGTAGCTTGTATACCAGGACAAAGCGATCGTGTTTTGTATCATAGCGGAACACACGTCCTTTTTTGCCTATTTCCCATATGGTGCCTTTGGGGTCAACATAGAGCCAATTCAGGTTCATCATGGAATTCACTTCTTCATCTCCATCCATCAATTTGTACGGCTTGAAGTCCTTTCCGTTGTATCGGTCGATGCCGTCGTGGGTAAGAAACCACATGTAACCTTTAGGTCCCTTTTGAATTGCATATACCCGTCTGTTGCTCAAACCGTCTTCCACACCGATGTATTTGTATGTTTGTGCAATGCCTATAATTGGCAATAATAGTAGTATGTAGAAAAAGAAGTACTTTTTCATAATTGTCGAACGGTTTTTTGAATGTTGTACTGAGGGAGAGTTGAAAATAAACACAAAAATAATGCTTTTGTTTGAGAAAAACAAAAAGAAAGCGAAGAATAGAAATGTAACAAGCGCGAGATTATTCATAACCCGCGCTTGTTACATTTCTATAAAAAAGGAAGTTCAGCTCATTTTTTATTGGCTTCCACCCACTTGCGTGCATTGACAAATGCTTCTACCCAAGGAGTGATTTGGTCGCTGTTTACGCGGTCTGCGGGGTAGCAACCGTTCTGCCAGGGGAAGATGGCACGTTCCAAGTGGGGCATCATGGCCAGATGACGTCCGTCGGCACTTGCCAATCCGGCTATGGAATAATCTGAGCCGTTGGGGTTGGAAGGATATTCGTCGTATGAGTATTTCAGCACGACGTTGTATTTGTCCTCGTCGTATGGCAAGGAGAATTTTCCTTCACCATGAGCTACCCAGATACCCAGTTTGCTGCCACTCAGTGAGCCGAGCATTACGCTGCGGTTGGTGGGGACGGTAACACCGAGGAATCTGGATTCAAACTTGTGTGAGTCATTATGAAGCATCTTGCCGTTTTTCTTGTGCTCGGGATTGATAAGATTAAGTTCCATCATGAGCTGGCAGCCGTTGCAGACACCCAGTGAAAGCGTATCCTCGCGTGCATAATATTTGTCGAGCGCTTCTTTTGCTTTCGGATTGAAGAGGAAAGCACCTGCCCAACCCTTAGCAGAACCAAGAACGTCGGAGTTGGAGAAACCACCGCAGTAAACAATCATGTTTACATCTTCCAGCGTCTCGCGGCCGCTGATAAGGTCGGTCATTGTAACATCCTTCACATCGAAGCCTGCCAGATAGAGTGAGTAGGCCATTTCGCGTTCGCCGTTGGTTCCTTTTTCACGGATGATGGCGGCGCGTATACCTGACGGTGTACGGCGGTCCGGATTAATGCCGTATTGTGAGAACTTGCCTTTGAAGTCCGGCATGAAGGCGAATTCCACCGGTTGCATCTTGTAGTTTTCGAAACGCTTCTTGGCGCAGCCGTTCATGGACTGCTTACGGTCAAGGAGATAAGAAGTAGAGTACCATACATCACGCATATAGTCGATGCCAAACTGATAAGTAACATCGCCTTTTGATACAAGAATATGGCGTTCGTCTGTCGGTTTGCCGAGCTTCACGTAACCTACGCCTGCATCTTCCAGTATTTGCTTTACAGCTTCCTTGTGCTTGTCGCTCACCTGGATAACGATACCCGGGTTCTCTGCAAACAGAATCTTGATAAGGTCTTGCTCCTTGATTTTATCCAGGTTGATTTCCATACCGCCTTCCACATTGGCAAAGCACATTTCAAGCAGTGTAGTGATAAGACCACCGGTGGAAATATCATGTCCGGCAAGAATCAGTCCCTTGTTGACCAGTTCCTGCACGGCAAGGAAAGCATCGCGGAAGTATTCGGCATCCTGCACGCTGGGAACTTCGTCACCTACCTTGCCCAGGGTTTGAGCAAAGGCGGAACCGCCGAGTTTCAGGTTGTCGAAACTGAAGTCTATATGATAAATGGTAGTCTTTTCATTGTTAACCAGCACCGGAGATACGACTTTCTTGACGTCGGAAACTTCTCCACCGGCAGAAACAATTACCGTGCCCGGAGAAATTACTTTGCTGCCGTCGGGGTATTTCTGTGTCATGGAAAGAGAGTCTTTACCGGTCGGTACATTGATTTGCAGGGAACAGCAGAAGTCACTCAAGGCCTTTACTGCCGTGTACAGACGGGCATCTTCACCTTCTTGCGAACGGCAAGGCCACATCCAGTTGGCAGAAAGGGAAACGCTGTCCAGACCTTCGGCAAGCGGTGCCCAAACCAAGTTGGTCAATGCTTCGCTGACGGAAAGAACGGAGCCGGCTGCCGGGTCGGCAAGTGCCGCCTGGGGAGCATGGCCCAGAGAGGTTGCGATACCCTTTTCGCCGCGATAGTCTAAAGCTACCACACCACAATCGCTCAGAGGCAACTGCAATTCACCCTGGCACTGTTGGCGGGCAATCTTGCCTGTTACAGAACGGTCCACCTTGTTTGTTAACCAGTCTTTACAAGCCACAGCTTCCAGTTGGAGCACATTGGTGAGGTATTCGTGTAGTTGGGAAACTTCGTATTGGGGCATTTCGTAGTGACGTTCCACGGTCTTGTCCACCATATAGGTCTTGGGGGAAGAGCCGAACATCTGTTCTACGGCGAGGTCGAACGGACGTACACCGTCAGCTTGCTGGAAGGCAAAGCGATGGTCGCCGGTCGTTTCACCGACTACGTACATCGGGGCACGCTCACGTTCGGCTACCTTGCGTACATGTTCGATGGCCTCTTCCTGAATCAGCAAGCCCATGCGTTCCTGGCTTTCGTTGGCAATGATTTCCTTGGCAGACAGAGTCGTGTCACCGATGGGCAACTTGCTCATGTCAATTAAACCGCCGCATTCCTCTACCAATTCAGACAGACAGTTTACATGTCCGGCAGAGCCGTGGTCGTGGATGGAAACCACCGGATTGGTCTCTTCCTCACAAAGTGCGCGTACCACGTTGTAGGCGCGTTTCTGCATTTCGGCGTTGGCGCGTTGTACGGCATTCAGCTCGATGCCACTGCTGTAGCGTCCGGTATCTACGGAAGATACGGAGCCGCCGCCCAAACCGATGCGATAATTGTCTCCACCGATGACAACCACTTTGTTGCCGGCTTCCGGTGTACCTTTCAAACAGTCACGCTGGGTACCGTAGCCTACGCCTCCGGCAAGCATAATCACTTTGTCGTAACCATAGACTTCATCTTTTTCCTTATGTTCGAAAGTGAGCACGGAACCGCAGATTAGCGGTTGGCCGAATTTGTTCCCGAAATCACTGGCACCATTGGAGGCTTTGATTAGTATTTGTTCGGGAGTTTGATACAGCCATTTGCGTACCGGCAGAATCTCTTCCCAGGGACGTCCTTCTTCCGTACGGGGGTAGGAGGTCATGTAAACGGCTGTTCCGGCAATCGGCCAAGAGCCCTTACCGCCGCCCATACGGTCGCGAATCTCACCGCCCGTACCGGTAGACGCACCGTTGAACGGTTCTACTGTTGTGGGAAAGTTATGTGTTTCCGCTTTCAGGGAGATGACACTCTTGATGTCTTTTACTTGGAAATAGTCGGGCTTGGAGTGGTCTGCCGGAGCAAACTGTTCGATAACCGGACCTTCGGCAAAGGCCACATTGTCTTTGTAGGCAGAGATAATCTTGTTGGGATTCTCTTGTGTGGTCTTCTTTATCATTTGGAAGAGTGAAGATTCCTGTTCCACTCCATCGATGATGAATGTTCCGCCGAAGATTTTGTGACGGCAGTGCTCGGAGTTGATTTGCGCGAAACCGAATACTTCGGAGTCTGTCAAAGGGCGTCCGAGGTCTTTCTCTACTTTCTTGAGGTAGTCCATTTCTTCTTTGGAGAGTGCCAGACCTTCCTTTTCATTGTATGCCTCCAGGTCTTCGATGTGTACAATCGGTTCCGGCTGCCGGTTGGTTGTAAATACATTCTGGTCCAGCCCCTTGTACATACGTTGCAGCATCGGGTCGTGGTCTGCGTTCTCATCTTTTACGGGGAAGTACTCCTCGATGCGTATGATGCCGTCCAGCCCCATATTCTGGGTGATTTCTACGGCGTTTGTACTCCAAGGAGTAATCATCTCACGGCGCGGGCCGACGAAATGTCCTTTCAGGTTGTCTTCACTTTCGGGGGTGGCTTCTCCAAAAAGCCAGCAGAGTTTGTCGCTGTCTGCCTGGGGGAGTTCATGATTACATTCTACGGCAATCACACTCTTGGATGGGGTTCTGAAAAAAAGAATCATAGTTATATTTACGATTTTACGATTTTACGATTTTACGATTGAAGTTACTTCTTTGAGTATCTTCATCTTTTCTTCTTGGGGGCAAAGATACGTAAAATCGGTGGGGAGGAGAAAAAAAGGAAAACAAAAAACGCATGCAATTTTACTCGTATGCGTTTTTTGTTCTGTTTCATAAAAACCGGATGTGTGTTATTGTATGACGATTTCATCCGTAAATAAGAATTGCTTCTTCCCTTGTATGGCATGGAAGCGTACATATCGTGTCTCAGTGGGGGTGCCAATCCAGCCGAAATCACGGAATATCACGTCCTTTCCGGCCTCTTCCTCGCTGCAGATATCACTGCCCAGCAGGGTGAAGTTCTTGCCATCAACAGATGCCCATACTTCCACTTTGGCAGGGAGAAATACTTGTGGGGTACGGATTTGCATGAAGTTGGCCATGACCCGATGTATGGCGGTCACTTCGCCCAGGTCGATAATGGCATCCAAATCATTGGGGCAGAAGCCCTGCCATCGTCCGTCCATGTAGCTTTTGCCGCCGCGAAGTCCGTCGAGGAGACCGGCGTCACCGCCGCCTTTGTATACTTCTTTATGCTGATAGTATCTGCCGCCCGGTGCATAGGTTATCTTTTTGCCTATGCCCTTATGGTAGTCGGTGCGCAGGTGAAGGCTTTTTCCGATAGGCTTTTCTCCGTCGAAAAGGCGTGCGGTCAGCAATATGGAGTCTTTTACGGCAAACGGTTTCTTGTATAACTTGGAAGATACAGTCGGTTCGGAGCCGTCCGTTGTGTAGCGGATGTCAATCGGATGTTTTTCGGAGGTGAGGGACAGCATGATTTTTTTCTTGGCATAGTCAACGGTCTGGCTGGTCTGCACTTGTTCCGACAAGGTGAACGGGTTGTACCCTTTCGTCCGGATGTATCGTATTTCGTTGTTGATACGTCTCTTGAAACTTTCCGGATGCTTGTTCTTTACGGGAGTCCAGCCTACTTCTGCCAGAGCGATGATGCGTGGGTATATCATATATTCGGCATGTTCGTAAGTGGGCAGATATTCAGCCCATACATTGCCTTGCACGCCTAATATGTATTTGCAGATATCACTTCCCAATGAATCGGGAGCCGGGTCGTAGGAGTAGGTCTGTCCGATGGGGATGCAGGCGCCAAACGCCAGCGGCTGTGTCTCAGGGTCATCCTGGTAGTGGTCCAGATAGCAGTGGCTCTCCGGTGTCATGATGGCGTAATGCCCCATGCGGGCGGCGGCAATGCCACCCTCCGTACCTCGCCACGACATGACGGTTGCATTGGGGGCCAGGCCTCCATCCAGTATCTCGTCCCAGCCGATGATTTCACGCCCTTTGTCGTTGAGGTACTTCTCTATGCGGGCTATCATATAGCTTTGCAGCTCACTTTCATCTTTGAGCCCTTCTTCCTTCATGCGCTTCTGGCATTTGGGGCATGCCTTCCAGTGGCGTCTGCTGGCTTCATCACCTCCAATATGGATATACCGGGAAGGGAACAGCCGTATCACTTCATCCAGCACATCTTCGAAGAACTTGAAGGTCTCTTCGTTTCCGATACAGACTTCACCGGATGTATAAGGCTTGCCGGTACAGGACAGCTGTGGATAGGCTGCCAGTACTTCTCCCGAGTGTCCCGGCATTTCTATTTCGGGGATAACGGTGACATGCCTCAAGCGGGCATATTCCAGAACCTCACGTACATCCGCTTCCGTATAGTAGCCTCCATAGGCTCCTTCTTCATCCTTCTCGCAGAAGTGGTGGTCATATTTCCCCCAATCCTGCAGATTGGCGGCTTTTCTCCAGGCTGCGAATTCTGTCAGGCGGGGATAGCCCGGAATCTCCAGCCGCCATCCGGCACCGTCGGTCAGATGCCAATGCAGGCGGTTGATTTTGTAGGTGGCTACCAGGTCTATTTGTTTCTTGACATAGTCCGTGTTAAAGAAGTGTCTTGAAACATCCAGGTGCAGCCCACGATAGGGGAATCTGGGTTCGTCCTTGATGGTCGTGACTGGCAGTTTCTTCCCGTTACGGGCAAGTTGTGCCAGGGTTTGCAGTCCATAGAAGGCACCTGCAGCGGAGGAGGCCTGAATGTTTACACCTTGTTTGCTGACTGTCAGGTTGTAGCCTTCGGCAGCGATTGGATTATCCGTTGCGTCCGTTATTTCTATCGTTACAAAAGGGTTCTTGTCGACAAGCTTCATGGGGATGGCAAAGTCCGGCAGATAGGCCAGCAGGTCATTCATGTCGGATTTCGCCAGATTGGTCGAGAAGGTTACCGTAGATGGCAGTTCTACTGTTTTTGACGTTGTTTGGGCATACTGCGGATATGGAACCACACCGAGTTCCTTGGGGGCTTCGCATGCCGTCAGTAGTAAGACGGCCATGGAAACGAGTGTTAGAGTTTTTTTTATTCGTTTCATAAGGGGGTATTGTTAAGTTCGGAGGTAAATATACGGAATAATATGTAAAATGGATAATCTTTACTTCTTAAAATCCTTTTCCGTCGAAAAAACGTTAACACTATTCGTTCGTCTCATAAAAAAGTCCGATATTTGCAGCCATGATTCAGATAGAGACCATATTTGACATATTGTGGAAGGGGTTCATTATCGGCGTCATTGTGTCCGCGCCATTGGGTCCTGTAGGAGTATTGTGTATTCAGCGTACTTTGAATAAAGGACGGTGGTATGGTTTCGTAACGGGGATAGGAGCTTCGCTAAGCGATATTGCATATGCCTTGCTGACGGGCTACGGGATGAGTTTCGTTTTTGATTATGTCAACAAGAACATCTTTTACCTGCAGCTTTTCGGAAGCATTCTTCTGTTGGCATTTGGCATTTATACGTTCCGCAGCAATCCGGTACAGTCCATCCGGCCGGTATCCACCAATAAGGGTTCCTATTTCCATAACTTCATAACGGCATTTGCCGTCACACTTTCCAATCCTCTGATTATATTCCTTTTTGTAGGCCTTTTCGCCCGCTTCGCTTTTGTAAGTGAGGGAGTGCTGGTATTCGAGGCCGTTACCGGATACTTGGCCATCGCATTGGGCGCTTTGGCATGGTGGTTTGGCATTACCTTTTTTGTCAATAAAGTCCGTACACAATTCAACTTGCGTGGCATCTGGATGCTGAACCGTATTATCGGGAGCATTGTCATTGTGGTGTCTGTGGTGGGATTGGTGTTTACGCTGATGGGTGAATCGCTGTATTGAGTGGGAAGGTGAAAAATCATAATTCATACATTTTATCGTGAAGATTGCGCAACAACTGAAAGAAAAGAATATAGCCGAATACCTTATATATATGTGGCAGGTGGAGGATTTGCTCCGTGCCAACGGCTGTGACATAGACCGGATACGCCAGAACATCATTTTGCGCTATCCGGAGGAGGAACGGCCTGCGTTGGAAGAATGGTATGGAAATCTGGCAGATATGATGCGTGCGGAAGGCGTAACGGAAAAAGGACATCTGCAAATCAACCGGAATGTCATTCTGAACCTGACGGAGCTGCATGGCGAATTACTGGCTTCTACGAAATATCCGTTCTATAATGCGGCTTATTTCAAGGCACTGCCTTTTATCGTGGAGCTGCGCCAGAAGATCGGCCGGAAAGAGGAGCCTGAGGTAGACACTTGTTTCGAGGCGCTTTATGGAGTGCTGCTGTTGCGCTTGCAGAAGAAGGAAATCAGTCAGGGCACGGCAAAGGCTATGGAGGCCATCAGCGGTTTCGTCTCGTTGCTTGCCAACTATTATGACAAGGAGAAGCGGGGAGAATTGGAGTTGATGGATAATTGATAATTATGGAGGAAAATATTGTTCATCGTAACATTCTATATATAAGTGTAACTTTATTAAATGAATATTCTGATAACCGGTGCCAACGGTCAACTTGGCAATGAAATGCGAGTGTTGTCGAAAGAAAACGGACAACATGCTTATTTTTTCACTGACGTGCAGGAATTGGACATTTGCGACGAACAAGCTGTGCACGGGTTTGTGAAGGACAACCGGATAGATGTAATCGTGAATTGCGCCGCTTATACGGCTGTAGACAAGGCGGAAGACAATCAGGAGCTTTGCGACAAGCTGAACCATGTCGCTCCGGGCTATCTGGCTGCCGCTGCCGAAGCTTGCGGTGCTGCATTGATACAAGTGTCTACCGACTATGTTTTTGACGGAACCGGACACACCCCCTATACGGAAGAGGCGGCTACTTGTCCCAATTCAGTATATGGTTTTACCAAACTGGCGGGTGAGCAGGCGGTGATGAAGTATTGCAGCCGTGCCATGATCATCCGTACGGCGTGGCTCTATTCCATTTATGGAAATAATTTTGTGAAGACGATGCTCCGTTTGGGACGCGAGCGCGAGACGCTGGGAGTTGTATTCGACCAGATAGGTACGCCGACATACGCCAATGATTTGGCACGCGCCATCTTTGCGGCTATCAGCCAGGGAATCGTGCCCGGCATCTATCACTTCAGCAACGAGGGAGTCTGCTCGTGGTATGATTTTACGTTGGCTATCCATCGTCTGGCAGGTATCAAGAGCTGCAAGGTAAGTCCGCTGCATACGGACGAATTCCCTGCCAAGGCACCGCGTCCGCATTATTCTGTGTTGGACAAGACAAAGATAAAGAAGACATTCGGCATCGATATACCCCATTGGGAGGCGAGCCTTGCCGTCTGCATGAAGAATTTGGAAGAGTGATTATTACTGACTAATTGATATATGGCCAATAACAACGAAATAGAGAGACGGAGAACGTTTGCGATTATTGCGCATCCGGATGCCGGTAAGACATCATTGACCGAGAAGCTGTTGCTTTTTGGTGGACAAATCCAGGTGGCGGGTGCCGTAAAGAGCAATAAGATAAAGAAGACGGCAACGTCGGACTGGATGGATATTGAAAAACAGCGTGGTATTTCCGTTACCACTTCTGTAATGGAGTTCGACTACCATGACTACAAGGTCAACATCCTTGATACTCCGGGTCACCAGGACTTTGCTGAAGATACCTACCGCACGCTGACGGCTGTGGACAGTGTTATCATCGTGGTGGACGGTGCGAAAGGTGTGGAAACGCAGACACGCAAGCTGATGGAGGTCTGCCGTATGCGTAATACGCCGGTGATTATCTTCATCAACAAGATGGACCGTGAAGCCAAAGACCCGTTCGACCTGCTGGACGAGCTGGAGGAGGAACTGCACATCCACGTGCGTCCCTTGACGTGGCCTATCGAGAGCGGTGTCCGTTTCAAGGGTGTCTACAATATCTACGAGCATAACCTCAACCTCTACCAGCCCAGCAAGCAGGTAGTGACGGAGAAGGTGGAAGTGGACATCCATACCGAGGAGCTGGACAACCAGATTGGCGCCCAACTGGCCGACAAGCTGCGCGGAGAATTGGAACTGATAGACGGTGTTTACCCCGAATTCGATAAGGAGGAATACTTGAAAGGAGAGCTTGCTCCCGTATTCTTCGGTTCGGCACTGAATAATTTCGGTGTGCAGGAACTGTTGGATTGCTTTGTGGAGATTGCTCCCAGTCCCCGTCCCGTGAAGGCGGAAGAGCGTGAGGTGGAGCCGGAAGAGCCTAAATTTACCGGATTCATCTTTAAGATAACCGCCAATATCGACCCGAATCACCGTTCATGTATCGCTTTCTGCAAAATCTGCTCCGGGAAGTTTGTACGCAATGCCCCGTACTTGCATGTACGTCATGGCAAGACGATGCGTTTCTCGTCGCCTACGCAGTTCATGGCGCAGCGCAAGACAACTGTCGATGAGGCTTGGGCGGGAGATATTATCGGCCTGCCGGATAACGGTACGTTCAAGATTGGCGATACGCTGACCGAAGGCGAGGCGCTTCACTTCAAGGGACTTCCGAGTTTCTCTCCGGAGATGTTCAAGTACATTGAGAATGCCGACCCGATGAAGCAGAAACAGCTTGCCAAGGGTATCGACCAGTTGATGGACGAAGGTGTGGCGCAGTTGTTCGTCAACCAGTTCAACGGGCGTAAGATTATCGGTACGGTGGGGCAGTTGCAGTTCGAGGTCATCCAGTATCGTCTGGAGAACGAATACAGTGCGAAGTGCCGTTGGGAGCCGCTCAGTCTGTATAAGGCCTGCTGGATTGAGAGCGATGATGCGGCGGAGTTGGAAGCCTTCAAGAAGCGCAAATACCAGTACATGGCGAAAGACCGCGAGGGTAGGGATGTGTTCCTGGCCGACAGCGGATATGTGTTGCAGATGGCGCAGATGGACTTCAAGCATATCAAGTTCCACTTTACGAGTGAGTTCTAAGCTATATGATTTTTGCTGACTCACGGCTATAAATGATGCAAGTCGAAGAAAAAGAGGAGGTACAAAGTAATGAAAAACTTTGTACCTCTTTATTTATTGTGGGAAGAAAGTGTTACCTTTGTTTCTGCAACGATTAATATGCATTGATTATGAAAACTGTTGAAGTAAGCTCGTTCCTTACCGATTTTACACCTTACTTATTATAAACACAAAATTTCAAGATGAAACATACCTTCCTTTTTCTCCTGCTGATTCTCCTTCTGGGGCTGACAGCCTGCTCGAAACCTGCCGATAGAACTTTGGTGTATAGTGTGGTGAAAACCTATCAGGATTTGTATAATGCGGTAACAAAGTAAAATCAGCCAAACACGTAGAGAGGCACATTCTCTCTATGTGTTTATTCTTTCTTTTCACTGGCATAAACTCATAAATGATGTCATATTGCAAAGAATAACTTATAACAATTACCTTGTAGAGATAGGAAGATACAGGTGGCTTCATTATCAGGGGTTTGCGTGTGTCGCTTGTAGAGATTATCACCTTATTCCTCTTATTTAAGCTTTATTTCCCCCCTTCTTCTTGTAGAGATATGGTTTTTGTAATCCTTTGTTTTTGAGTGATTTGTGAAAATCGGTTGTAGATGCCATTTTCTTGTTTTCCCTTGTTTCCCACCCTAACTTTGCAACATCGAATTTGAGAAAAGCAGACGGCTGAATCGTTGAGGCCTCACGATGAAAACTTCTGCTTCTCGGGTGAGACAAGAGAAACAGAATATACCTATTATTAATCATTTAAAACATTACGATTATGGCATTTTTTAAAAGAGTTCAGAAAAAAGTAAACGATTTGTGGTATCCTCAATCAGTAACCTGGGGCAAGGCGGTTACTACCCGTGAAGTGGCAGATGAACTGTCTTTCATTTCTACCGTGACCCGTGGTGACACGTATGCGGTGATGGAGAACTTGGGACGTGTATTGAGCAATTTCATGGGGCAGGGACGTACTGTGAAGATAAATGGTGTAGGCACCTTCTACTATACTGCCACCTCTACCAAAAGAGGGGTGCCGACGGCTGCGGAGGTAAGCGCTTCGCTGATTAACGGAGTACGTGTCCGTTTTTTGCCCGAAGTGGAGCGTAATAGTGGCCGTCAGGTGATTACCCGCAGCATGGTGAATACGAAGATTGTTTGGGAAGAGTGGGGCAAGACTTCTACCTCCACCGGTACTACTCCCGGCGACAATACCGGTGGAACCCCCGGCGGCAACGACGGCGACCAGGGTGAGAATCCGTTGGGCTGATTCTCCTTCCTTGAAAGCAATTGATGACTGACACCGTTTTATGCTAAAAGTTTCCCGTACCACCTCATTGGTTGTGCGGGAAGCTTTACTTTTTAGCATCTTTTATCATTCTTCTCTGCCTTTCTTTAATGGATTATCGCTAATTTCGAGCGATTTTTCGTAAATTCGGCTGAATAACTAATAATTTATAATATGGAAAACTTGAATACAGCACTTCTGCTGATGGTGGTAGGTATGGCAACAGTCTTCGCTATCCTGCTGATTGTTATTAACTTAGGAAAAGCTCTTATTGCATTGGTGAATAAATATGCGCCCGAAGAGGTGACACCGGCTAAAGCTGCGGCAAATGGTCCCGCACCTGTCCCCGGTAATATTCTGGCAGCTATCAGTGCAGCCGTAACAGTAGTGACACAAGGTAAGGGTAAAGTTGCTAAGGTAGAAAAAATCTGAAATAATAATCTTATATAAAAACACACCGAATAATTTAGTATGAAAAAGGAAATTAAGTTCAGTTTGGTATTCAGGGACATGTGGCAGAGTGCCGGAAAATATGTACCCCGTGTTGACCAACTGGTGAAAGTAGCTCCCGCCATCATTGAGATGGGTTGTTTTGCGCGCGTGGAAACCAATGGCGGAGGTTTTGAACAAGTAAATCTGCTGTTTGGGGAGAATCCGAATAAAGCCGTGCGCGAGTGGACGAAGCCGTTCCATGAAGCCGGTATCCAGACTCACATGTTGGACCGTGCCCTGAATGGCCTCCGCATGAGTCCCGTGCCCGCCGATGTGCGCAAGCTGTTCTATAAGGTAAAGAAAGCGCAGGGTACGGACATCACGCGTACCTTCTGCGGTCTGAACGATACCCGCAATATCATCCCTTCTATTGGCTATGCACACGATGCCGGAATGATTTCCCAATGCTCGCTCTGCATCACCCATTCACCCATCCATACCGTAGAATACTACACGGAGATGGCACTGAAGCTTATCAAGGCAGGTGCCGACGAAATCTGCATCAAGGATATGGCAGGTATCGGACGTCCGGTTTCTTTGGGCAAGATTGTGGCCAATATCAAGGCGGCGCATCCCGATATTCCTATCCAGTATCATAGTCATGCGGGTCCCGGTTTCAATATGGCAAGTATTCTTGAAGTGTGCGAAGCGGGTTGCGACTATATCGACGTAGGCATGGAGCCGCTTTCCTGGGGTACGGGACATGCCGACTTGCTCAGTGTGCAGGCCATGCTGAAGGATGCAGGCTTCCAGGTGCCCGAAGTCAATATGGAGGCATATATGAAGGTACGCGCACTCATCCAGGAGTTTATGGACGACTTCCTTGGCTTGTACATCAGCCCGCGCAACCGCCTGATGAACTCCCTGCTGATTGGTCCCGGACTGCCGGGTGGCATGATGGGCAGTCTGATGGCAGACTTGGAATCCAATCTGGAGTCCATCAACAAATACAAGGCAAAACGCAACCTGCCCTTCATGAAGCAGGATGAACTGCTCATCAAGTTGTTCAACGAAGTGGCATATGTTTGGCCGCGCGTGGGTTATCCCCCGTTGGTGACTCCGTTCAGCCAGTACGTCAAGAACCTTTCCATGATGAACGTCATTGCTATGGAGAAAGGCAAGGAACGCTGGGGTATGATTGCCGATGACATTTGGGATATGCTGTTGGGCAAGGCAGGTAAGCTGCCGGGTCAGCTGGCTCCCGAAATCATAGAGAAGGCCGAACGCGAAGGACGCAAGTTCTTCACCGGCAATCCGCAGGACAACTATCCCGATGCTCTGGACAAGTACCGCAAGCTGATGAAGGAGAACAAGTGGGAACTGGGCGAGGACGACGAAGAGCTCTTCGAATACGCCATGCACCCGGCTCAATACGAGGCTTACAAGAGTGGTAAGGCCAAGCAGGACTTCCTGGAGGATGTGGAGAAACGCCGTGCCGAACGTGACAAGTCTCCGCTGGACGATGCCAAACCCAAGACGCTCACTGTGCAGGTGGACGGTCAGGCTTACCGCGTGACGGTGGCATACGGTGACATCGACCTGCCCGCTTCGGCCACCGAAAAGGTGACAGCTCCCCCCGTAGGCGAAGGTCAGGACGTTCCGGCTCCGCTCGAAGGCAAGTTCTTCTTGACAAAGAATGCGCAGGAAACCCCGTTGAAAGTGGGTGACAAGGTGAAGAGTGGCGACCTCCTCTGCTATATCGAAGCTATGAAGACATACAATGCCATCCGCGCAGACTTTGATGGAACGGTTGTTGCCATCTGTGTCAATCCGGGTGACTCTGTTTCTGAAGATGATGTATTAATGAAGATAGGATAATGGAAGATATATTTGCAAAACTCTATGATATGACGGCCTTCAGCAACATCATTGCTGATCCGTCGTTCCTCGTGATGTATGCCATCGCTTTCATCCTGCTTTATTTAGGTATCAAGAAACACTATGAACCATTGTTGTTGGTACCCATCGCTTTCGGTGTGCTCATTGCCAACTTTCCCGGCGGCGAGATGGGGGTGATTCAGGCAGATGAAAACGGAATGGTCATGGTAGGCGGGGTGATGAAGAATATTTGGGAGATGCCGTTGCACGAGATTGCGCACGACCTCGGACTGATGAACTTCATTTATTATATGCTGATTAAGACCGGCTTTCTGCCGCCTGTTATCTTTATGGGTGTGGGTGCGCTGACAGACTTCGGTCCGATGCTCCGTAACTTGCGTCTCTCCATATTCGGTGCGGCTGCGCAGTTAGGTATTTTCACCGTACTGCTTTGTGCTGTGATGATAGGGTTCACTCCGCAGGAAGCAGGTGCGTTGGGCATTATCGGTGGTGCCGATGGTCCTACGGCTATCTTTACTACCATCAAGCTGGCTCCCCATCTGTTGGGACCGATTGCCATTGCTGCTTATTCTTATATGGCGCTGGTACCGGTCATCATTCCGATGGTGGTGAAGCTGTTCTGTACCAAGAAGGAATTGATGATTAACATGAAGGAGCAGGAGAAGCTGTATCCTTCGAAAACCGAGATTAAGAATCTGCGTGTATTGAAGATTATCTTCCCGATTGCAGTGACTACGATTGTTGCTTTATTTGTGCCCACAGCAGTACCTTTGATTGGTATGTTGATGTTCGGTAACTTGATTAAGGAAATCGGTTCGGATACAAGCCGCTTGTTTGATGCTGCTGCTAATAGTATCATGAATGCAGCTACCATCTTCTTAGGATTGAGCGTTGGCGCCACGATGACCAGTGAGGCATTCCTGAATTGGACGACTATCGGTATTGTGATTGGTGGTTTCCTGGCATTTGCATTGTCCATTACGGGAGGTATTTTCTTTGTGAAGCTGTTCAACCTATTCAGCAAGAAGAAGATCAATCCGCTGATTGGTGCTACCGGCCTGAGTGCCGTACCCATGGCAAGCCGTGTCTGCAATGAAATAGCAACGAAGTATGACCCGAAAAACCATGTGCTGAATTACTGTATGTCCAGTAATATCTCCGGTGTAATCGGTTCGGCTGTTGCGGCGGGTGTGCTGATTTCATTCCTGGGATAAACGGTCAGTAGGAAAAATATAAAGAAACTCCGGTATGGCTTTGTAAAGCTATGCCGGAGTTTTTTGTATGTTTTTCTTTGAGGGGCATTTCATTCACTAACCACCTTCCAATATTCAGCCATCGCCATCTTCTCCGCCAGATACGCATCAATCAGGTTGGTGTGTGCCTGCGTCCACGAGAGTTGTGCGGACAACACATCTGCCATGCTGGCTTTTCCTTCATTATAAGAGAAGGTGACAAGGCCCAGATTCTCTTCGGCGAGTATCATATTCTCCCGGGCCGTCTTGACTTGCTGTTCAGTTTCCGTCAGTTTTGTGGTGGCTGCGGAGAGCTCTTCCAGAATATTGTCCGTTACATAGCTTTGTTGCAGCTTCTGTATGCCGATATAGGCTTTCTGTTGGCGGTTTGTCTTGAAGCGGGCTCCCCAACGGAAGATGGGGATGCTGACATTGACCCCTGCGACGGGAGTATGAGGTACATCCTGCCCCATATAGGCAATTCCCGTATCCCAACCGGTAGCGAGGAACATGCTGACTTGTGGGTTGTAGCGGCTGAGGGCGGCATGCCGTTGCGCTTCACTGCGGGCGATGTTCACGGAGGTACTGGCATATTCTGCCCGGCGGGGCAGCACATCATCCAGGCCCAAAGGGAGGATGGGAGCAGTCGGTATATCTATTTCGGCTATGCTGTCTATGGGAGCGTCCGGTTCCGAGCCCATAAGGATATTCAGTTTTTGCAGGGCAAGGGTATGGTTTTGGCGTGCCTTGATGTACTGCAATTCGGCCTCCTTACGCCGGGTGGAAATCATCAGCAAGTCTGTGCGGCTGATGGCACCGTCATCAAAGCGGTCTTGGATGATGTCGTACTGCTGTTGTACAATATCCTGAAAGGTAGCCGCGGCTTTCAGACCGGCACGGGCGGCAGAGGCATTCCAATAGACGGCGTCACTTTGATAGTGTATCTGGTCGAGGGTCAGCTCTGTGGTAAGTTGGTCCAGTGCCTCTTCGGCTTGCGCCACTTTCTTTTGGGCTATTAGGGAACCTCCGGTATAAAGCGGCTGCGTCAAGGTGGCAAGTGCCTGATAGGTATAAGGGTGGTAGTCTCCTTTCGGACTGTTCCATTGGTCCAGATGATTGAGATTGGCGGTACCCTCGGCAGTGATGTCAATCTGGGGCAGGAAACCGGTGGAGGCAATCTTGCGTGCCTCGGTACTGGCGAATGTTTTCAGATGCTGTTGTTTCAGAATCTGGCTGTATGCTTCTACCTTGTCGCGGTATTCTTCGCGGCTCAGATATGCTTGTTGTGCCCCGGCATTCAGTCCTGAGCACAGTAATGATAGAATAAGTATATTTGTTTTCATCATTCAATTGGTAAACTGTAAATTGTTGAATGTTCTCTCACTTGATTTTATGAATGGCGCAATAAGCCACCGGCAGCACGAATAGTGTCAATGCCGAGGCTACCAGCAAACCACCCATGATGGTTGCCGCCATGCCGCCGAACATGGCGTCGAACAATAACGGCAACATTCCCAGGATAGTGGTACCCGATGCCATGGCCACCGGGACAATACGGGTGGTCGTTGCACTGATAACGGCTTCACGCGGTGCTTTTCCGGCAGCGGTTTCCGTATCAATCTGGTCCACCAGCACGATGGCATTCTTGATATTCATTCCAATCAGCCCCAGCAAGCCGAGGATGGAGAAGAAGTCGAATGATTTCCCCAATACCACCAGTCCCAGTACAATACCTATAAAGATAAGCGGCAGCATCAGCAGGATAACAATCGGCTTCCGGTAGCTGCGGAACAGAAACAGCAAGGTGACGAACATAAGGAAGAATGTCAGCGGCAGGTTAGCTGCCAGTGCGGCATTGCTTTCTGCCTGGCTTTCCTGCTCTCCGAAGTATTTCATGGTGTAACCTTCGGGCACATCAATCTCTTCTTGCACTTGCTTCCATATACGGTTGAAGGCGGCAATGGCATTCACACCGCGGCGTGGGTCGGCCTGCGCCATCATCACCATCTGCCGGTTGTAGTCTTTCACATTGGAGAACTTGTACTGGAAGTCGAACCGGCTGACGACTTGTTCCAGAGTGGTTGTTTCGCGTGCAGTGCCGAATACGGGGAGTGTACGCAAGTCGTTGATGCGGAAAGAGTCGATAGTTTTATCCTTCAACAGAACGGGAAGTACCTGGTCTCCTTCCCTGTATTCCCCAAGTGTCATGCCGTTCGTACCGATCTGGATACTCTGTGCCATGCTTTGACGGGAGATACCCAACGGTTGTGCACGCTCCTGACTGTAAACGGGATGCCATACCGGTATCTTATTGCCCCAGGAGTTGCGCACGTTGATAAGTTCGCCGTCACGGTGCATGATGTCCAGAGCCTTGTTGGTCAACATGACCAGCGTATCCGTGTTATTGCCGATGAACCCGATTTCAATGGCGGCATCTACAGCAGGAGAGAGTTTGAACAACATGGTACGGGTGATGGCATTGGGATAGTTGGCCTTCATGTAGGCATCAAGGTTCTCTTCCTGCTTCTTGGTATATTTGCTGTCCGTTACTTCCACCAGGATATTGGCGAAGTTAGGTTTGGGACCGACGGAAGTGGAGGCCAGATAGTAACGCAACGGTGTGCTGCCGAATGTGACGGATACCCGTTTCACTTCCGGCTGCTGCATCAGATGCGCTTCCACCTTTTTCATTTCGGTTTCTACTTCGCGGATGCTGTACCCGTCCGGATAGAATACATCTGCCCGAAAGTAGGGCTTGTCCAGAGAAGGGAAGAAGTTCTGGGGCATCAGTCCCATGACGATGAGGGAGAGGATGAACAGTGCTGTAATGCTTCCAAGGGTCAACGCCTTCTTGCGTATCAGTGTGCTGAGGATGGAGGCGAATTTATGGTAGAAAGGCTTGTCGTATGGGTCCTTGCTACCATCTTTAGCCTTTGCTTTCAGTATGAAGTTGCCGAATGTAGTGGTTTGTGTCAACGCCAGCACCCAACTTAATCCCAGGGAAATGGCCAGCACTACGAATAGCGGTTTCACGATTTCGGCTACGGAAGAGGGAGCCAGATACAGTGGCAGAAACGAACAGATGGCAATGAACGTTGCTCCCAGCAATCCCCATTGGGGGCCGGTGGCACCGTCTATCAGCGCTTTCCGGCGGTCGATGCCGCGGGCAATGGCAATTTGGGCATTATCTGTCACCACGATGGCATTGTCCACCAGCATTCCCATGGCTATGATGAATCCGGCAAGGGAGGTCCGGTTCAGACCTACGTCAAGAAACGACATAATGAGCAGTGTGCCTCCGATAGAGAATATAAGGGAAGAGCCAATCAGTACTCCTGCACGCATACCCATCACCAGCATGATGATTACAATCACAATCAGGATGGATTCTATCAGATTGATGATGAACCCGTTGTTGGCTTCTTTGGCAATCACGTTTTCGGGATACAGACTTTCCAGTTCCAGCCCCACGGGGATGAGGAGCATGAGTTCGGCAAGCCTCCGGTCTACCAGTTCACCGGTTTTTACCACATCCTTTGTCGGGTCGGTGGAGATGCCGATACCGATGGCGCGCTTTCCGTTGACGTGCATGATATTGCCGGGAGGTTCCATGTATCCCTTTTCAATGATGGCGATGTCACCCAGCTTGACTTGTCCGCCGGAGGTAGTGATAACCTGGTTGCGGATATCATCGACAGTCGTGTAGGTACCGTTGGCCACAATGCGTAACTGTTGTTCTCCGGCGCTGATTTCACCCGTATTGATAATCTGGTTCTGCGATTGTAGCAGGCTGGCCAGCTGCTTGGGGTCGATACCCATTCCTGCCAGCTTGTTTACGGAGATGAATATATGGATGACCTCTGTCTGTGTACCGAAAAGGGCTACCTTCATCACACCGTCTGCCGTGATGACTTGTGTCTTGATTCGTTCCGCCCAGTTTCTCATTTCTTCATAAGAGAAACCGTCGTCACCCACCAGGCCGTAATAGATGCCGAAAACGTCTCCAAAATCATCCGAGACGGTCGGTACAGAAGAGCCTGCGGGCAGTTGGGGCTGTATATTGAGCACTTTACGCCGCAGTTCGTCCCACTTCTGCGGAATGGATGCGGCAGAGAGTGACGGTTGCAGTTCGAAGGTTATCTTGGAGAGTCCGTACATAGACTCTGACTTTATCTTGTAGACGCCGCTCATCGACTGTATTTCTCGGGAGATGGGTTCGGTGACGAGCCGTTCCACTTCTGCCGGCTCCGCTCCCGGGTAGCGTGTCATGATGACTGCCGACTTGATGACGAAAGGTGCGTCTTCCTTCTTTCCCAACCTGCCGAATGACAGTATACCGCCGATAAGCAGCACAGCCAGAAAGAAGTAGACTATCTTCGTGTTGTCTAATGAATATTGGGCTAGATTCATAATGAATATTTTTTAGATAAATGGGGAATGTAATGTGCCAATGTGATTAATCACATTAGTACCTTTATTGCTTCTCCTTCTGTCAGCTGGTATACTCCGGCCGTCACAACGGTTTCTCCCGGTTCCAACCCTTTAGAAATAAGCAGGTTTGCCTCTCCCGTTGGAGAATAAACGGTCACTTCGCGGCGACTGACTTTATTACCTTCCACCACCCATACATACGTTTTCCGGTTTTCACTGTCGCCAAATACGGCGCTTAACGGTACATTCATCAGCTTTTCTTCCAGAAAGGGAGCGACATCCGATGCCAGCTTTATTTTGCATGTGAATCCCGGTTTTACGTCATAACGTGTACGGTCAAAGTGCGGGTCGTCAATTGTTATTGTCACCGGAATACCCGTCCCTGCTGTGGAGATGTCAAGATACTCTTCCAGTCTGGCATCGAAAGCCTCTGTGGGGTAGCTGTCGAACACCACCTTGAACTTTACGTCCTTGGCACGGAGCAGATAGAGATAATCATCCGGTACGGTGAACTTGATTCGTAGCTTCTGTGTATTTACCAGCTGTACAACCCCTTCTCCTGCATTGACACGCTGATAGTTCTCTACCAGCCGTTTTTCGATGGAACCCTCGAAAGGGGCTGTCAGCCGCGTATCCCGCATATTGTTGCCGGACAACTCGTAAGTGGATTTTGCTTTCTGATAGTTGGCTACGCTGATTTCGTATTCCTGCACGGAGATAGCCTGGCGGCCAAGCAGCCGTTTGTTACGTTCCACTTGTGCGGCAGCTGTTTCGTAGGCAGCCTTGTCGGCTGCATATTGCAGGGAGATGTCGCGTGGGTCGATGGCGGCAATCAGTTGCCCCTTTTTTACCCGCTGTCCCTCTACAACCGGGAGGCTGATGATTTGTCCGCTGACGCGGAAGGCAAGTCTCACATATTCCACGGCTTCCACTATTCCGGAGAAGTCTTTGCGGATAACCGACTGTGAACTGACTTGCGCAGTCTTCACCGGTCGGATAAGGGTATTGCTACCCTTTTGTTTTTGCCCGCACGACGTGATGAGCAACGCCATGACCAGGGCGAAAAGAAACATTTTTTTCATTGGTAAACAAGTATATAGTTATTCGTTCAGGTATATATAAAAACATAAAACCGGGAAAACAACCAAATGTTCTCCCGGTTATAGGATAAATGATGATTTAATGTGCCAATGTGCTAATTGGCTGCGCAATGTTTATGCTGCGCTATCACGCCGCAGGTCATTGGCACATTGGCATATTAATTTTCAATTCCGTCCCCCGTTCCAGCGTATATGGGTGTCCGTAGACTTGTATGTCCACTTTGCTGCCTGCTGTAAGCGAGATTTCGATTTCTTTTCCTACCCGTATGTGAAGTGTGTTTTTCAGATAATTCACCTTGAATGAATAGCTGTCCCATTTTTGCGGTATGACAGGGGAGAAACACAACGTCTCCTTCAGCACCTGCATACCTGCAAATCCGCGTACAATGGCCAGCCAGCTGCCGGGCATACTGGTTATGTGCAGACCTTGGTCTGCTTCGTTGTTGTAGTCGTCCAGGTCAAGCCGTGTGGCATGCAGGAAAAGCTGGTAAGCTTTTTCCACTTTGCCGATGCGTGCAGCCAGGATGGAATGGATGTGGGGAGAAAGGGAGGATTCGTGTACGGTCATCGGCTCATAGAACTCGAAATTGCGGCGGACGGTTTCCGTGTCAAAATAGAAATAATAGAGGTAAAGTCCGAGCAACACGTCACTCTGCTTGATGTAGCAAGAGCGCAGAATGCGGTCCCATGACCAATGTTGGTTGATGGGGCGTTCTTCGGCAGGAATGTTATCTGTACTTTCCAGTACTTTATCCATATAGCCGTCATTTTGGATAAAAATACCCCGTTCCTTGTCTTCCGGCAGATACATGTGTTCGATGATGTCTCTCCACCGGGCACTTTCCTTCACTTGGTCGAGATTGGTGATGCGGCGTATGTGGGCATATTCATCTGGATATTGCTGTGCCACCATTTCCAGAAAACGGAGGGTCATCTTGAGGCACTGTATACAGGAATAGTTAGTGTACCAGTTGTTGTCCACATTGTTTTCGTATTCATCCGGGCCGGTAACCCCCAGTATGACATATTTCTGTTTGGGTTGGGAGAAGGATACCCGTTGTCTCCAGAAACGGCTGACGGCAATCATTACTTCCAGGCCATATTTAGCGATATAGTCCATATTGCCCGTCAGCGCTGCATGCTGAACGATGGCATAGACAATGATATTGTTACGGTGGATTTCCTCGAAGGTTATTTCCCATTCACTGTGGCATTCCTCTCCATTGTTGGTTACCTGCGGAAACAACGCTGCACCGTCCTTGAAACCCAGTTTACGGGCGTTTTCGATGGCTTTGGGAAGCTGGTTGTACCGATATGCCAGCAAGTTCTTTGCAATCTCTTTGGGAGTGGAGAGCAGAAAAAACGGTACACAACACAGTTCCGTGTTCCAATAAGTATTTCCGCCATATTTTTCTCCGGTGAATCCTTTGGGGCCGATGTTTAGGCGCGGATCATCTCCCCGGTAAGTCTGATACAGTTGGAATATGTTGTACCGGATACCTTGTTGCGCTTCCGGGTCCCCTTCGATGACGACATCCGTTTCGTCCCAGATTTCCTGCCAGGCCCTTCGATGCTCTTCTACCAGCGTATTCCAGCCTATGCTCTTGGCTTCGCGTGCCTCGGCCACGGAGTGTTCCACCAATTCACTCCGTTCGTGGTAGAGAGAAGAAGCGATGGCGGTGTATTTGATGAGTGTCACGTTGTCTCCGGGTTTCACGTCGGCACCTACGCTGAAACCGGTCTGCTTTTCCTTTTCTATCCGTATGGGGTTGGCAGTGGTTTCCTTGTTGTTTTTGAAGAATTGGTAAGTCATGGCGTAGCACACTTGTGCATCTTCCCGGCGGGTCTGTGTCCAGAGATAGGCACAGCTGCTGGTAGAACCGGAACGCAGTATGTTCCATATTTTCAGGTTTGGCAGATCGGCATCGTCTACTATATTCCCGTCAAGGATGGGCACGAGTGAGATTCTGCCGGTATAGTTGATGGAAGACACGCTGTACTTGATGAGACAGAGGTTGGGTCTTGCCATATTTGTGATATGCTCTACATGGATGCGGAGCTGGTTTCCACGAGGAGACGTCACCTCCATGTCCCGGTAGGAGATACCTTCCTTCATATCCAGGCGGCGGTTGAAGCTGTCGACATCCCAGCCTGCCAAATCGAGTTCCTCATCGATGAGGCGCAGGTTGATGCGGCTCCAGTCGGCAGCCTTGGGTATACGGGTGTAATATGGTGGAAATCCGTTCTTCCACCATCCTACGCGGGTTTTGTCCAGGAAAGTGATGCCGGCCACAAATGAACCACGGTAACTGTCACTGCTGTAAGGCTCCTCAAAATACCCTCGTTGCCCGAAACGTCCGTTTCCGAGGCTGAATATACTTTCCGACATCCGTTGACGGTCGGGGTGGAATTGGTCTTCGATGATGTTCCATTCATCGGTCTTGAGGTATTTTTTCATGGCGACGTGTTTTCTGTAGTTATCGCCGTAAAGATACGCAATATGCGGAAATAAAAGAGAAAAGTGAGGACAAAAATAGTGAAAGGGGAAGGGAGGGGATTAAAAAAGATAATATAGCACACAGATGACACAGATAAGGCAGATGAACACGGATAAGTTTGTCTAATAATCCGTGTTCATCTGCCTTATCTGTGTCATCTGTGTGCAGAAGTAGGAGCTTGGTTCTATTTCTCTCCCTTAGTCTCTTTAATTAAATATACACAGAAAGCACCTATTATCAGCATCACTCCTGCCAATACAAGCATATTGATTTCGGGGGGCAGTACTCCTTTGGGAGTAAACAAGGACAGAATACTGCCGCCCAAAGCTGCCGCAATAATCTGTGGAATACAGATGGTACCATTGAAAAGACCTAAGTAGGTACCCATATGTCCTCCGCTCAGTGCATTGGTCAAGATGGTGAACGGCAGTGCCAGCATGGCAGCCCATGCACAACCTATCAGCAGGAAGGAAATGAACAACATATACGGATTGTGCATAAAATAGGTGGAAATGAAACCTATACCTCCCAGAACAAGGCTGAGTGAGTAGACGCGGCGGCGGTCCTTGAACATCGGTATGCAGATGGCCCAAAGCACAGAGCCGATGGCTTGCACGGCAAACAGTACGCCTACCCAGTCGGCGGCATTCTGATATTGCAGGCTCTTGGTGTCGAGTACTACTTTGGTCACACCATCTACCAAGTGCTCTACTGTAGGAGCGTCAAAAGCATTGGCAGCGATGCTGCCGTTGGTATAGGTCCACATGAACATAAAGGCAAACCAGCAGAAGAATTGTACCAGTCCGATAGTCCAGAATGCTTTCGGAGCCTTGATGAGCAGCTTCAGCATGTTGGTCTTTTCATGTTCCTCTTCTTCGGTGATGCCGTGATACTCTGCATATTCGGCAGGCGGCATCTCTTTTACTTTGACCGAAGTGTAGATAACGCAGAAGATAAGGATGGCTGCTCCGATGTAGAATGAGTAAATCACCGAGTCGGGGATTACTCCTTGGGGAGCTGTATTGCTGATGCCAATCCATGCAAAGATGAACGGGAAGAGATAGCCTACCAGGCTGCCTGCATTGCAGAGAAAACTCTGGATGGAGTAGGCGAGCCCTTTTTGTTTCTCATTCACCATGTCACCCACCATCATTTTGAAGGGTTGCATGGCCATATTGATGGAGGTGTCGAGGAACATCAGCGATACCAGTCCGAAAATCATGGCTGTACTTACTGCCATGCCGAAGCTTCCGGCATTGGGTAGCAGGCACATGACGAGTACGGCCACCAACGAACCTATAAACAGATAAGGGATGCGCCGCCCGAAGCGTGTCCAGGTCTTGTCACTGGCGGCTCCCACGATGGGTTGTACAATGATACCTGCCAACGGCGGTAATATCCAGAAATAACTCAAATTATGCGGGTCTGCACCCAAAGTGGAAAAGATACGGCTGATGTTTGCACTCTGCAAAGCATATGCAATCTGTACGCCGAAAAAACCAAAGCTGATGTTCCACAGCTTCCAGAAACTTAAATCGGGTTTTACTTTCATGATGGTTTAATATGTTTTATTATTTCGTTGTTCCTCTTATCACCAGATTGGTACGTACTATCTTGTTGTTGCTTTTCTCTTCTCCCTCCAGCCTTCCGGTCAGAATGCTGAAAACGCTTTTACCTACTTCCTCGCCATGCTGCTCCACGGTAGTCAGCTTCGGGTCGGTGCTTTGCGCAATGGCTCCGTCGGTGAATCCGCAGATGGATACTTCGTCGGGAACTTTTACGCCGACCAGTTTGCAGGCATACAGTATGCCCGAAGCTGTCTCGTCGTTGATGGCAAAGAAACCGTCAGGGCGGTCTTCGCTTTCCAGCAGGTCGGGAGTGATGGAGATGGCGCGTTCACGGGTGTCGCACAACAGAATCATGCTGTCGTCCACCGGAATTTTATACTTCTTCATGGCATCCAGGTAGCCGTTCCGGCGATTTTTGGTAATCTCCAGGTGGGGAGCCGCACCATAGAAAAGGATACGCTTGCATCCGGTCTGTATCATGTATTCCACGGCGGCAAAGGAGCCGGCATAGTCGTCCACCACCACTCGCTCGGTTTTCAGTCCCGTGCAGATACGGTCGTAAAAGACGATGGGAATGTCGTTGTTCAGCAGTTCCTGGTAATGGTCGTATTGGGAAGTGTCCTTGGCAAGTGAAGCGATGACTCCGCAGACACGGGCGGCAAGGAAAGAATGCACAATCTTCACTTCCTGCTCGTACGATTCGCTGCTCTGCGCCACTATGATATTATATCCGGCATCTGCCGCCGCTTTCTCAATTCCGCTCAATACGCAGGAAAAGAAGTGGTGTACCAGCTGGGGAACAATGACGCCGATGGTATTGCTGCGGCTTGCGCGGAGGTTTACAGCCAGTACATTGGGCTTGTAGTTATGTTCGCGCGCATAGGCATGTACAAGGTCACGAGTTTCCTTGCTGATGTCCGGATTGTCTTTCAGCGCTCTTGACACGGTGGAAGGAGAGACATTCAGCGCCCGGGCAATATCCTTGATGGTAATCTGCGGTTTATTCATGGTATAGTTTTGAGGACAAAGATAAGGTAAACTTCCCTAATCCGATTGCAAAAATAACGTAATATGGTAAATTGTGCTTATTCGTTGAGGTTTATCGGGTTGTAAGTTTGTGCAAACGATTGCGGACACCCGTATTTTGACAAATTAAGGTGATATGTAGTTCTATATTTCCTAAATGCTTATATTTGCAGTACGCAATTAATGATGATAACGCCATGAAACACATGAAGTTTTTGACTTTCTTTTTTTGTATTGCCTTTGCCGTATTTGCATGCAGCAGCAATAATGAGACAGACCCCAACGCCGGTGGAATTCCCGATAAGGAGGAACCTCTGGCTACGGACTTTGCTAAAGGTGCCGACATCAGTTGGGTAACGGAGATGGAACATAAGGGTATGAAATTCTACAATGCTTCCGGTGTGGAGACCGATTGTTTCCAGCTGATGAAGGATTTGGGCTTGAATGCAGTTCGACTCAGAGTATGGGTCAATCCCAAAGAACACGATAACTGGTGCAATACGGCCGATTTGGTGACGAAAGCCAAGCGTGCCGCAGAGCTGGGCATGGACGTAATGGTAGACTTCCATTACAGTGACTGGTGGGCCGACCCTGGACAGCAGCATAAGCCTGCTGCATGGAAAGGACTGAACTTGGCCGACTTGAAGAAAGCCGTCGCCGACCATACTGCCGATGTACTTAATGCGCTGAAAACGGCAGGAGTTACTCCTAAGTGGATTCAGGTAGGCAATGAAATCCGTCCGGGGATGCTCTGGGATGAAGATGCTGCATTGAGTGGTGCGTCCTATGATGTGAGGGAATGTGATGTAAAGGGTTCCAACAGCACTTCCGAGAAAGTGAAATACCGTAAGAACTTTGCCAACCTGGCTGCTTTTATCAATGTAGGATACGATGCGGTAAAGTCCGTCTTCGACGATGCCATTGTCATCGTCCATCTGGACAATGGATATGACAACGAATTGTATACCTGGTTCTTTAATGGACTGAAAGCCAATGGCGGTAAGTGGGATATGATAGGCATGTCGCTCTATCCTTACTGGACGATGCTCGAGCACAAGGAATATACAGCTGATAGAACTATCACCGAGTGTATTGCCAATATTAATAGTGTAGCCCGGAAATACAACTGTGATGTGATGGTGGTGGAAACCGGTATGGAGTGTGCCGACGACAAAGGGAACCTGGCAAGTGCTTCCGTACTGGCAGAAGGGAAACGCCAACTGGCCCGTGTCCTGAAAGAGTGCAAAGAGAATACTGACGGACGCTGCAAGGGTGTGTTCTACTGGGAACCGGAATGCAGGCCGAACCAATATCGGCTGGGGGCATTCACTGAAGACGGCCGCCCCACTGTGATAATGGATGCTTTTAAATAATTATATTAACAAAATCTTTTAAAGAAGAATGAGAAAGACAATACTTATCTTTTCCTGCTGCGCTTTTTTTGCCTTGGCGGCAATGGCGCAGCGTACAGAAGCATTGTTGGAAAAGAACTGGAAGTTCACCAAGGGAGATGTTCCCGAAGCAACACAAACAAATTTCGACGACAGTAAGTGGGAAACAGTGACCATTCCTCATGATTGGGCCATCTTTGGTCCGTTCGACCGCAACAACGATTTGCAGGAGGTAGCGGTTACGCAAGACCTTGAAAAACAAGCTTCCGTAAAGACCGGGCGTACCGGAGGGTTGCCTTATGTGGGTGTCGGTTGGTATCGTACGGCTTTTGATGCTCCTGCCGACAAGCAGGTCACTCTGGTTTTCGATGGTGCAATGAGTGAGGCTCGGGTCTATGTCAATGGGAAAGAAGCTTGTTTCTGGCCTTTCGGATATAACTCTTTTCATTGCGATGTTACCGGTTTGCTGAATGCCGACGGTAAAAACAATGTGCTGGCTGTCCGTCTGGAAAACAGACCCCAGTCCTCCCGTTGGTATCCGGGGGCGGGATTGTATCGCAATGTCCACCTGGTTACTACGGAACGTGTTCATGTTCCGGTTTGGGGTACACAGCTCACCACACCGCATGTTTCTGATGAATACGCTTCCGTGCGTCTGCGTACTACAATACGGAATGCCGGTGATGCGGATGTTCGTATTTCTACTGATATTATTGCGCCGGACGGTAAGATAGTAGCCCGTAAGGATAATAGCCGGAAAATTAATCACGGACAGCCATTTGAGCAGAATTTTCTGATAAATGCTCCGTCTCTGTGGTCCCCTGAGACACCTTATTTATATAAGGCAGTATCTAAGATTTATGTAGATGGCAAACAGACTGACGAATATACCACGCGTTTTGGTATCCGCAGCATTGAGATTATAGCTGATAAGGGATTCTTCCTGAATGGTAAGCACCGTAAATTCCAGGGGGTATGCAATCACCACGATTTGGGCCCGTTGGGTGCGGCTGTCAATGTGGCTGCTCTTCGCCGTCAGTTGACATTATTGAAGGATATGGGATGTGATGCAGTCCGTACCTCCCACAATATGCCTACACCCGAATTGGTGGAACTCTGTGACGAGATGGGCTTTATGATGATGTTGGAACCTTTCGATGAATGGGATATTGCCAAATGTGAGAATGGTTATCACCGCTATTTCAACGAATGGGCAGAAAAGGATATGGTAAATATGCTGCATCAGTATCGGAACAATCCTTGTGTGGTAATGTGGAGTATAGGAAATGAGGTTCCTACCCAATGTAGTCCCGAGGGCTACAAAGTGGCTTCTTTCCTGCAGGATATTTGCCATCGCGAAGACCCTACACGCCCCGTTACTTGCGGTATGGACCAGGTAACTTGCGTGCTTGCCAACGGGTTTGCGGCAATGATTGATGTACCCGGTCTTAATTATCGGGCTCACCGTTATGTGGAGTCTTATGAGACTCTTCCACAGAATATTGTGCTTGGTTCGGAGACGGCTTCCACTGTAAGTTCTCGTGGTGTCTATAAATTTCCCGTACAGAAGGGTGCCAGTGTGATGTATGATGACCATCAGTGCTCCGGTTATGATGTGGAGTGTTGTTCCTGGTCGAATCTTCCCGATGAGGATTTTGCTTTGTCTGATGATTATGACTGGACAATCGGACAGTTCGTCTGGACGGGCTTTGATTATTTGGGTGAGCCTTCTCCTTATAGTACGGATTCCTGGCCCAGCCACAGCTCCGTTTTCGGTATCATAGACTTGGCAAGCCTCCCCAAAGACCGTTTCTATCTGTACCGCAGCCTATGGAACAAGCAGGCAAATACCTTGCATGTCCTTCCGCACTGGACGTGGCCGGGCAGGGAAGGGGAGAATACTCCGGTTTTTGTTTACACCAGCTATCCCAGTGCCGAACTGTTCGTCAACGGAAAGAGTTATGGCAAACAACGGAAACTTACTGCTGATGAAAGCCGTGCTTTGGAAGGCCGGGACTCCCTTGCTTTGCAGCGTCGCTATCGCTTGATGTGGATGGATGTTCCTTATGAACCGGGCGAAGTGAAAGTGGTGGCTTATGATGCTTCCGGCAATCCTGCAGAAGAAAAGGTGATTCGTACCGCTGGCAAGCCCCATCATCTGGAGCTGGTTGCCGACCGCACCCGCTTGTCTGCCGATGGCAAAGACCTGGCATATATCACAGTCCGTGTCGTGGATAAGGACGGTAACCTTTGTCCGGCAGACAGCCGCATGGTAAACTTCTCGGTGAAGGGTGCCGGAAAATATCGCGCTGCTGCCAATGGAGATGCTACCAGCCTCGATTTGTTCCATCTGCCCAAGATGCCGGCTTTCAGCGGTCAGCTGACGGCTATTGTGCAGAGTGGCGAGCAAGCCGGTGAGATTGTGTTTGAGGCAAGGGCTAAAGGATTGAAGTCCGGAAAGCTGGTACTTTATACTTCAGAGAAATAAATAGCACTATTTGCTTCCACTCTACCACACCTGCTCTGTAACCCTTTGTTCATCGGTGTTTGAGGTGCGGTGGAAGCAACAGAAAAAGGTGGAAGCAAAATTTGCTTCCACCTCTGTTTTTAGGGCCGACATGATGTTAACTTATTGTAATGTAACAAGTTAATATCATGTCGGCCATTTTGTTAATATCGTGTTAATGGCATATTAATATTGTGCAGACACGTTATTCATATCTTGAAAGTATGTTGCTTGGTTTATACATGCATGGCATTTCTTCAGTAAAAGCTTTGTGTTTCTTTTGTTTTGTCTTGATGTTGTGTAGTGCTTAACGGTCGTAAAGCGATTTGTTGACGGCCGTAAAGCAATCTACCAACGGCCATCAACAAATCGCCTAACGGCCGTTAGGCGGTGAAAATCTCTGTACTTCAGCAGAATAAACATATATGTTATGTGCAAGAATGCCACATGTAGAGTGGAGAGAAGCGCTGTATTATGATATATCAAGTGATTTCCCTATCTTGTGCAACCGCATGCAATCGTTTGCACTGTTCGTTTCCCACATTTTACACTCTCTTTATACTTTACTAAAGTAATAAAGCATATTTTTGTTGCGTCATGCTTTGGGTACTTGAAAGACGTTGGAAAGCGAAAGTACGAAAATTATTTTTCGAATAATATATATAGGTAATTAATATTGTTAACTTTAATTTATTAAATGCATGAAGCAAGTTAATCTTAGAATCTGTCAAACGATTCTTACCCTAATGTTAGGGTTATTCTTGTCTGTAGGCGCTTATGCACAGAACATCACCGTGAAAGGGCATGTAAAAGATGCTTTGGGAGGAGTGATAGGCGCAAATGTAGTGGAAAAAGGAAATTCCACGAATGGTACAATCACTGACCTTGATGGTAATTTTACATTGACAGTTCCTCAGGGAGCTACGTTGGTCGTGTCTTTTATCGGATACAAGACGCAAGAAGTAGCTGCTGCTCCTTCAGTAATTATTACATTACAAGATGATGCGGAATTGTTGGGCGAGGTGGTCGTAATTGGTTACGGTACAGCCAAAAAGAATGATTTGACTGGGTCTGTTACGGCTATTAGTGCAGATAAAATGGTAAAAGGTGCTGTTACATCTGCTACTGATATGTTGGTTGGTAAAGCTGCCGGTGTAAGTGTGATTACTGACGGTGGTGCTCCGGGAGCTGGTGCTACAATTCGTGTGCGTGGCGGTTCTTCTATGTCTGCATCCAATAATCCGTTGATTGTTATTGACGGTGTGCCTGTAGATGACGGTGGTATTAATGGTATGTCAAATCCTTTGGCTACTGTCCATCCCAATGATATTGAGACTTTTACTATTTTGAAAGATGCTTCTGCAACAGCCATTTATGGTTCTCGTGCATCTAACGGTGTTATTATTATTAATACTAAAAAAGGAAAGTCTGGACGTGTACAAGTTGGTTATAGCGGTACATTCTCTATTAATACAAGACCCAATAAAGTAGATGTAATGTCTGCAAATGAATTTAGAGAATTTGTGACTTCTAAATTCGGTGAATCAAGTGCTCAGTTTAAAGCATTAGGTCAAGCAAATACTGATTGGCAGGATGAAATATTCAAAACCTCTTTCAGTACAGACCACAATGTTAATGTTTCTGGTGCTATACCACACATGCCCTATCGTGTATCAGTTTCTTATACCAATGAAAATGGTATATTGAAGACTTCTAATATGGAGCGTTTGACTGGTGCTATTAGCTTGAATCCTAATTTCTTTGATAAGAAATTGAATATTCAGTTGAATGTGAAAGGTATTTATAATACAAACCGTTTTGCAGATACTGGTGCGATAGGTATGGCGACGCAATATGATCCGACACAGCCTATTTACATGGATGGAAATCCCTATGGTAACGGCTACTTTATGTATATGAAAAGTGGCAATAATCCTACACCGGTTGATATTGGTTTGGCTAATCCCGTTTCTATTTTAGATTCAAAGCATGACGAATCAACTGTTTATAGAAGTATTGGTAATGCACAAATTGACTATAAGTTTCATTTCCTGCCCGAATTGAGAGCAAACTTGAATTTAGGTTACGACGTGTCTAAGAGTGAAGGTGATGTTATTATAGAAGATAATGCTCCTATGACTTGGTGCCAAGGTAACTATAAAACAGGGTTTGGTGAAAATAGCAGTTATTATCAATTGAAGCGGAATACATTGCTGGATTTCTATTTGAATTATGCTAAAGAGTTTGGTGCACATCATGTCGATGTTATGGCGGGTTATTCTTGGCAGCATTTCTATAATTCTACATGGACCAAATATCCTTATTCTACAGTAAAAGCTGAAGAAACTGGTAAGGAATTCTATAAGGATATGGAAGATTATTCAACTGAAAACTATCTTGTTTCTTTCTTTGGGCGTTTGAATTATACATTATTGAATCGTTATTTGGTGACATTTACCTTGCGTAATGATGGTTCTTCACGTTTCAATAAAGACAATCGTTGGGGATTATTTCCTTCAGTTGCTTTGGCATGGAAGATGAAAGAAGAGAATTTCTTGAAGGGAGTGGATTGGCTTTCTGATTTGAAGTTGCGTTTGGGCTATGGTATTACTGGTCAGCAAAACCTGAATAATGGTGACTATCCTTATATGGCTCGCTATATGTATTCCAAAGCTGGAGCAAATTATTATTTTGGTAACAACAAGTATTCATTGATTGCTCCTCAAGCTTATGATGAAAACTTGAAATGGGAAGAAACTACAACTTACAATATTGGATTGGATTTCGGTGTATTGAACAACAAATTGACAGGTACTCTTGATTTGTATTATCGTAAAACTGATGATTTGCTGAATACAGTTACAGCTCCTGCCGGTACAAACTTTAGTAACCAGTTGTTGACGAATGTAGGTACATTGGAGAATAAAGGTATTGAACTTACTTTGACGGCTCATCCTATCACGACAAAAGATTGGGACTGGACATTGAGTTATAACATCTCTTATAATAAAAATGAAATTACCAAATTGACATTTAATGATGACCCGGCTTATAAAGGTGTGATTCATACTGGTATTGATGGAGCAACCGGTTATAATATCATGATAAATGCTGTTGATCATCCTTATAATTCATTCTATGTATGGGAACAACTTTATGATAAGGCTGGAAATCCGATAGAAGGTGCTTATGTTGATCAAAATGGGGATAATAAAATAGACGAAGAAGATTTGGTCGCTTACAAAAAGTCTGCTCCTGACGTATTTATGGGATTAACTTCTCAATTGTCTTATAAGAATTGGGATTTGTCATTTGCTTTGCGTGCAAGTATTGGAAACTATGCTTATAACAATGTACAATCCAATCGTGAGGCTTGGGATGGTTCACAAATGTATGACCAAACTGGTTTCTTGAAAAATCGTTTGACTTCTGCATGGAAAACAAATTTCAAGACAGGGCAATATCGTTCTAGTTACTATGTTCAGAATGCTTCTTTTGTACGGATGGACAATATTTCATTAGGATACACTTTTAACAAGCTGTTCAATGATAAACAAAGTGCACGTGTTTATGTCACGGTACAGAATCCGTTTGTTATTACCAAATATGATGGTTTGGATCCTGAAATTAGCGGTAGTGGAGTTGATAATAATATCTATCCTCGCCCTCGTGTATTTATGTTAGGCTTGAATCTTAATTTTTAATCAATGAAGTTATGAAAATATTAAAATATAAATATATATTGTCGGCAGCCCTTTTGAGTACGATGTTAGGGGTTACCTCTTGTGTGAACGATCTGGATACGGTTCCATTGGATAAGGATGAATTGGTTTCGGATGTCGTTTTTGGAAAGGAGATAGGAGCTTATGAACAAAGTTTGGCTAAAATATATGCAGGTTTGGTAATAGGTGGTAATGCAGGTGGAGACTCAGACCAGGATGTTGCCGGCATTGACGGTGGTTCTCAGGCTTCATTTATTCGCGTATTGTGGAATATGCAGGAATTGGCTTCTGATATCGCTCATTGTTGCTGGAATGATCCTGGTATTCCAGACTTCAATCATATTTCTTGGGCTGCTTCAAGTCCATGGATCAAAGGATCATATTATCGTTTGTATTATCAGATTAACTTGTCAAATGCGTTTTTACGTGAAACAACTGATGATAAACTTGCCTCACGAGGTTGTTCAGAGCAAGTAAAGGCTTCTATTAAAACTTTCCGTGCAGAAGCTCGTTTTATGCGTGCTTTGATGTATCTGTATGCTTTGGATTTGTATCGTAATGTTTCGTTTGTAGATGAAAACAGCCCTATTGGTAGCGTTCGTCCACAACAAATTATGAAAGATCAATTATTTGAATACATTGAAAGTGAAATGTTGGCATGTGAAAGTGATATGCTTGATCCTGTAGTTGGATTTAATGATAATTATGGACATGCTAATAAAGCTGCTCTGTGGGCTGCATTGTCTCGCTTGTATTTGAATGCAGACACGTATGTAGGTGTAAATAAATATACTGAATGTGTGACTTATTCTAAAAAGATTATTTCAGCAGGTTACCAATTGGAACCGGTTTATGGCGATATGTTCAAAGCTGATAATGACCAATCCAAAGAGATGATTTTCCCATTGAGATATGAAGGTGAAGATACAATGACCTGGGGAGGTATGACAGCTTTGTTATGCTGGGGTTCTGCTGATTTTCAAGAAGAAACGAATGCAAAGGGAGGTTGGCAAGGTGTTAGAGCTAAGTCGTCTTTATATAATATCTTTGAAAAAGAGGATAGCAGTGATAAGGATACTCGTAAAGCAATGTTGCGTACAGAAGCTACCACAAATATTGAGATCACAAATGAGGCTGATTTTGTCAATAATGGCATTCCCGTTACCAAGTTTTATAATGTGAATAAAGATGGAAGTAAACCTGCATCTGCGGAAGCTTGGACAGATTATCCATTATTCCGTTTAGGTGAAATCTATTTGAATTTAGCAGAAGCTGTTCTTCGTGGCGGACAAGGAGCAACAAAAACAGAGGCTTTGGGATATGTAAATGATTTGCGTAAACGTGCATATTCAGACAAGGCGTCCGCACCTATTTCCGATAGTGATTTTACTTTGGACTTTATGATGGATGAACGCGCACGTGAGCTATTCTACGAAGCTCAAAGACGTACAGATTTGATTCGCTTCGGTAAATATACTTCTGCTGATTATGTTTGGCCATGGAAGGGTGGAGTTGCGGCAGGAAAATCTGTTGAAAGCTTTTATCAAGTGTTCCCCTTGCCTTCAGACGATGTTGGTTCTAATCAGAACCTGGTACAGAATGAAGGATACTAATATTAATGATTAAACATGAATGATATGAAGACAAAATATATTTATTTACTTTTGGCTGGAATCTTCGCATTGATGTCTTGTGAGGAGGATGCTACCCCCATATTGGAATTGAAGACTGCTGCTGCATTGCATGCGCTTTCCCAAACAGACATTACTATTACTAAAGACAATAAGGATGCGCAATTTCCGGAAATAGCTTGGGATAAGGCAGATTATGGAGTTTCTGCAGTAGTTAATTATGTTGTAACTCTAACAAATACTTCTACCAATAAGAGTATTGTAATAGGAGAAACAGGGGATGCAAAACTGGCATTTACAAATAGTGAAATGAATTCTTTATTGGCTAAGGTAGGAGCATATCCGGGGCAAACGTATGATTTTACTGTTTCTTTGGTTTCTGAGGCATATGATGCTTATACTGATGCAGCTAGTAACTCAATAACTTTTAAGGCTACACCTTATGACCCTAATGTAGATAATATTACATGGAAGTATGCTTATGTAGCTGTTGGCTATCCTGATTGGGACTACACTACTGCCTATTTGATAGGTGACCCTGACGGTGATGGCATTTATAGTGGTTATGCCAATTTTGATGGTGCTGCTTCTTATGCAATCATTGATGGTGCAGACCTTACGAAAGTATTGGCTAAAGATCAGCAAGTTACTGCTGATGGTAAAGGTTTCATTGAAATTACTTTAGATGCAGAAGGTAAGGTAACCCAATCAGAGAAAGGGCTGGTTTGGGGAGTAATTGGAGATGCTACGTCTAGTGGTTGGGACAAAGATACCCAGATGGAATACGATACCACTACTCGTCTTTGGACAGTGGTTACTCCGTTGCTCGATAAGGAATTCAAATTTAGAGCCAATAATGACTGGGGATTCAATTATGGAGCAGAAGAAGGTAAACTTTCTGAGTTGGCCGGTAACTTGGTTGCTGGAGGTCAAAATTTCAAAGTGGTAAAGGCAAGTCCCTATATTATTACTTTAAATTTGACTAATGCAGGAAAATATACTTATAGTATGGAAGAAACAACGATTGAGCTTTCTAGCTCTGCAATGACATTGCCTGGTAGCTATCAGAGTGGTGATGGTTGGAAGCCGGAAGCTGATGATTGCTATAAGGTAGAATCTGCAGCTCGTGATTTCAAATATACTGGCACTCACTATTTCCCTGCCGATACAGAATTCAAGTTCTATGATTCTGGTACGTGGATTGGTGTTGTTGGAGATATTACTTGGAATGAGGCTAAGACATCAACTACGTTTGTTATCGGTGATGGCGGTAATGTTAAGATTGAGGCTGCCGGTTATTATCGAGTAGGTGCCGATACTAAGAAGATGGTTGCTACTTTGGATAAGACAGGTTGGGAGATTATTGGTGATGCTACTCCTGGTGGATGGGATAAAGGCACTTTAATGGATTATGATGCTGAAACGCAAAAGTGGTCGGTGACTGTTACATTAGGTGATGGTGAAATGAAATTCAGATGGGATGCAGCTTGGACTATAAACTTTGGTGGTAGTTTAGGTGCGCTGACGCAGGATGGTGGAAATATTAAAGTTTCAGCTGGAACATACACGATTGTATTGGATCCAGAAGCTAAGAATGCTACAATGACAGCCAATTAAGGCTCTCTTATTTATAGAAAAAGGATTAAGGGGGGGACCTTTAATCCTTTTTTATTTGTCAGACCAATGAATTGTAAATAGATGAGGAATTTATTTTATACTATACTTGTATTATTGACAGTGTATGCTTGTGCCGGAAAACGCGAGATAGTTACTGAACAAAAGCAAGTATTACCTGCTGTAGAAGACGTTGTGATGTACGAAATCAATCCACGTGTTTTTGCTCTGAAGAATGCATTTAATGTCATATCAAAACATCTTGATTCTATTCAGTTTTTGGGTGTTAATGTTGTTTGGTTTATGCCAATCTATGAGATTGGTGAGGTAAATACGGTGAATTCTCCTTATTGTATCAAAGATTATAAAAGAATAAATCCTGAATTTGGAACAGTAGAAGAATTTAAGCGTTTAGTGGAATTATGCCATGAAAAAGGAATAAGTGTAATTTTAGATTGGGTTGCTAATCATACATCTTGGGACCATGCTTGGATTAAAGAACATAAAGAGTGGTATACTCAGGATAGTATCGGAAATATAATTTCTCCTGCAGGAACGGGATGGAATGATGTGGCAGATTTGAACTACGATAATGCAGATATGTGCCTTGCAATGATTGATGCTATGAAATATTGGATACAAGAAGTTGGTGTAGATGGTTTTCGCTGTGATGCTGCTGATTATGTTCCATATACTTTCTGGAAGCAAGCTGTTGATTCTCTGAGGGCTATTCCAAATCGGAAATTGTTAATGTTGGCAGAAGGTAAGCGCAAAGATCATTTTGATGCAGGATTTGATATGAACTATGCTTGGGATTTGATGGAGGCGATGCGGGATGTTTTCGTTAATGATAGTAGTGCGGCACGCTTGTTGGAGGTGGATTGGAGCGAGTATGACTCAATTCCGGCAGGAAAAATGAAATTACGTTTTATTACCAATCATGATGAGGCTTCTAAAATGTCGCCAATTGTGGAGTTAGGAAGTGAAAGGGCAGCTATGGCTGCTTTTGTTGGAACAGTTTTTTTGCATGGTGGAGCATTGATTTATAGTTCACAAGAAATTGGACATGAGGCTCCTATTAATTTTTTTGCATATACATCCGTGGATTGGTCCGAATGTTCGGATATTTATCAAGAATATGGGTGTTTAATGGGATTGTATAATAAATATCCTGCACTTCGGAAAGGAATATTAACTGGGTATCCTGCTTCAGACGTCTTGATGTATCAGAAAAGTGATGGTAAAGATGCTTTTATGATATTGGTTAATGTGCGTAATAGAGATGTTTCTGTTATCTTACCGGAGGGTTGGAAGCATCATGTAGCTACTGATATTTACGAAAATAAACCTCTGGAATTGATGAATGAAATTAAACTGAATGCATTAGAGTATAGAATAATTAGATTCTGACGGCTGGATTTTAATAAAAGAGGAGACCCTATACTATTATATTGTGTAAGGTCTCCTCTTTCTGTTTGATATGCAAACGTTTTCGTGATATTGTTCTCGTTTTCCTTTACGTTAATTGATTTGCCCTTTCTTTTCCGGTTATATTTGTGAAGTGATAACTTTAAATACTTCATATTATGAAAATTATCGTTCAACGTGAGAATCTTGTTTTATGGCATTTGATATGCTTCAGCGTGCTGCTGGCATTCACGGCATGTAGTGACAACAAAGAGGAGTTTCAGGAATATTTGACTCCTGCCTCCGGTAGTGAAGCTATTTTTGAACAAGGTTTTAGCTTTGCTGAAGCTGCTTCTTCACAAAGTGTCAGTTTTGAGGCCGGATATCAATGGACTGCTGAGCTGAGTGGTGAGGATATTGGCTGGTGCAGTATCAATCCGGCAAAAGGCTTGTCAGGAAAAGCTACGATTATGGTTTCTGTTGCTAAAAATGAAACTGGAATAGCGCGTACAGCACAATTGAATATTATATCCGGTTCAAAAAGGGAAGAAATATCCGTCACTCAAGCTGCCAATGCAATTGCAATTCCTGCTGGTCTGAGTTATACACCGGTGGTACCAGATGCTGATCAGTCTCTTGTCATTACGTTTAAAGCGGATACAAAGTCTGCCCTCTATGAGTATAAAGGAGATGTGTATGTACATATTGGTGTTGTCAGTGAAGGTCGTTGGCAATTCGTGCCTGCAGAGTGGGCAGAAAACAAAGATAAATGTAAGATGACTTTATCTGAGGCTAATATTTGGAGTATTACATTGAGTCCGAATATCCGGGAGTGGTTTGGGAGTGGAAAGACACCGGTGAACCAACTTGGAATAGTGATTCGTAGTGCGGATGGTAGTAAAAAAGGAATAGATACTGATTCCTTTATAGCGGTAACTGATACAAAATATGAAGGATTTGTACCCGGTGAGATTAAAACTGCCGCTGTACCGGCTGATATGGTCGAAGGTATCAACATAATGGATAATTCTACAGTGACACTGGTACTTTATGATAAAGATGTGAATGGAAATCATAAGGATTTTGCACATGTTGTGGGTGACTTTAACAATTGGACCTTAAGTAATGACGAAAAGTCGCAGATGTATCGTGATGATGCTTCCGGATGTTGGTGGATTACGTTGGCGGGGTTAGATGCTGGTAAAGAGTATGCTTTCCAATACTATGTGGGTACAAAGGAAGGTGAAGTAATTCATTTGGCAGATGCTTATACTGAAAAAATACTGGATCCTGATAATGATAAAGATATTTCAGCTTCTACCTATAATGAAAACCTGGTTTATCCTAAGGGAGGGGTAGGAATCGTTTCGACCTTCAAGATACAGAAAGATAGTTATAACTGGAAGTATAATGATTTTAAAATAGCAAATCCTAAGCAATTAGTGATATATGAATTGCACTTGCGCGACTTTACGGCTACGAGTGACATTAACGGTGCGATGGGAAAGCTTTCTTACTTGAAAGAAATGGGTGTCAACGCTATTGAGTTGATGCCGGTGCAGGAGTTTGACGGCAATGACAGTTGGGGGTATAATCCTTGTTTTTTCTTTGCGATGGATAAAGCTTATGGGACAAAAACAATGTATAAGCAGTTCATTGATGCTTGTCATGAGGCTGGTATGGCAGTTATTCTGGATGTGGTTTATAATCATGCTACAGGAAATAATCCGCTGGCTAAACTCTATTGGGATGGTGATAAGACTGCAAAGAATAATCCATACTTCAATGTGGAAGCACCTCATCCTTATAGCGTGTTCCATGATTTCAATCATGAAAGCCCATTGGTGCGTAAGTTTGTGAAGCGTAATCTGCAATTCTTGTTGAAGGAATATAAGGTGGATGGCTTTCGTTTTGATTTGACGAAAGGGTTCACACAAACCTCTTGCACTGAAAGTACAGCATCCAATTACGATGCGGGTCGCATTGCCGTCCTAAAGGATTATAATGCGGCCATCAAGGAAGTGAAAAAGGACTCTTATGTTATCTTGGAGCATTTCTGTGATTCAAAGGAAGAAAATGAACTGGCAGCTGATGGTATGCACTTATGGCGTAACTTGAATAATGCCTATTGTCAGTCGGCTATGGGGTATGCTGAAAATAGTTCTTTTAGTAGCCTTTATGAGAAAAACACTGCATGGGTAGGTTTTATGGAAAGCCATGATGAAGAACGCACAGCTTACAAACAGTCGCAATGGGGTGATGGTGTGCTGAAAACCGACCTTGATGCCCGTATGAATCAGTTGGCACTAAATACAACTTTCTTCCTTACCGTTCCTGGTCCTAAGATGGTTTGGCAGTTCGGAGAGATGGGATATGACATCTCTATTGAAGAAAATGGCCGTACCGGTAGGAAGCCTTTGCATTGGGAATATTTAGATAACGCCGATCGTAAAGGGCTGCACGATGTTTATGCAGGTTTGATGAAGCTGCGCAATGCTCATCCGGAGTTGTTTGATGCAAATGCAACTTTGACATGGAAGGTGGAAACTTCTGATTGGGACAACGGTCGTACATTATTGGTAAAAAGTATAACGGGTAAGCAACTGGTGGTGGTGGGTAACTTTACACATACCGCTACTGATATTGTTTTCCCTGCCACTCCTGGTAACTGGACCAATTACTTTACAGGAAAAAGTGAAACCGTAAATAAACAGGTTAATGTACCGGCTCATGGATATGTGGTCTACACTAATTTCTGATTTCGGTAAGAATCATTCATACATCTTTATCAGCACCCGATTCAGCCAGTTCCAACGGAAACGGAACCAGCGTCGGGTGCTGCTTTGTTTTCCTCCAAAGCGGAGAACGAACTCACGGTAGCCATGTTTACGGAAGGGAAGTCCCACGTCCATGAACTCTAAGTGGCGGTATCCGCGTTGTTTGGCATCATCCAGTGCTTTCCATACGGCAAGAATCCCCGGATATTGCAGGGCATAAGTCTTGCGCATGCCACCTGAGAACCATAGATAGGCGCTATCATCTGAATAAATGCATGCGCTGCCACCGATAATCTTCTCCTTATAAATGACGATGAAGATTTTGCTTTGCTGCCCTTTTGTCAACTGGTTTTCGAGATGCTGAAAGAACTTGATACTGGGGAAGTGGCGCCGTATCTTGGAAGAATATACGTGGCGCAACATCTGGGCGAAACAGAGAATCTCCTCTTTGGTACGTGCTTCCCGCACTTGGGCACCGTTTTTGAGGCCTTTCTTGATTTGCCGGATACGTGACGGGCTGAAACGCTCTTCCACCTTTTCGACGCTGTGCAACGAGTTGCGCACCCGCAGCCAATTGATGGCGATGTATTGGTTGTCTCGGAAAGATTTGTATCCGAACATGGCATTTTCCAGGTTGCGGAACTCGATGAGAAAAGAATCGCGCAATGCTTCATTGGTAAGCCTTTGCAGCATGTCACTGAAGATAATCTCTTTGTCTGCCTCGTTATTGAAATATTCTCCCGTACCGTACACCTCACATCTTTTGATGATGCCGGGTGGAAACATGCGGACACTTTTACGTATGGCGGCAAGCAGTTTCGCAACGGGCTTGTCATCTTCGGATGCCACAATGAGTATGGGGGTATACCCCGGAGTTTCCTCGTAGATTCGGAACAACTCTGTGGAATGGAAGGTGTTGGTGCCTGGCAGGTCAGGAACCTTGCTCCCACGGTAATATGTAGTGAGTTTGAGGGGCATTGCTTGCAAACTTAACAAAAAAACTGAAATTTCGGTTGGCATGGGTAGGCTTTTTTATTAAATTTGTCACTATAGCTGAAGTCTTACATAAAAAGAATGGATATGATTTTTAAGAAAAAGAAAACGGTTCTCGAAGAACAGCCGCTGTGCTACTGGGAAGAGTCCTCTTATATGATGGCAGTGCCTAAGGGGGGTGGAATGGATTTGTCGGTACGGCTTTTTGAGCGCGTGGCTGCTATCTCTGGAGTGGAATTGTTGAAAAAACGTTTGCCTGATGAAGACGAACCGGGATATATGGAAGTAGGATATGATGGCGAAGTGTATGAAATAGGTTTCTATGAAGGTGATTTTTCAATGCCTGATATGTTTAATCGTCGGGATTATTATTTCACTGACGAAGAACTATATGCTATTGGCAGAGCCGATAGGGCACTTACGGTGTTCATGAAGTTCGGCGTTGACGGGCAGAAGTCCTACCATCTGCAACTGAAGATTGCTGTAGCTATGGTGCCCGACCTGCTTGCCATTGTGGACGAAAGTGCCGAGAAACTGGTTTGTGCTCGGTGGGCCACTCTGGCTGCCGACTCGGCGGTAGTTCCCGGAACGAGTGTTTTGTTCACGGTACATGCTGTGACCGATGAAGGAGGCGAGGTGTGGTTGCATACGCACGGATTGAACCGTTGCGGTTTGTATGAACTTGAGATTCTGAAATCAGACAAGGAGAATTACAACAACCATTATTACTTGATTTCCGCCCTTGCTAGTCATCTGCTCGATAAAGACGATAGGACTTCCGAACCTGGTGTTGGCGTATATATCGGGATGTTGAATGACCGTTTGCCGATAGTGGCCACCTACGTTTCGTGGACAAAGGCGCTGGATGAGTACCGAAGCCTCGTTCTTGGCAGTGCGGACGACCGTGAGGAGGGACACAACGGCCGTACGGCACCCGTGTTCATCTATACGAGTGAGGACGACGAGAAGAAAGGCAGACTGCGGAAGGTGTCCGAATACGATAGCATGTGGGGTGAGAATCCGCTATTCTTTATTAGTACCCGTGAAACCAATCGCATGAGTGCGTTGGCTCGCGAGCGTTTCGGTCTTGTGAAATACATGGCAAAGAAGGACGAAGACTCTATCTTGCTTAAAATTGGCTTGAAGACAGACAGTGCCGAGCAGGCTGACGACCGCGAACATATTTGGTTTAAGCTGTTGGAGTTTGATGGAGAGCGTTTCAAGGGACAGCTTATACAAGAACCTTACGACGTCAGCCACATGCACGAGGGTGATGAAGGGTGGTTTACGGTAGAGGATGTGACCGACTGGATAATCTATTTAGAGGAATTTTCGGTTGCTCCGGATACCGCCTATCTGCTTGTCTGATACAAAAGGAAGCGGGGAGAAGATTGTAAGGGCTTTTATTCGCCATTCCCGGATATTTTATCTAAATTTGCCTTCGCTAAACACGAATATGTTATGGAAAGTTTCAGTGAATTGATAAAAGCACGCCGCAGCATGCGGAAGTTTACAGAAGAAGAATTGACACAAGAACAAGTCGTCACTTTGATGAAAGCTGCTTTGATGGCACCCACGTCGAAGCGTAGCAATGCATGGCAGTTCATAGTGGTGGACGAGAAGGATAAATTGAAGGAATTGTCCTATTGCAAGGAGCAGGCATCGCAGTTTATTGCCGATGCGGCACTGGCAGTAGTGGTTGTTGCCGACCCGCTGGCAAGCGATGTGTGGATAGAAGATGCCTCCATTGCTTCCATCTACCTGCAACTTCAGGCCGAAGATATGGGGCTGGGAAGCTGCTGGGTGCAGGTGCGCGAACGTTTTACGGCTTCCGGTATGCCTTCCGGCGAGTATGTGCACGAGGTGTTGGATATTCCTTTGCAGTTGCAGGTGCTTAGTGTTATTGCTATCGGCCATAAGGGGATGGAGCGCAAGCCTTTCAACGAAGACAATCTGCAGTGGGAAAAGATACATATCAATAAGTACGGAGGAAAGTAACAGTGAGTGCAGCAAAAGCAAACAATAACCGTGATACATATAAGGCCACTGCCATCACACTGATTGTATTCGGCATTCTTTACTTGGTGGACAAATTGGTGCATTTTTCTGCAATCGGCTTGCCGTGGGTGATGAATAAGGATAATTTTCTATTGTATACCGCAGTGATTTTTCTGCTGTTCAAGCATGACAAGTCAGTGGGATTGGTATTGATAGGTTTGTGGCTGATATTGAACTTCGGGTTGATAACTGCCTTACTCGGTACGATGTCCGCTTATCTGCTGCCGTTGGCGTTGCTGGCATTAGGGGCTATTCTGTATTGGTTGGCAACAAGATAAGCGTATGGCAGGAAGAAGTATAGAAGATATGTCCATTGCCTTTATCGGTGCCGGAAATCTAGCTACTAATCTGGCAAAAGCTCTTTATCGGAAAGGGTTTCGTATTGTGCAGGTCTACAGCCGTACAAAAGAATCGGCGCAGGGATTGGCACAGACGGTGGAAGCTGCATATACCACGGAGCTGCAGGCGGTTACGAAGGAGGCGCAGCTTTATATCGTTTCGCTGAAGGACGCGGCTTTTGTAGAATTATTACCCCAGATTGTTTCTGGAAAGGAGAATGCTTTATGGGTGCATACAGCCGGCAGTATTCCTATGAATATTTGGCAGGGGCATGTTGCGCGTTATGGAGTGCTTTATCCGATGCAGACTTTCAGTAAGCAGCGTGAAGTGGATTTTGGACAGATACCGTGTTTTGTGGAAAGCAACTCGGAAGAGGATGTGCAGCTTCTGAAGGACATTGCTTCCGCCCTATCGGAAAAAGTGTATGAAGCAAGTTCTGAGCAGCGCAAAAGTTTGCATCTGGCGGCTGTGTTTACGTGCAATTTTACCAATCACATGTATGTGTTGGCTGCTGAACTGCTGAAAAAGTACGGGTTGCCGTTCGAGGCAATGCTCCCCTTGATAGACGAGACGGCCCGCAAGGTGCATGAGCTGGAACCGCTTGCCGCACAGACAGGACCGGCTGTGCGCTATGATGAGAATGTCATTGACGAGCATCTGCGGATGCTTGCCGATGAGCCGCAAATGCTGGAACTATATCGGGAGATTAGCGAGAATATACATCGGTTGGCAATAAGATAACCGGATGCCGATGCTTGCCTCTTTTGAACTAATGTTTTGCTGCATATAGGTATATTATAATGAACAAGAAAAAAGTGCAATGAGTACCATAAACTATGATTTGAAAAAGATAAAAGCCCTTGTTTTTGATGTGGACGGTGTGCTGAGTGCCAATGTTATCCCTATGAGTTCGGAGGGTGAACCTCTGCGTACGGTCAACATAAAGGATGGTTATTCCCTGCATCTGGCCGCTAAGCAAGGTGTGTTGCTGGGTATAATTACGGGTGGACGTACAGAAGCAGTCCGCAAGCGTTTTACTTCTTTAGGTTTTGAGGATGGAAATATCTATATGGGTTCTTCTGTTAAAATCCATGATTACCATGACTTCCGTGACCGTCATGGCTTGAAGGACGAGGAAATATTGTATGTAGGTGATGATATTCCCGACTTGGAGGTGATGCGTGAGTGTGGTTTGCCGTGTTGTCCTAAGGATGCTGTGCCTGAGGTAAAGGCTGTGGCTCGCTATATTTCGTATGCAGAAGGCGGTTATGGCTGTGGTCGCGACATTGTGGAACAGGTATTGAAAGTGCAAGGGCTTTGGATGGCAGATGAAAAAGCTTTTGGTTGGTAGTTGTTTCAATCGTTAAATTGTAAATCGTCAAATCGTAAATGATATGATGTTAGATAATCTGAAGAAATATAAGGTGATTCTTGCCTCTAACTCTCCGCGAAGGAAAGAATTGCTGGCTGGTTTGGGAGTGGAATATGAAGTAAGAACTTTGCCCGATGTGGACGAGTCTTATCCCGAAACGTTGCGGGGAGCGGATATTCCTCTCTACATATCCAGGGAAAAGGCAGATGCCTACCGTGATATGATGCATCCGGACGAATTGATGATTACAGCAGATACCATTGTCTGGCTGGATGGACAAGTTCTCGGAAAACCCAAGAATAGGGAAGAAGCTATGCAGATGTTGCGCGACATGTCCGGACGTACCCATGAAGTGTTTACCGGTGTATGCATCACTACCACTGAGTGGCAACGCAGTTTTGCGGCGGCAACAGAAGTGCGTTTTGCCAAACTGAACGAAGAGGAAATTGCCTATTATGTGGACAAATACCACCCCATGGATAAAGCCGGAGCTTATGGTGTACAAGAGTGGATTGGATTCATCGGGGTGGAAAACATATCCGGGAGTTACTATAATATAATGGGGCTCCCCGTACAGAGGCTGTACAGGGAGTTGTTGGAGGTCTAAACCAGATCCATCATTAGAGGGATATCTTTTTCACTGATTCCTTGTCTGACAAGTGTTTCTTTGTCTTTACCGAACATTTCTCTAAAAATCTCCTGCCCGCCATATTCCAAAGCTGCTTTACTGTAAAGTTCTGCAGCTTTTTCTATTTTGCCCGTTCTCCAAGCAACATGTCCGGCATTGAGATAGTCTGCTGCGAGTGGTTTGGAGGCGAGTATCTTTTCGTAATACTTCATTGCTTGCTCATACTTGCCGTTGACAAACGAACACCAGCCTATAGCACGCCATGCTTTGATACAATTGCTTTCGATGAAATCAAGCTTGAAGAAATATTGCAGAGCCTCTTCATATCTTTCCAGTTCGGCAAGGCAGCTTCCGGCGTAGAAAAGGATATTATGGTTTTCCGGCTGGATTGCCTCCACTTTCTTGTAGTATTCCAGTGCAGAGGCAAAGTCCCTTATCTGCCTGTAGCACGTAGCGAGATGGCGGATTGTCCAGACATGGTCGGGCTTTAGTACATCGGCTTTCAGGTAGGCGTCTATCGCTTCCTTATACCTCTTTTCCTTTTGCAGGCAATAGCCAGCCTTTTGGAAAATGTCTGCATTTGCATGGTTCAAGGCTATCAATTCCTTATAAAGCTCCAATGCTTCTGCCGGGTGTTCTTTGCGGAAGTGGAAATCGGCGATGGTAATCAGCAGCTCGGGTTTGCACAGAATATCTTTGAGTGCCGGGATACGGTGCAGGGCAATCTCTTCCTTGAAGATGTCACGGAACTCGTGTCTGCGCTGGCTTAACTTGAAGAAACGGTATAAGTCGTGGACATACTGGTTGCTGATGACATCCGGTCGTTCGGCATACTGCCGTAAAGCGGAAGATTTGCTTTCGTCCATGAGTGCATCCAAATCCTGGGAAGTCATCTGGCTGAGCATCATCGTACGCTGTGACTGTGGTATATGTGCCATTGTAAAGCAAAGGGAATACTTGTCACTATTGCAGAAGAAACCGGATTGGAGGATAAGGGAGAGGATGGCATTGTCTCCGGTAGGCTTGAATCCGAATTCCTTGATGATGCTGGAGTGATGCATGTCGAACGGATAGAACCAGTTGTACGGTTCCTTAAAGAACGGATAAGTCTTGAGTTGTGCAAACGTACTCATATAGACGTCAGCGCCTTCCAGCTGTAATTCGTTCATCTCCCGTATCTTGTCTCCCAGTCCGGAACTTTCAAAAGCTTTCTCCCAATCCGGATTAAGATCGTTTTCCTCAGGGTTCTCTTCAAAACCGAACTTCATGTTGCGCATGATGTTCACATTCCTCATCATCTCCGGAATGATTTCTTCACGCATCTTCTTGTCTATCTTTTCCGTTTCCTGGCTACGGAGCAGCTCGATGTAAATACGGTTCAGTTGCTTGCCGAAACTGCCGTCTTCGTTGAGCAGGGAAAGGCGGGCTGTCAATTCGGGATAAAGCGACAGACGGGTGGGATGAAAAAGAAGTGCGAAAGCGATACCTACCAAAGCCCGTTGGTTTACTTGCGTATTTGCATGCGTTACGGCGTCTAGCAACCATGAGAATTTGCGGGTATCGAAGCATTCCATCAGACTGAGCATGACGGCACTGGTGAACAGGCACAAATCATTGACGGGAAGCATTTCTGATTCCAGTAATCCTTTGGCTTGCTGTTCGTCTTCTGCAGACCAGTCACTGTTACTCCATGTGGAAAGGAAAAGAACCTGGGCGGTTTGTTCGTGCCGTTGCAGTACGGCGTCCATGCCTTGGTTATCCGGCATCAGCTGACAAACGGCCAGGTCATCAGGGAAAGATTCCAATACCTTCTGCAGTGCGGCAATATTGTATTCTTTGGGGAGGCGTTCCCGGTTATTGCGCAGGGAATGGTAATAGTGCGTGGAAACTCCGTCAAGGAGAGACAGACGTGCCTGGTCAGCGACTTCCCAAGTTTCGGTCAGAATCTGGCGATATAGTTTCTGTCGTTCAGGATCGTCGATTCCCTGGCGCATGTATTGCAGCATGTACTGATAGGATGTCTGAGCTTGTTCCAAGCGGTTGCGGAGTGTCCAGTCACCGCTGTTCCAAAGAAAGGCTTCCAGTTGGGATTGTGCTTCCTTCAGCCGTTGCTGCTTGAGTAGAGTAACGATATGCTGATATTGTTCTTGTATGGCTTGTTCGTTCATAAATCAGTCTCTTTTTGGGTATGTATCTTATAAAACTACAAAAAGGATGCCAAAAAGTTCATAAATTTCCATTTCCCCAGCTCAGAAACGAACTTGCAACTGTGCTTGAAGCAGGTTTGAGTTTTCTCCTTTATGGCGGTTACAGTATGTATACTGGGCTTGCAGACGGCATTTGGGATAGAACCAATACTGTACACCTGCTACATAATTGGTCTGTTTATCGGAAATAGTTTTATTTTTGTTGAAATAGTCATAAGAGGCTATTACGTCAAATTTGGGAAGCACATGGGCAGATACGGTTGCATAGTAACCGTCACTTTTAACGTGTCCGTCTTTTCCGGCCAAGTATTCTGTACGTACATCTACGGATTTTGTTTTGATGGTGGCACCTGCCGACCAGCGGTTTCGGGTGTAATTCTCTCCTATGGCTATGTCTGGATTAATGGAAGAAACGGCTACGGCGCATCCTTTCCCTTTAACAAAGGAACCGCCGACGGACAACCATTTCAATGGATGTACCATAAGGCTGCCTACAATATCTTTCTGATTGTTTTTATCTTTTAGGTTGATGCCTTGTCCGTTCATGATGGCAAGGTTATAAGTCATCAAAGAGTCGAACAAGTCTCCATAAATTAACAATCCCATATCACGACCGCTTGCAGAGCCATACAACGGATCACTGCCATTGATACCGGCCAGGTAATTGACGGCTTGAGAATAACAGTTTATTAATTCGACAAAGCAGGGAGACATCGGGTTCTCAATGGTATACATGGTTTTGAACTGTCCGATACGTGCTGTGAGTTGAGGGAGAAAGCGGTATTCCGTGTAGGCTTCCAGAATTTTTCCGGTATTGGCAAAGCTGTACATGAAGTAAGCCGACCATTTATCGGTGATTTTACCGCGCGCCATAAAGATAACTCTCTTTATATCGAAAGTATTGCTGGTACCTTCGCCCGCATCATCGTATGTATATCCCACTTGGGCATAGCCGGAGAGTGAAATGCGGTCTTTTAAAGTGTTGACTACATCATTCAGACAAGCATCTTGTGCTTTCAGGATGCATGTGGCTGATAAAAGGATGCAGGATAGTAGAATTCGTCTCATTATAGGGATGGATAGTAGTAAAAAAGGCAACCCTTTTTTCAAAGAGCTGCCTTTGGGTGTTATTTTGCTTGTTTTTATTCGTTGATAGCAGCGATACCCGGAAGGATTTTTCCTTCGATTGCTTCAAGCAATGCACCGCCACCGGTAGATACGTAAGACACGCCGCTTGCCAAGCCGAACTTGTTGACACAAGCTACAGAGTCACCGCCACCTACGAGTGAGAAAGCACCGTTCTTGGTAGCTTCTACGATAGCTTCGCCTACAGCGCGTGAACCGTGAGTGAAGTTCTCGAATTCGAATACACCCGTCGGACCGTTCCAAAGGATAGTCTTGGAGTTCTTGATGACATCTGCAAAGATCTTTTCAGTCTCAGGACCGATATCAAGACCTTCCCAGCCATCAGGAATTTCGTCAACCGGGCAGAACTTGGTGTTGGCATCGTTGGAGAAAGAATCGGCAATCTTGGCATCAACAGCCAAAACAAGGTTTACGCCTTTTTCTTTTGCTTTCTTCACCAGGTCAAGAGCCAAATCCAGTTTGTCATCTTCGCAGATAGAAATACCGATTTTGCCGCCCATGGCTTTGGTGAAAGTATAAGTCATACCGCCGGCAATAATCAGGTTGTCTACCTTGTTCAGCAGGTTTTCAATGATTTCAATCTTGGAAGAAACTTTGGAACCACCCATGATGGCAGTAAACGGACGTTGGATATCGTTCAAAACTTTATCAACAGCCTTTACTTCTTTTTCCATCAGGTAACCGAACATTTTGTTGTCCTTGTCGAAATATTTAGCGATCAATGCAGTAGAAGCGTGTGCACGGTGAGCGGTACCGAAAGCGTCGTTTACATAGCAATCTGCATAAGAAGCCAATTTCTTGGTGAATTCTTTCTGGCTTTCCTTAACAGCAGCTTTGGCAGCCTTCTTTTCTTCGTCTGTAGCATCTTCAGCCAAACCGCGGGGTTTGCCTTCCTCTTCAGCGTAGAAACGGAGGTTCTCGAGCAACAACACTTCACCCGGTTGCAGAGCAGCAGCCTTTACGGCAGCTTCTTCGCCCATACAGTCGTTAGCAAATTGCACCTCAACACCCAACAACTCTTCGAGATGCTTCAGAATGTGCTTCAAGGAGAACTTGTCAGCCGGGCCTTTCGGACGACCGAGGTGAGAACCGATAATTACACTACCGCCATCGGCCAAAATCTTCTTCAATGTAGGAAGAGCGGCACGCATACGGGTATCATCTGTAATGTTGAAGTTTTCGTCCAAGGGTACGTTGAAGTCCACACGAACGAATGCCTTTTTTCCGGCAAAGTTAAATTGATCAATTGTCATAATACTCTATTTTATTTAAAAGTGTTACTAATTTCTTTTTAGTGAGCGCAAAGTTAGCATTTATTTCTTTTTTTTGCTATGAAACCGTTGTTTATTCTTTGTCTTTGCCGCTCTCTTTGCTAACTTTATATTTCTGGCAGTAATATTTGCACATTAATTGCAAACCGCAGGTATCACATTGTGGAGTACGTGCCTGGCATACATAGCGACCGTGCAGGATAAGCCAGTGGTGAGCTATGGGGATGTCTGTTTCCGGTATATGTTTTACCAATTCTTTTTCGACACTGAACGGAGTTGTACATTTATCTGATACGAGACCCAGGCGATGGCTGACGCGGAACACGTGTGTGTCTACTGCCATAGCCGCTTTATTGAAAACAACGGATTGGATGACATTGGCTGTTTTGCGGCCTACGCCGGGCAGTTTTACCAGTTCTTCAAGGGTATCGGGTACCTCACTGTTGAATTCTTTCACCAACATCTGTGCCATGCCTACAAGATGTTTAGCTTTGTTGTTGGGATAGGAGACGCTGCGGATATACTCGTATACCACGTCGGGAGTAGTAGCGGCGAGTGCTTCGGGAGTAGGGAAGTCCCGGTAAAGGGCGGGGGTAATCATATTGACGCGTTTGTCCGTACATTGTGCAGAGAGAATAACTGCTATCAACAGCTCGAACGGATTGTCATAATGCAACTCTGTTTCGGCTACGGGAACGTTCTCCCTAAACCAAGCAAGGATTTTTTCATAACGCTCTTTCTTTCTCATCTTAATTTGTTTTTATGATAGTGAGGAGATACTTTCAGATTGAAATAGAAGATGGAGATAACCGTGAGGCAGGCTCCGAAAAAATATGCCATATCGAATGAGGTAATCTGTGCGATATAACCTCCTGCTGTCAGACCTATACCAATGCCTACATCCCATGAAGTCAGGTAGGTAGAGGTGGCTGTTCCGCGCTGGTTGTTGGGGGCCAGGTTTACGAACAGCGTATTGAAGGCGGGGAACATCGTCCCGAAGCCTACTCCCAATAGGAGGGCAACCATAAAAAACAATATGTTTGTCAGTTCCGGGACGGTCTTCATCAGTAGTCCGCAAGCGGACAATATGAAGAAACAGCTACATACCAGATATAGTCCTAAAGTTATGACTTGGGTGATACGTCCTTTATCCACTTGTTTGCCGGAGAACATACGGGACACTGCCATGCCGACGGCCATAAAAGTAAAAAACAATCCGGAATTCAAGGTAATTCCTATTTCTTTGGCATACATGGCTACATAAGTGCTTGTCATGCCATATGGTATGGAGAGCAATAGCAGTGCGATTCCTGCCGGGATACCTTTCAGCAGCACAAAGCGGTCCAATGAGATAGGTTCTCGTTTGACTGGTTGTTTGGGTGGGGTCTTGACGAGGCATGCGGCAACAAAACCGATAGTTCCTGATATGAGCGAGCAGGCAAAAATCGTTTCAAAGGAATATATGTCATGCATGAAAAGACCAATCATCGGGCCGAAGCTCATGGCTGTATTGTTCATCAGTCCATAATATCCTACGGCTTCGCCGCGACGGGACGAAGGGGTAATGTCAATCACAATTGTATTTCCCGCTACGGTCACCATTCCAAATGCAAGGCCGTGGACAACCCGCAACATGATGAATAAAGATAGGACTCCCGCTAACATGTAACCTGCGAAAATGGTGATAAAGATGAAGTATGCCACCAGATAAAGAGGCTTGCGGGCTAGCGTGTCGAGCAGGTATCCCGAAAACGGGCGTATGCAGAGCGAGGCAATGGTGTAGCATGACAAGATGACACCTACTGCTGCATTTCCGGTATGGAATACCTCAGTCAGGTAGAATGGAAGAACCGGTAGTATCAGATAAAAGGCAAAATACAAAAGGAAATTGGCAGCCAGGATAAGGCAATAGCCGGAAGTTACAAGTTTGTCTTTTGCCATAGCGAAAAATAGTGGTTAGCGATGAGTGGTTAGCGATGAGTGATTAATGATATGCTGAAAATGCGCAACTTATTAATCACTAATCACTAGCCGTTATTCACTATATTTAGTAAGCGCTCTCGAATTCTTTCAGGAAGCGTGTGTCATTTTCAGAGAACATACGAAGGTCTTTCACCTGGTATTTCAAGTTGGTGATGCGTTCTATACCCATACCCAGGGCATACCCGCTATACACTTTACTGTCTATTCCGTTCAGCTCCAATACATTCGGATCTACCATACCGCATCCCAGAATTTCTACCCAACCCGTATGTTTGCAGAAAGGACAACCCTTGCCGCCGCAGATGTTACAGCTGATGTCCATTTCGGCACTCGGCTCGGTGAAGGGGAAGTAGGAAGGACGCAGACGAATCTTGGTGTCACTGCCGAACATCTCTTGAGCAAAGAGCAATAAGGCCTGCTTCAAGTCAGTGAAAGACACATTGCGGTCTACGTATAAGGCTTCTACCTGATGGAAGAATGCGTGTGCACGGTAGCTGATGGCTTCATTACGGTATACACGTCCCGGACAAAGCACGCGGATAGGAGGCTGTGTAGTCTCCATAACACGGCTTTGCACGCTGGATGTGTGTGTGCGAAGAATGATGCTGTGCGATACGTTTTCTGTATCATTTTCGATGAAGAATGTATCCTGCATGTCGCGTGCCGGATGGTCTTCGGCAAAATTCATGGAGGAGAATACGTGCCAGTCGTCTTCCATTTCCGGTCCATCGGCGATATTGAATCCCATACGGGCAAATATATCGATGATTTCGTTTCTCACGATGGAGAGCGGATGGCGGGTTCCTAATTCTATCGGGTAGGCTGAACGGGTCAAGTCAATATCGTCACAGCCGGTATCTTGGCTTTCGAACTGTTCTTTCAAAGCGGCAATCTTTTCTTGTGCTTTGTTTTTCAGTTCGTTCAAGCGCATACCCACCTCTTTTTTCTGTTCGGCGGCTACATTGCGGAAATCTGCCATCAAGTCATTGATGGCTCCTTTTTTACTGAGGTACTTGATGCGGAGTGCCTCTAATTCCTCGGCGTTAGCGGCTTTCAGCGCCTCTACTTCCTGCAGAAGCTGATTGATTTTAGCTATCATATCGTTGTTATCTTATTTATTTTCTAAGTTAAAAACGGTGCAAAGATACAATATTATCATTGTTTTGCCTCCACTTGGGGAAGATAATTTGGTATCAGTGGTACAAAATTTTATGTGAAGAAGAAATGATAGAGGATGGGAGAAAAAATGATATATATGTAAAAGTCTTCATATTGTTTATGGAAAAAACATAAATGAGCGTTGTTTAGTGACTTTTAAAATATACTTTTCGTATCTTTGCGCCCCGTTTACTGTTCTATGGAGGTAGAACAAACTGGCGGTTGGTATTTATTAACATACGTCAAAGAGAGAGAGTTAACGGAGTAATTGTTGCATTAAAGTTAGAGTTTGAATTGATGAAATTGAAGACAATCCTGCCAGTCGTGGCAGTTGCGGGAGTACTCATGTGTGAGCCTGCCGTATTGTTGCATGCCGGTACATCTGATTTTGCTTCTCCCGAAGCTATGGGATGGTTCCGTAAGAAAAAGAAGAGTGAAACCAAGGACAGCGTTCAATCCAAGAGCGACTACGAAAAATTGACTGGTTCCGATGCTATTGCCCGCAAGGGAATGTTCAATGTTTACCAGAAGAAGAGCGATTATTACTTTGAAGTGCCGGCAAGGCTGTTGGGACGTGATATGCTGGTAGTAAATAAATTACAACGTGTGCCTTCCGAACTGAATGAGGCGGGTGTGAACCGTGGTACGAATTACGAAAATCAGATGGTGCGTTTTGAATTGGACAAGGCTGCCAACAAGCTGTTGGTACGTCAGAGCCGTCCTCTTCCGTTGGCACCGGACGAGGATGCCATACGGCAGTCCGTACTGGATAATTATATTTCTCCGCTGATAGCCGGCTTCAAGATAGAGGCATTCAATAATGACTCTACCATGATAGTGGTCAAGGTCAACGATATTTATGATGGTACGGAGACGAGTATCAATAATGTCTTTACGAATATCAACCTGGGAACTTCGGCCATCAAGAATCTCTCCCGCATTTTATCTATCAAAGCTTTTGAGAACAATGTGGTAGCTACTTCCGAGCTGACAACTAAGGTGACTGAGGGAACAACGACTGTGTTTGTTACGGTCGAAGTCAGTTCCTCTCTGTTGCTGTTGCCGGAGAAACCGATGATGGGACGTCTGGATAGTCCGCGTGTAGGTTATTTTACTAATCCGTTATTAAATTACAGTGACGGTCAGCAGCGTGTAGACAAGAAACCGTTCATCACCCGCTGGCGTCTGGAACCGAAACCGGAAGACCGGGAGCGTTACCTTCGCGGTGAATTGGTGGAACCGGCCAAACCGATTGTGTTCTACATCGAGAACTCCACTCCCCGTCGTTGGCGGAAATATATCAAGCAGGGAATCGAGGATTGGCAGGCTGCTTTTGAACGTGCCGGATTCAAGAATGCTATCATAGCCAAGGAACTGACGGACAGCATGAATGTGGATAAGGATGACGTGAACTACTCCGTGCTGACCTACGCCGCCTCCACCAAAGCCAATGCCATGGGCCCCTCTATCCTCGACCCCCGTTCGGGCGAGATATTGGAAGCGGACATCATGTGGTGGCATAATGTGCTGGGCATGCTCCAGGAATGGATTACAGTGCAAACCGGTGTCGTACGTCCCGAAGCAAGAGGAGTAAGGCTGCCGGATGAACTGATGGGTGATGCCATGCGTTTTGTGGCATGCCACGAGGTGGGGCACTCGTTGGGCTTGCGCCACAATATGATTGCTTCCTGGACTTTTCCGACAGATTCCCTGCGTTCCAAAACATTTACGGATCGTATGAATACCACTTCCTCCTCTATCATGGACTATGCACGTTTCAACTATGTGGCACAGCCGGGTGACGGTGTTACGGAGCTTTCTCCTCATATCGGTCCGTATGATATGTTTGCCATAGAATACGGCTATCGTTGGTATGGTAAAGAAACCCCAGAGGCAGAGAAGGACTTGCTTGCCGACTTCCTGAGCCGTCATACAGACCGTTTATATAAATATAGTGAGGCGCAGGATGTACGTGATGCCGTAGACCCGCGTGCGCAGAATGAAGATTTGGGCGATGATGCTGTCCGCTCATCTCTGCTGGGTATTGAGAACTTGAAGCGTATTGTTCCTCAAATCATCCAATGGACTACTACTGGCGAGAAAGGACAGACTTATGAAGAAGCTTCCCGCCTATACTATGCGGTTATCAACCAATGGAACAATTACCTCTATCATGTATTGGCAAACATCGGTGGTATCTATATAGAAAACACCGTTGTGGGCGACGGACAGAAAACCTATACTTTCGTAGAAAAAGAAAAGCAGCAAGCCGCCCTGAAGTTTCTGCTGGACGAAGTGCTGACCTATCCCAAATGGCTGTTCGACACGGAAGTGGGAGAGTACACTTACTTGCTGCGCAACACTCCACTGGGCGTAGTGGAGAATGCACCGACACAAGTGTTGAAGAATGCCCAATCCTATATCCTTTGGGATTTGCTGGGCAACAACCGCCTGATGCGTATGTTGGAGAACGAATCGGTGAACGGCAAAAAGGCTTTCACGGTGGTAGAGCTGATGGATGGCCTGCATCGCAACATCTTTGCCACTACGGAACGCGGTGCCTTGCCGGACGTCATGACACGCGCCTTGCAGAAGAACTTCGTAGATGCACTGATTACAGCAGCTGCCGAAAGCGAAGGAGTGAAAATAAACAAAAAACTGATGGACAACCACTTCTTGCTGGACCATCAGACTGCCCTTTGCAGCTGTGACGAGCATGCCGGTAAGACTTTGGATGCCGACCGTATGGGTGCACACCGCGAACTGAACTTCTACGGTTCGCAGATAAACCGCGTATCTGATGTCATCTCCGTGAAGCGTGGTGAGTTGCTTCGCATCAAAGAATTGCTCCAAAATCGTCTGGGTGCATCGGATATAGCCACTAAATATCATTATAAGGATTTGATTTTGCGTATCAATACTGCATTAGGAGTAAAGTGATTTTTCTTTTCAATAGAGTATTAATTAATTTTATATGTAACGCATGAAAAAACGTGTATTAATCGTTTTGCTATGCTTTGTAGGAGCTTTGTCATCTGCTTTTGCTGCAGAGAAAAAAGTCCAGGGCGTAGTAATATCTTCAGAGGATAACCTACCGCTTATCGGTGCTTCCGTTTATGTGACTGCGGAAGACTTGAAAAAGGCGGGGAGTGCTCAGACTACAATGGGGGTCATCACTGATGTGGATGGTCAGTTCTCTATCGCTATACCTACGGGGATAACCCGTTTCTTTTGTAGCTACGTGGGATATGACGTATTGGAAGTGAAGCTTGTTCCGGGAAAGGAACATTATGAAATAACACTTCATGCATCTTCCCAAATGCTCGATGCCGTTGTTGTGACGGGTTACCAGACAGTGGAGCGCCGCAAGCTGACGGCAGCGGTATCCAAACTGGATATATCGGACGAGACCATCGGTGCAGTAAAAAGTATCGACCAGGCACTTGCCGGACAAATTGCCGGACTTTCTGTCAGCCCGACTTCCGGTGCTCCGGGTGCTCCGGCAAAGATACGCATTCGCGGTACCGCTTCATTGAATGGTACGCAAGACCCTTTGTGGGTGCTGGACGGCATTCCTTTGGAGGGAACGGATGTTCCCGAACCGGATGAGCTGAATGACATAACCAACATGAAGCAATCTTCCATTGCAGGCTTGAATCCGGCTGATATTGAGAATATCACCATTCTGAAGGATGCGGCAGCCACTGCCATCTATGGTGCGAGGGCAGCCAATGGCGTCATTGTGATTACAACAAAGAAGGGTAAGGTCGGTAAACCGGTTATCAATTTCTCGTCCCGGTTTACCTATACTCCTACATTGAGCCTTGACCGGTTGAACTTGCTGAACTCAGCGGAGAAAGTCGGATTGGAAATGGATATGATCCGTAATAACTATTCTCCGGACAATCATAAAGGAGGCGTATATAATATTCTTTCCAATTACAATGAGTTGTCTGCTTTTCAGAATGGAGGATGGGATGCCTTGAGCAGTGATACACAAGCTGCCATCAACCGTTTGAAGAGTGTTAATACAAACTGGGGAGATATCCTTTTCCGCGATGCTTTCAGCCAGGAATATAACTTGAGCCTTTCCGGCGGTACGGAAAGGGTTACGTATTATACCTCTTTCGGCTATTATAAAGAGGATGGAAATGTGGACGGTGTGGGTATGGACCGTTTCAACTTGGTAGGAAAGACTTCCTATAAGGTGAACAGTATACTGAAAGTGGGTGCCTCCATGTTTGCCAACCGTCGCAAAAATACCAATTACTTGACAGATGCATACGGTATGTCGAATCCCGTGTTCTATTCACGCAAGGCTAATCCGTATTTTGAACTTTATGACAAGAATGGCAACTATAATTACGACTACGATATTCAGAACAACACTGATAAGGATTTAGGATTCAACATCTTTGAAGAACGGCAGAACACGTCTAATGAAAGCGTGGTGAATTCTTTTTCATCTATATTTGATGCGGAGCTACGGTTCAATGACAAGTGGAAGCTGACTTCCCAGTTTGGCTATCAGTTGGAAAAGACTTCCAGAGAAGAAATAGCGGACTGGGAAAGCTATGCCATGCGCTATTACTATAAGTTGAGCGAATACTCCCAGGGCGGAGAAACCAAACACTTCCTGCCCGAAGGAGGTATGCAGAAGTCTTATGAAAACTCCAATTCACAGATTACTTGGAAGGCGATGGGAGAATATCGCGACAGTTTCAATGATATTCATGAACTGGAAGTGATGGCGGGTACCGAGCTGCGCAAGACCTGGTATGAAACCTTGTTTTCGGCAGGGTATGGCTTCGACCGCAAGACGTTGACGACCAAACCGGTGATTTTCCCCAACGAAAGTTACGCCACGTCTTTCCCGCTCCATCAGACGACGTATAAGGAGAATGCTTATGTATCTTTCTACTCTACGGCCTCTTACTCTTTATTGAATCGCTACACGGTGGGAGGAAGTATCCGTTTTGACGGTTCCGATCTTTTCGGTGTGGATAAGAAGTACCGCTATCTTCCTCTTTATTCTGTCAGTGCCTTGTGGCGTCTGTCGCAAGAACCGTTTATGCAGCAGGCCAAGTGGGTGGATAACCTGGTGTTCCGTGCATCTTACGGTCTGCAGGGAAATATTGACAAGAATACTTCTCCGTTCCTGCTGGGTACATATCGGTCGGAGAGTATTTTGCCCGGAGTATCGGAAGATGTAATTATCATTAATTCCGCTCCCAACAAGAAGTTGCGTTGGGAAAAGACGCAGTCTGTCAATGCCGGCTTTGATTTTTCTGTATTGAACCAGGCTATCAATCTGAGCGTGGACTATTATTACCGTAAGGGTACCGATTTGATAGCTTTGCGCATGCTTCCTCTGGAGACGGGCTTTACTTCGATGAACGTCAACTGGGCAAGTATGGAGAACAAAGGTGTGGAAATCAGCTTGTCTACCCGTAACATAACGACAAAGAACTTCTCCTGGTACACAAATTTCAATTTTGCCTATAACGGTAATAAGGTATTGCAGGAAAACATACCGGAGCAGCAGACCACTCCGGGACGTGAAGGCTATCCCGTAGGGGCAATTTTCGCACTGAAGACTGCGGGAGTGAATAAGGAAACCGGTAATATGATGTTCTATAATCCGGAGGGAGAGAAAGTGACCTTGAAGGAGCTTTACCGCCTGAAGGACGAGTGGGGGATAGGTATTGCCTCTTCCGATGTAACTGCAGCCGAAGAGAGAACCTTTTATTCGTATATCGGGAGTAGCGATGCTCCTTATACGGGAGGTTTGATTAATACCTTCAGCTATAAAAACTGGGAGCTGAATGTCAATTTCTCTTTGACGTTTGGCGGGTACGTACGTACGCAACCCTCTTATGACATCATCAATCCGGATTATGGCAAGAACTATAATGCGGATGTGCTGAACCGCTGGACTCCGGAAAACCCGAATGCGGAGCTTCCGGCATTTATGCTGAGTGCTTCCAACCCGGAAGAGTACTCCTGGTATGATTCTAAAACCATCTGGAGAGATTTGGATATCTGGGTGAAGAAGCTGAACTACGTACGTTTGCAGAATCTGCGTCTGGGTTACCGTATCCCTGAGCTCCTGACAAAGCGTTTGGGAATGAACTCGGCAACGGTATCTATTGAAGGACGCAATCTCTTCGTGTTTGGTTCGGGATATAATAACTACATGGATCCGGAGTCGATGTACAATCCTTATGCAACTCCCGTACCCAAGTCGGTTACATTCAGTTTGAACTTGAATTTCTAACTTCAAAAGCAGAAAGAAAATGAAGAAAACAATAAGTCTGATGATAATGGCCTGCATGCTTCTGCTTGCGGCATGCGACAACTATCTGGATATACAGCCTACCGGTAGTGTCATTCCCAATTCTTTGGCTGAGTATAGAGCGTTGCTTGCCCGTTCTTATAAGGACGTGAGTAAATTCAGTGACCGGGGAATGGCTTGTTTCCGTTCCGACGAGATGCAGGTTCGGGATAATGAATATGACCAAAATTATTATATGGATATAGAGCGCTGGAACGACCTTGCTCCCAATGCCTATACCTCATCGTTTGAATGGGCCAAGTATTACAATGTGCTTTTTATTGCCAATCACGTTATTGAGAGCAGAAGTGATATTAAGGAAGGCACTGAGGAAGAGATAAATCAGCTTGTAGGAGAAGCGTATATGCTCCGTGCTTATGTACATTTCTTATTGGTAAATCTTTATGGACAGCCCTATACTAAGGAGGGAGCTTTGGATACCAAATCGGTACCGCTGAAATTGGATACGGATTTAGAGAAAGTCCTGAAACGCAATACGGTGGAAGAAGTTTATACTTCCATCCAAGCAGATATTGACGAGGCACGCAAACTGGTCACGAAGGCAGAATGGGAACAGAGATATTCATATCGTTTCAATGCGGCTTCGGTAGAGGCGTTTCAATCACGCGTATCCCTTTATAAGGGCGAGTGGCAGGCGGCTTGGGATGCTGCTGAGGCAGTGCTTGCCGTGAAGTCTGTATTGGTAGATTTGAATGATGCCTCTGCAACTCTTCCTAACAGTTATAATTCCGTGGAAAATATTACTCCACTGGAGACGCCTCTGAGCAGTACAATCAATGGGGCTGCTCTGGCTACTCCGGTTTTTCTCTCCCTTTATGTTGAGAACGACCTTCGGCTGGACAAATATTTTGCTGAAACGGATGAAAAAGGTTTCCGGAAGAATAAGAAGGCGGGAAGCAATAACTACTTGTGTACTTTCCGTGTGGGTGAAATATATCTGACGGCTGCTGAGGCTGCTGCCCGACTTGGAGAACTGTCTCAGGCACGTACCCGCCTGCTGGAACTGATGCGGAAACGTTATGCACCGGAGGCCTACGAAGCGAAATCCGTTGTTGTCAATGCCATGGATAAGGAAGCGTTGGTACAGGAAATATTAGATGAACGTGCCCGTGAACTTGCTTTTGAAGGACATCGCTGGTTTGACCTTCGTCGTTCCACCCGTCCGCGTTTGGAGAAAGTGCTTGATGGTACGCGTTATGTACTCGAAGAGAATGATGCCCGCTATACATTGGCCATTCCGAAAGAAGCCATAGAAGCCAATCCGGGATTGCTGAACTGATAAAGATAAAACTCCCCGATTCTGTATTGACGAGAATCGGGGAGTTTTGTCTTTATGTGGATTGGATATGTATTTTTTACGTACCTTTGCACCGTTTTTTGTAATAGACAGTATAAGATGATACAGAATCAGAGACCTCCTATCCGTAGAATTGCTTTTCCTATTCTTATAGCATTGAGTATTTCGCATTGTTTGAACGATATGCTGCAATCGGTTATTTCGGCAGTATACCCTTTGTTCAAGGAGGATTTATCCTTGAGTTTTGCCCAGATTGGTCTGATTACGTTAGTGTATCAGATGTCGGCGTCCGTGTTTCAGCCTCTAATGGGATTGTTCTTTGATAAGCGCCCCATTGCCTGGTCATTGCCGATAGGTATGGGCTTTACTTTGGTCGGTATCATGAATCTGGCTTTTGCTACTAATCTGTATTGGTTGCTGGCTTCGGTATTCATTGTGGGTATCGGTTCGTCTGTACTCCATCCGGAGGCGTCACGTATTACTTTTCTGGCTTCCGGCGGAAAACGCGGACTGGCGCAGTCTCTATTTCAGGTGGGCGGGAATTTGGGTGGCTCGCTTGGACCGTTACTGGTGGCTTTGCTGGTAGCTCCTTACGGGAGGCATCACATTGCCTTGTTCACGGTTTTTGCCTTGATTGCCATCGTGGTGATGATTCCTATATGTCGTTGGTTCCGTTCCTACTTGAATCATATCAAGAAACGCCCGATGCTTGTGGCAGGAAAGATAGAGCGTCCCCTTTCTTCAAGAATGACGGTGTTTGCCATAAGTATTCTGCTGATACTTATCTTCTCCAAATATATCTATATGGCAAGTTTGACGAGCTACTATACATTCTATCTGATCCATAAATTTGGTGTTACTGTTCAGGCTTCACAGCTTTTCTTGTTTGTCTTCCTGGTAGCCACTGCCATCGGAACATTGGTGGGAGGTCCCGTAGGTGATAGGATAGGACGTAAGTATGTTATCTGGGCTTCCATTCTTGGAACGGCTCCATTCAGTATGATGATGCCTCACGTAGGGCTTGCATGGACAGTAGTGCTGAGCTTCTGTGTCGGTCTGATGCTTTCTTCCGCTTTTCCTGCCATATTGCTGTACGCCCAGGAATTGCTACCCAATAAGCTGGGTTTGATTTCCGGGTTGTTTTTTGGTTTCGCTTTTGGAATTGCCGGTATCGCTTCGGCTGTATTGGGAGGTATGGCAGATAAGTATGGTATAGAGGCTGTTTATAATGTATGTGCCTTTATGCCTTTACTGGGGTTGGTGGCTTGCTTTCTGCCTAATTTGAAAAAGAGATAGAGATTTTTTATTCCCATTGTCAGCCATACGGAGAGAACGAAAGGTGCGGTCAATGTAATAATTCCCCAATTCATTCCCACAATTTGCAATACAACAGAGAGTAAAACGGAACATGCAGCCCATATACAGCTCATCCAGCTTTTACCTCCTAAAGCAAGGGCACACAATACGCCATTATATCCCATCAGACCCATATTCAAAGCTTCGGAATCCACTCCCAATAATGTGGCTAGGAGGAGGGGGAGAAGTGCTCCCAATATGGTATATACTGCTGCATTCCGGGAATTCACGAGAATGCCTGCAAGGAAAAATAGTCCGGTCATCATGTTTCCTTGAAACATCACCTGGCCTATGCCCATACTGAAACATTGTAAGTAATTTATGGAGGAAGAAGCGGGTGTTTCTGTATCAGAGACGAGTAGCATGTCAGGCATCAGCCAACTGCACAATCCCAGCAGCATCCATACAGAAAGGATAAAAGGGGTAGTGAATCCGGGCAACACGCGTTGCATGTTGAAAAACCGTGCAATGTAGGTAGATGCACACGAGGCAATAGCCATCAGCATCAAGGAACTTACAGTCAGAAGCATAAAGACCCCTACGGCTATTCCTACCAGTGTACCGTTAAAACCATATAATCCATTTTTTATATCATCACAGTCATATCCTGAGATACGGGCTGTCAACGTACTTATTATGTTGCCACTTACAGCCAATAGGCCCATTTGCCATGAATTCAAAAAGATTCCAATCAACATCAATAATCCGGACAATGCATTGTTTTGGAACATGACTTGCCCTATGCCACGTCCTAAAATAAGTAATGACTTGCGTGTAAAAGCTTCTTTCATGAGTTGTCGAATGAAAATGGACTATATGTAAATTTATAGCTCGTTAATGCGTACAAAAAAAACGATTAGACTAATCTAACCGTTTTAATTTTCGTGGAGCGTATGAGACTCGAACTCATCACCTCGACACTGCCAGTGTCGCGCTCTAGCCAGATGAGCTAACGCCCCGTTGCCAACGTTTGCAGGCTTGCTTTCGTTTTTGATGGTGCAAATATAATGCATTATTCTGAAATAATTGCTATGTTTGCGAAAGAATTTGAAAAAATAAGTTATGCTGATATATAATACCACTTATCATGTAGAGGAAGGAGAAGACAAAAACTTCCTGATATGGATGCAGGAACACTATCTTCCCGAGGTAGAAAAGAACGGAACATTGTATGCTCCACGTATAGCCCGTATCTTGAGTCATATTGAAGAAGGAAGCATCTGCTATTCTGTTCAGTTTGAGGTGGAAAACTCTGCCAAACTGCATCGTTGGCATCAAGAGCAAGGAGTGAAACTGAACGAGGAATTACTGAATATCTTTAAAGATAAAGTGATTGGCTTTCCTACATTGATGGAGGTAATAGTGTGATACAACCGGTCAAAGAGAAAATTATATTGGGTATAGACCCTGGTACCACCATTATGGGGTATGGAGTATTGCGTGTGGCAGGTGTCAAGCCGGAAATGATAGCCATGGGAATTATCGACCTCCGCAAATTTGGAGATCACTATCTGAAGTTACGCCATATTCATGAACGGGTACTGAGTATCATAGAGAGTTATTTGCCTGACGAGCTCGCTATTGAGGCCCCTTTCTTCGGAAAGAATGTACAGTCCATGTTGAAGTTGGGGCGTGCGCAAGGCGTAGCAATGGCAGCTGCTTTGAGCAGGGATATTCCCATTACGGAATATGCTCCTTTAAAAATAAAGATGGCCATCACCGGAAACGGACAAGCATCCAAGGAACAGGTGGCAGACATGTTGCAGCGTATGCTGCATTTTCCTAAAGAGGATATGCCTACTTTTATGGATGCAACGGACGGGCTTGCTGCTGCCTATTGTCACTTTCTGCAGATGGGGCGTCCCACGGTGGAGAAAGGCTATCATGGCTGGAAAGACTTTATTGCCAAAAATCCGGATAAGGTGAAGAAGTGATAAGAATTGAAATGTAGAATCTAAAAATAATATCATGAAATTGAATGAACTTGCTATCATTGGAGTGGCTGCAACGACGGTTGTAAGCTGCACTCCCGCGAAGACGGAGTATGCTTCGTACGAACTTTACCCTGTCCGTTCGGGTAGTCTGACAGAGATGGAATATACACCTGCTGCCACGCAATTCACATTGTGGGCACCTACGGCAGATGAAGTTCGCCTGATGTTGTTCGAAGCAGGAGACGGAGGGCATGCCTATGAAACTATTTCAATGGAACCCTCTGAAGAAGGAACTTGGAAAACTAAAGTTGAAAAGGACTTGATGGGTAAATTCTACACATTCAATGTGAAAATCAATGATAAGTGGCTGGGGGACACTCCGGGTATCAATGCCAAAGCTGTAGGGGTGAATGGAAAACGTGCCGCCATCATCGACATGAAATCCACGGACCCCGAAGGATGGGTAGATGATAAACGTCCGGCATTGGCCTCTCCTGCCGATGTGATTCTTTATGAAATGCACCATCGTGATATGTCCATCGATCCGTCGTCGGGCATTGAGCATAAAGGAAAGTTCCTGGCACTGACAGAACAAGGAACGGTAAGTCCCGACAAGCTGGCAACCGGCATTGACCATCTGAAAGAATTGGGGGTGACACATGTACATCTCCTTCCGTCTTATGACTATGCCTCCGTTGATGAGACAAAGCTGGACGAGAACAAGTATAATTGGGGATATGATCCGCAGAATTACAATGTGCCTGATGGCTCTTATTCTACCGACCCCTACAAACCGGATGTTCGTATCCGGGAATTCAAGCAGATGGTGCAGGCTTTGCACAAAGCAGGTATCCGTGTTGTTCTGGATGTGGTGTATAACCATACTTTCAATACATCCGACAGTAATTTTGAACGTACAGTGCCGGGATACTTTTACCGTCAGCGACCGGACGGAACGTATGCAGACGGTTCGGCTTGTGGCAATGAAACTGCCAGCAACCGTCCGATGATGCGTAAATACATGATAGAGTCTGTATTACATTGGATTAATGAATATCACATTGACGGATTCCGTTTTGACCTGATGGGTATTCATGACATCGAGACAATGAACGAAATCCGTAAGGCAGCAACGTCTGTAGATCCGACTATATTTATATATGGTGAAGGATGGGCGGCATCGGCTCCACAGATGGCGGAAGATTCTCTGGCAATGAAAGCCAATACTTATAAGATGCCGGGTGTTGCTGCTTTCTCTGACGAAATGCGTGATGCTTTGCGCGGTCCGTTCAATGATAATCATCAAGGTGCTTTCCTTGCCGGATTGCCGGGAGGAGAGGAGAGCATAAAGTTTGGTATTGTAGGAGCCATCAGGCATCCGCAAGTAAATAATGACTCTGTGAATTATAGTAAGGATCCGTGGGCGGAACAACCTACACAGATGATCAGCTATGTTTCCTGCCATGATGATATGTGCTTGGTGGATAGGCTGAAAGCAAGTATCCCGGGTATTACTCCCGTAGAATTGGCAAAGCTTGACAAACTGGCGCAAACAGCCGTATTCACTTCCCAAGGTGTACCGTTTATTTATGCCGGTGAGGAAGTGATGCGTGACAAGAAGGGAGTACACAATAGTTTTGAGAGTCCCGATTCCATCAATGCGATTGATTGGAGACGAAAGGCGGAGCATGCAGATGTATTTGCTTATTATAAAGGGTTGATACAGCTTCGTAAGAAGCATCCGGCTTTCCGTATGGGTGATGCGGATTTGGTGCGTAAGCATTTGGAATTTCTACCGGTTGACGGCAGCAATGTGGTGGTTTACCGTCTGAAAGAAAATGCCAACGGTGATGCATGGGGAGATATTATACTAGTCTTGAATGCCCGTAAGGAGCCTGCCAAACTTACCGTACCCGAAGGTAAATATACAGTGGTCTGCAAGGATGGCTTTATCAATGAACAAGGTTTGGGCACACTGTACGGCCCCGAAGTTGTTGTTCCGGCCCAATCGGCACTGATTATGTATAAATGATGATTGGATGATGCAACAACATACAATACACATAGCGGGGGGCGTAGTACGCAACCCGCTTGTTCGTTTGACAGAGCCTGTCACCCTTGATTTCCTGGCAGGAGAACACATTGCCATTGTAGGACCGAACGGAGCCGGAAAGAGCCTCCTGGTGGATATGCTGACGGAAAAGTATCCTTTGCGTGATGGTGAGCTTACCTATGATTTCTCTCCCTCCCTCACGAAAACTGCCTATGACAATATCAAATACATTGCTTTCCGTGATACTTACGGTTCTGCCGATGCCAATTATTACTATCAACAGCGTTGGAATGCCCACGACCAGGAGGATGCTCCGCTAGTACGCGAAGTGCTGGGAGAGGTAAAAGACGATATCTTGAGGCGGCAGCTATTTGAACTTTTCAGCATAGAGCCGATGCTTGACAAGAAAATCATTCTTCTCAGCAGTGGGGAGCTGCGCAGGTTTCAGTTGACTAAAGCTTTACTGACTGTTCCCCGAATTCTTATCATGGACAATCCTTTCATAGGGCTGGATGCGCCTACCCGTGAACTGCTTTTTAATTTGCTGGAGCGGCTTACCCGGCTGGGCGAGTTGCAGATTGTCCTTGTGCTTTCCATGTTGGATGACATACCTTCATTTATTACACATGTTGTGCCGGTAGAGGACATGAAGGTGGGCGAAAAGATGGAACGTGAGGAGTATGTGCAGGCATTCTGTGCGGGCAATCAGATGCGTATTCAGGAAGAGGCCGGAGCGTTGGAGGAATTGCAGCGGCGTATTCTCGATTTGCCCTACGAACATGCGAATTTCACTTCGGACGAAGTGGTGAAATTGAACGGGGTTAGCATCCGTTACGATGACCGTACCATTCTGAAGGAGCTGGATTGGACAGTGATGCGTGGTGAGAAGTGGGCGCTGAGTGGCGAGAACGGTGCCGGCAAGTCTACCTTGCTTAGTTTGGTTTGTGCGGATAATCCGCAGTCATACGCCTGCGATATCAGTCTTTTCGGACGGAAGCGCGGAACGGGGGAGAGTATTTGGGAAATCAAGAAACACATCGGTTATGTCAGTCCGGAAATGCATCGTGCTTATCTGAAGAATCTGCCTGCCATAGAGATTGTCGCTTCCGGTCTGCACGACAGCATCGGATTGTATAAACGTCCTCATGCCGAACAGATGTCGGTATGTGAGTGGTGGATGGAGATTTTCGGTATTGCCGCCTTGAAAGACAGTCCTTTTCTGCAACTCTCCAGCGGGGAACAGCGTCTGGCATTATTGGCACGTGCTTTTGTCAAGGACCCGGAACTGCTGATATTGGATGAACCGCTTCATGGACTCGATACATACAACCGCCGTCGGGTCAAGAAGATTATAGAGGCATTCTGCCATCGTCGGGATAAAACGATGATTATGGTAACCCACTATGAGAATGAATTGCCGCAAACAATTACTAACCGTTTATTCTTGAAGCGAAACCGCTGACCAGATAATAATTAGTCAAGCAAAGATAATAAAGGACTAGCAGGAACCATTTATGGTGTAAATCGTTATATTTGTAATATCAACCATCTAAACATTTATATCATGAAGTTTTTTATTGATACGGCAAATTTAGAACAGATTCGGGAGGCCTATGACTTGGGCGTACTCGACGGAGTTACCACTAATCCTTCGCTTATGGCAAAAGAAGGTATCAAAGGAGTGGAGAACCAGCGTAAGCACTATGTGGACATCTGTAATATTGTGCAAGGCGATGTGAGTGCCGAGGTGATAGCTACCGACTATGAAGGCATGATTAAAGAGGGTGAAGAATTGGCAGCCTTGAATCCGCATATCGTAGTGAAGGTGCCTTGCATTGCAGAAGGTATCAAGGCCGTTAAATACTTCTCGGGCAAAGGTATCCGTACAAATTGTACTCTGGTATTTTCTGTCGGTCAGGCATTGCTTGCAGCCAAGGCAGGTGCAACGTATGTTTCTCCGTTTGTGGGGCGTCTCGATGACATCTGTGAGGATGGCATTGCATTGGTTGCGAAGATTGTAGAGATGTACCGTTATTATGGATATACCACCCAGGTACTTGCCGCCTCTATCCGTCATACGGCACATATCATGCAGTGTATAGAGGTGGGTGCTGATGTGGCTACTTGTCCGCTTTCGGCCATTAAGGGTTTACTTAATCATCCGCTGACCGATTCCGGTCTGAAGAAGTTCCTTGAAGATTACAAACGCGTGAACGGATAAACTTAAAATATCCTATAAGCCTATCTTTCAATGTAATTATTGACTAATATTGGTGAGAAATAGAATAAAAAGATTTATTTTTGCACCTTATATTTAGATATACAATAAGGCACCGATGAAAGATAGGCTCATAGGATTTATTAAGACATACTGCTTGTTTGTCTGCATTTTTGTGTTGCAGAAACCACTATTTATGCTGTTTTACAAATCGCTGTATCCGGATGCCTCGTGTGCGGACTGGTTCAGTGTCATTTGGCATGGGTTACCTTTAGACCTATCTCTGGCTGGTTATCTGACAGCTATTCCCGGTTTTCTTTTCATAACCTCTGTATGGACACTTTCTAAATCCCTTCATCGCATCTGGTGCGGCTATTTCCTCTTCATTTCAGTACTTATCTCCATAATTTTTACTGTCGATTTAGGATTATACGAGTATTGGGGGTTCCGTTTGGATGCTACTCCGTTATTCTATTTCTTTTCCTCCCCTAAAGACGCAGTGGCCAGTGTCAGCATTTGGATGGTGCTGGGGGGAATTGTGGCAATGGCTGTTTATGCTGTCGTGCTGTATGCTGTTTTCTACGGCATCTTGCTGCAGAAGAAGCTGTTGCTGCGGATGAAACTGCCTTATCGTCGCCTGAAGGTGTCAGGTATATTGTTGCTGATGACGGGGTTACTGTTTATTCCTATCCGTGGAGGCTTTACAGTATCTACCATGAATGTGGGGAAAGTCTATTTCAGTGCCGAGCAGCGTCTGAACCATGCAGCTATCAACCCTGCATTCAGTCTGATGGAATCTCTTGCCAAGCAGAAGGACTTCAGCAAGCAGTACCGTTTTATGGAAGCTGCGGAGGCCGACCGGCTTTTTAAAGACATGCTTGAACCCGCAGGTGCCGGTGGTCAAACGGAAGAGACAGATTCTGTGCTGCAACCTGCCGATTCACTGCATACTTTATTCAATACTCAGCGTCCCGATGTACTCTTTGTGATTCTTGAGAGTTTTTCCTCCAGGTTGATGACAGCTTTGGGAGGTGAGCCGAATATTGCCGTCCATCTGGATAGCTTGAGTAAGGAAGGGGTGCTCTTTACGAACTTCTACGCCAACAGTTTCCGTACGGACCGTGGGCTGGTGGCTATCTTGAGTGGCTATCCTGCCCAGCCCACTACTAGTATTATGAAGTATCCCCGTAAAACGCAGTCCATTCCTGCCATTGCAGGCAGCTTGCGGAAGGCGGGTTATGGTACCAAGTATTATTATGGCGGTGATGCCGACTTTACCAATATGCGTTCCTACCTGATGTCATCAGGCTTTGAAGACATTGTTTCCGACCAGGATTTTCCCGTAACGGAACGTTTAAGTAAGTGGGGGGCGCACGACCATCTCGTATTCAACCGTCTGCTGGAAGACTTGAAAGCCGAAGCTGCCGAAGGAACTGCCGAAGAGAAAACTCCTCATTTCCGTGTCTTGCAGACCTCCAGCAGCCACGAGCCTTTTGAAGTACCTTTCCGTCGTCTGGAGAATGACCGGCTGAACGCCTTTGCCTATACGGATAGTTGTGCAGGCGATTTTGTAAGACAGTTCCGTGAGCTTCCCCAGTGGAAGAATACGGTGATTGTGTTTGTTCCAGACCACTTGGGAGCTTATCCCGAACATATCGACAATTTGTCGGTAGAACGCTACCGGATACCTCTGTTGATGGTGGGCGGTGCTGTCCGAGAGCCGAGGCGCATTGACGTCTATGGCTCGCAACATGATATTGCAGCCACGTTGCTGGCTCAATTGGCGCTGCCCCATGATGAGTTTGTTTTCAGTAAAGATATGCTTAATCCCGCTTCCCCTCATTTCGCGTTCTTTACCGTACCCGATGCTTTCGGTATGGTGACAGCGGACAATCAAGTGATATTCAATTGCCAGGCGGGTACTGTGGTAGTGGATGAGGGCACAGCAAAAGGGAAGAACCTGCCGTTGGGCAAAGCCTATTTGCAAAAATTATATGATGATATAGCCAAAAGATAACGTATGACAGCACTTATGGACGCCTTGCAAGGGGCAATAGATGTAGACACAAACATATTTTTTTCCATCAATCGGATGCACAACATGTATTTCGATTATTTTATGAGCGCTTATAGCGGTAAGTGGGTTTGGATTCCCATGTATGCTGCCATCTGGTATGTGATGTTGCGCAATTTTCATTGGAAGGTCACACTGTTTTGCATGATAGGCCTTGCGCTCACCATTACTTTTGCCGACCAGGCATGTGCCACTTGGATACGTCCCTATGTGGAGCGTATGCGTCCTTCTAATCTGAATAATCCCATTTCGGAGATGGTGCATATCGTCAACAATCATCGTGGAGGGCGTTATGGTTTTCCTTCGTGTCATGCCGCCAATACCTTCGGATTGGCGTTTTTCCTGTTCTTTCTATTCCGCAAGCGGTGGCTTACTCTTTTCATTATGGCCTGGGCGTTGCTGACGTGCTATTCGCGCGTATATCTCGGTGTGCATTATCCGGGTGATTTGTTGGCAGGGACTATTGTGGGGCTGATTGGTGCCTGGCTGATTTACCGCTTGTTTGTGAAGGTTAGCGGATATAAGCGTGTCGAGCATGTCACTCATGTCTATGCTCCTATATGGGTAGGGTTGCTGACGATAGCGGGGATGCTGGTTTATGCCGGAATACGGATATTGTTGTAGATGACAGTCTTTAGAACTGATAACCAGCAGTCACCATAACCTCCCGTGGACGGATATTCAACCGTGAAGTATAGCTTTGTGTGGCCGAGTAGGTAGTATAGGCATACTCTTTCTTGTTGAACAGATTGCTGAGGCTGGCTTCCACTCTCCATTTCCTTGTCTTATAAATGAGTGATGCGTCTACAAACAGTGTGTTGAGATGCGTATCGCTGTTTAAATCGTTCCGGTAATGTTCTCCGGAAAGGCAGAGGTCGACGTGCCCGATGCTGAATGTGAGGTGCATACGCTGTACGAAGTCCAGTAGAGGAGCAAGGTGCGCGTCGTTCCCTATTTTACTGCCGCCATAGCTGATTGTGGCATGATATTCGGCTTCGAAAGCTTCGGCGGGCGACCATATCAGTTTGGGTTCCATCTTAAGATAGTCATAACGGTATTTTTGAGGCGGGCCGTTTCCGGCTGTTTCCGTTTGTGGAGTGAGGGCGTCTGTATCTGAAACCTGTGTCAACTGCCAGCCGGTATTGCGGCTCAGTTGTAAGTCAAGTGAGGTTTTCAGATTCCAGTCGAAAAATCCCTTGGAGAGAGTGCTGAGCAGGAACCAACTTTGTGTACTGTTGGAATGTAGGCGAAGGGTGTGGACAATGCGGTTTTCAGAGATACTCTGTTCATTCAAGGTGTTGTAGTGTACATGCCGGTAGGACAAAGTGGCGGTGGCGAAAAATTCCTGCACGGTATTCTTGTATTCTCCATAAAGGTTGTATTGTTGGCGTATACTGACGGGGAAGAGGCCGTCAGTGTTTTTCCAGGTACGGTAGTCTGTCCGATAGGTAAAAGGGCAGAGGTCTGTGACATCTCCTGCTGAGCGGTGTAAACTGCCGTAGAGGGAAATTTTCCAATGGTAGTCCGGCTGATAGCGCAGATAGAGTGACGGATTGAAAAAGAGAAAAGAACGCTGTTGCGAGAAGTAGCGCTTATAGCTGAGAGGGAGTGACAGACTTCCCTGCCACTTGCCTTGTTCCAATTGGAAGTAGGAGGAGAGGTAGGGAGAAAAACTGGATGCGCCAAATGTTTCCATTCGGGTGGAATGGTACTTTACCGATGCCCATTCGCCCTTTATACCGGCGGTGTATTGCCGGGTGAAACCGTTGTGTTTTCTTAGGTGGCTGGCCTTATTGTCGTTGTAAAGGCTGTGCTGGATGAATTTGTCTTTCCCGTCGTGTAGTGACAAGGAGGAGGGTAGATAGGCATACTGTGTGGCAGAATTGAACTTCCATGTGCTTTTCTCTCCATTGCGGATAAGGCTGAAGAAATTCTTTGCCGTAAACTGGGAGGTGCGCATCGTTTGCTGCAACTCGTGGGAGGTGCCGCGGTTCGTTTCACTTTCTGCCAGGAAGCGGTTCGACAGATAGTGGATGGTCTTGTTATCCTCATAGTGCATTTCCATATGGGCGGCATCGTTCTGCAGGCAGTAGTGGTAGGCTTCATCCATGCGTATGGTGTCATCGGGCTGGTAGTAGACTTGCGAGTTGCCCCGTTGCTGGGTAATCCGGTTATGGGTATATCCGGCTTGCAGGCGCAGGGAACGTTCGTCGTTCCATTTATACATGCGGTTGGCGTTCAGTGTATGGGTTTCGTTGAAGAGCAGCCGTTGCTTGTCGAGGGGAGCGCTGATGCCCGGTTGTACCAGAAAGCCGTGCAGGGGAATCTGTTGGGATGTGTTGTTTGTCAGTATATGTTGCTCACGGCTAAGGTCGGTACCGTTGTTGTTGCTCTTGTAGCCGTAGATGCTTTGCTTGCCTTTACCCAGTTGGAGGGCATTGGCGGCGTTTTCCCAAAGAAGCGTTCCTTGGTCCCTCTTCGTTTGTGCCGTTCCGGTCGTTTCTTGTGTTCCATCGCTCCAGCCTGCACCCAGGGTACCGTTGACAATCCATTGGTCGCGTGCCTGTGGGTCGAGTTTCAGGTTCAGGGCTATTTCATCCGAACTGAGTTTTCCTTTCAATGCCTTGACCGATTGGTAGTTCTCCATAATTTCTGCCGATTTTACGGCTTTGGCACTGAGGTTGTTGTTGATTTGGCTGTAGCGTCCACCCGTCACGTCCATACCCTCCACAAAATAGTGGTCGATGGCTTTACCTTTATATTTCACCTGCCCGTTGTCGTCAATATCCACACCGGGGAGCTTTTTCAGAACATCCTTGATGTGTATGTCCTTGGAAGAGGCAAACTCTGCCAGATTATACCTTACGGTATCTTTCCTGCCATGAATGCGGCCGGGACGTATTTGGACTTCTTTCAGTGCAATGGCTTCGGGATGCAGACGAATATGGAGTGTTCCTGCTGCCGATATGTTGCGTATTTCCCGTCTATAGCCCAGCAGTGATACGCTGACTTGCAGGTTGCCGTTGTATTTCCATGGCAGGGAATATCTCCCCCGGGCATCGGTCAGGGCGTAATCTATCATGGTGCCGTTTCGCAGCACACTAATCATTATGGCTTCCAGCGGTTGTCCGGTTTCTTCGTCCGTTACCAAGCCACTGAGAGACTGTGCATGCGCTGTCATTGCAAACAAGGCAAGGATTGGCAGCAAGAGTTTCTTGAAGTGTATATCCATTGGAGTTCGATGGGATGAATCAGTCAAGTTCCAGCGGATTGTGGGCTATATTCTTCGGCTTCCTGGCTTCATTGCCCTGGTTGTCGCGTATGGTGATACGTACGTTAGGCGTGTTGCCCATAATGAATCCTACCGGGTCGGCATAGTATCTTTCGTGGATTTTGTTGTACGCCTTGCGGTTTACGGGTTCATAATCTTTTCCGTTGAAGAGGATAGGTCGGTAGGAATGGCATTGCTCCATACCGGTGCAGGTAAAGAGATAATGCCCCCTGTTGTCTTCTGCTTTCAGTATCAGTCCGGGCAGTCCGAACAGCTTCCACGGCCCTTCGCTGGAGGAAATCTCCGGACTGTACCAGACAATCCATCTGCGTCCCTTAAACACGCATTCTGCTTTTTGGCAGAGATACGAGAGGATGGTTGCCGTGTCTGTCTGCAGCGTCCACTGTGGGCACTCTTCCGGTTCCTCGCACCGGAGTCTGTTAATGTCTCCGGCAATTTCATCCAGTGTGGTCACTTTGCCTACGGGGTATCTCTTGTAGGTCTGTTCGTTCAGCTTGCTTTTTCCGAACTGTTTGGCGTGTTCAATCATCGTTTCTTGCGAGGCGTTATTGGCAATGTCGGCAGCAAATACCGAGTCGCCCACATACTTTGTGTAACTGTAGAACTTGGAGCATTTCTTGCCGATTTCCAACATCATGGTTTCCTGGAAACGCTCTTCCGACAGTGTGTCCGTACAGCCGTCCACTTCATACTGCACCATGAGTACAGTCTGGTCTATGGTATCTTTTCTGAACGTCTTGCCGGAGCCGATTTTGATGTTAAACTGTGCGCAGGCGGTTGTGGTGGTTATCAACAGCATGGCGGTGAGTAGAATCTGCTTTTTCATACTTTTTCGTTGTTAGGAATTACTGTTTCGAGGACGTGTCATGTGTCCTGTCGTCGCAAATCTATGCGGAATTTGTCTTTCCGGAGTGAGAAAGTTATTACTGAAATGTTACTCAAATGAGAATAGCCGCCTCGCGCGTACCTCTGATTGGAGGAAACCCTTACCTTTGTATAGTATAAAAGAAGAACAGACTCTGAGATGGAAAAACGAATCAGAATAGTATGGGCATTGTCACTGATATCCATGCTGCTACTTGTAGCAGGGCAGGGATATTGGTTGTGGAACCAGTATCAGTATAAGAATGAGGAATATGAAGAAGAGATACACCGCCTTGTCATGGATGCCGTGGCAGTGAACGACTCTATCCGGCGTGAACAGCCGAAGAAAGTGTTCAACAAGCCTAATATATCCTTTTTCAACACCAATGTGGACATGCATACGGATAGGGATTCATTGACCAACAAGCTCAAAGAGCGCTATACGCGTACGTTTGTGGTGGGGGCCATGGCAGATAAATCCGTTCTATCCACGGCAATGAAGGATAGTATTGTCTATAAGGACAAGATTGTGATACATGGCGAAGACAAGCTGCTTTTCAACATGAGCTTCAGCGAGGCGATAGTTGCTTATCAGTTGCAGATAGATGTCCCTTTTACGTTGCAGCGCTTCGATTCGGTGCTGGCGACTAAACTGGACGGCATGTCTTTCACTACCGGACTAGTCACGCCGCGCGACAGCCTCTATCAATGGGTGGAAACCGTAGAACGGCTGGGGAGTGATTTGCATCCGGTCATCCGTCTGGTTTATCCTTACAATCCGCTGAAGCGGGAGTTGGTACAAGTGGATGTGCAGGTGATGCCGCATACTCTTTTGCTCCGTATGGGCTGGCAACTTCTGGGCAGCTTGGTATTGATTCTTCTGCTGTCTGTCTGTCTGCTGTTCCAGATAAAGACCATTTTGAAGCAGCACCGTGTGGACGAGTTGCGGAAAAGCTTTGTCAACACCATGATACACGAGTTGAAACGTCCCGTGCAGGCCTTGAAGATGTGCGTCTCTTTTCTCAATGACAAAACAATGCGTACCGACGAGCAGGCCATGGATGAAGTGGTGCGTGATTCCGTTTCCGAGCTGGACAACCTTTCCGCCTACCTCCGGAAGCTGCGCGACATGACCCGTGCTGACGATGAGCAGACACAACTTTCCCTCAGTACTTTCGATTTGAAACCGGTTGTGGAGAAGTTGATACGCCTGCAGCATGCTCCTGGAGGAAAACAAGTATCTTTCGAGACACATTTCACGGACAACCTGCTGGTTACGGCCGACCCCGTGCACATGGCAAATATCATCAGTAATCTGATGGAAAATGCCGTGAAATATTCGGGAAGCTCCGTCAGTATCCGGGTAGAATGCCGCCTGCATGGCCACGAGCTCACATTGAAAGTTTCCGATGACGGCATTGGTATCCCTGTTTCCGAGCAGGGACGGGTATTCGATAAGTTTTACCGTAGCAGCAACTTGCCTGACCGTTCCTTGCCGGGCATCGGTTTGGGGTTGAGTTATGTCAAGTTGTTGGTTGAGGCTCATAGGGGAACCGTCTTTCTGACCAGTCAGATTGGGAGGGGGACGACGGTGGAAATAACCATTCCACAATAATCTGCACAGATGGATATCGAGAATATAAATAGCAACTCATGAAACCACTGAAAATTCTTTTTGCTGACGATGACCTGAAGTATTCCATGCTTCTGAAACGCTTCCTGGAGAAAGAGGGTTATGAAGTGACCTATGCCGGAAATGGTCTTATCGCCCTCGACCAGTTTCCTCTTGTCAAACCGGACCTTGTCTTGCTTGACATCAATATGCCCGGGCTCAATGGCTTTGAAGTGGCAAAACGAATCCGGGAGGCGGACAAGCATGTCCTCATCTTTTTTCTTTCCGACCGCAGCGACAAGGCTGACCGCCTGCAAGGATTCCAACTGAAGGCGAACGATTATCTTGCCAAACCTTTCTATCCGGAAGAGCTTACGGCGCGTATCCGCGAGCGTTTCACTTCGCAGTTGTCCGGCGTGGCAGAGGATGAGATGTATGCTTTCGGCCATTCCGTATTCAATTACAGTACGAACGAGATTCGTACGGGAAATAGTAAGGTGCTGATTACTTCCCGTCAAGCCGATATCCTTCGCTTGCTTGCGCTGAATGTGAATAAGACTGTCAGTCGCGATACGTTGCTGGATGCTGTGTGGGGCACTGCCTCGTATGCCAACTCCCTTGCCTTGAATGTACAGATGTCCTATCTGCGGCGGTCGCTAAAAAACGACCCGAGCGTGAGGATTGAGTCGTTGATGAAAAAAGGGTATATGCTTGCCGTTCTCTGAAAACATCTTTATCTTTGGATTGTTATACAAACAAGACATTTCAAAAAAAAGAGAGCTTATGATGAGTTTAGGAGGATGGATGAATAAAATCTTGATAGGTTGGGGGATAGACCCGAAGTTTGCCGATATGTTTGACGAGACGATTATTGCACTGCTGATGGTGGGGCTTTCGATAGGGCTGGACTATTTGTGCCAGGCAATCTTCGTTGGCGGTATGAAGCATTATACCCGACGCTCTCCCCATCAGTGGAATACGTTGCTGATGAAACGCAGGGTGATACACCATTTGATACATATTCTGCCGGGAATCCTCATCTACTACCTGCTGCCCATGGCCTTTGTGCGTGGAAAGGAGATGCTTGAGTTCTCACAAAAGGTGTGTGCTGTCTATATCATTGTGGCGGTGCTGCTTACTATTAACGGCTTGTTGCTGGTACTGCTCGATGTTTATAACATGAAGGACAAGCAGAAGAACCGTCCGCTGAAAGGCTTCGTGCAGGTATTGCAAGTGCTGCTGTTTTTTATCGGAGGTATCATAGTGGTTTCAGTGCTGATAGGCAAGTCTCCTATGACCTTGTTTGCCGGTCTGGGCGCATCTGCAGCTGTACTGATGCTGGTATTTAAGGACAGCATTCTGGGGTTTGTGGCCGGCGTGCAGCTCTCTGCCAACGACATGTTGCGGATAGGGGACTGGATAGCGCTGCCGGGTGGCGTTGCCAATGGAGTTGTAGAGGAGATTACGCTGAACACGGTCAAGATACGCAACTGGGACGAAACCATCTCGACCGTACCACCGTATACCCTGGTGAACAACTCTTTTCAGAACTGGCGCGGCATGCAGGAAAGTGGCGGGCGACGGGTAAACAAGAATATCTTTCTGGATATGACTACCCTGAAGTTCTGCACTCCGGAAATGCTGGATAATATCCGCAAGGAAGTCCCCTTGATGGCCGACTATCAGCCAGCAGAAGAAGAGGTGCCAACCAATGCGCAGCTCTACCGTATCTACATCGAACGCTATTTGTGCAGCCTGCCGGTGGTGAACCAGGAGATGGACTTGATTATCAGCCAGAAGGAACCCACGACGTATGGGGTACCCATCCAGGTATATTTCTTCTCTCGCAACAAGGTATGGAAAGAGTACGAGCGCATTCAGTCCGACATCTTCGACCACTTGCTGGTGATGGTACAGAAGTTTGACTTGAAACTGTATCAGTATTCCGACTAATATATCAACCGGAACTCCGCATATACAGGCAAGTGGTCGCTGTATCCTCCTTGATACTTCATCCCGTAGTAGGTGCGGAAGGGTTGCTGCCCTCCGTATTTCTTGTCTCTTGTCAGTAGGAAGGGCAGGCAGAATACGTCTGCCTTTGCTTCCTCTGTATATAGCGGTGCGTGTTCTTGCAGCAACGTACCCGATACGATGATGTGGTCCAGTAGTCCCCATTCTCCTTGATACTTGTAGCTGCCGAAGTGCTTGCGTGTTTTGGCTTTTCCTGCCAGTAGATGGTAAAGTTTTTGTGGACGTAGAGAGTCTTGCAATGTTGACGGTGCTGCTGCCTCCAACACCTCCTTTACCGATTTATTCTCCGGATAATCGTTGAAATCCCCTAAAAGGACAATTTGCGGATGTCGGCGTATCGTGTATAGGCTGTCTATGGCATGCTTCACCTTTCGGGCAGCCAGTAGCCGGTAAGGTTCAGACTCTCTTGCCCCTCCCGAACGGGATGGGAAGTGAGCTACCAGTACATCAAGCGTATCCCGGTTCAGCAACAATCCGCTGACGTGAAGAATGTCCCGTGTGGGACGGCTATTCTTCCGGGGCTTGTCTACGGGGAGGCTCTGATAGGAAAGCAGTTTGAAAAGATTACGTTGATACAACAGCGCTACGTCGATGCCGCGTTTGTCGGGAGATTGTGTCATCACATACCGGTAGTCTGCTTCGCGCAAGGCAGAGTAGCGGGTAAGGTCGCGCATCACACTGTCATTCTCCACCTCACACAAGGCAACAAGGGCGGGCGGCGTCCATCCTCCGGTGGCGATGATGACGCGGGCTATATTATCCAGTTTCTTTCTGTATTTAGAGTAATTCCAATGTCGGGTGGCATCCGGCAGGAACTCGTAGTCATTCTTTAGTGTGTCATGTCGGGAGTCGAATAGGTTTTCTACATTGTAGCTTACTATCCGAAACGTGAGGGTATCTTTTCCTTCTTGCCCGTACAGACTGATGTACGGGCAGAGAAGGAAGAGTATAACTCCTATCTTATGGATAACGTTCATACAAACGATTCCCGTTCCCCTTTAAGGAACGCGGGATATTTATTTCACCGGAATGTGCTTCAGTATATCCAGCAGATGGTCCCAGAACTTCTGTACGGTAGGAATCAGCATCCGTTCGTCGGGAGAGTGCACACCCTGCAGGGTAGGTCCGAAGGAAATCATGTCCAGTGCCGGGTATTTGTCAAGGAACAGTCCGCATTCCAAACCTGCATGGATAGCTTTTACCTTGGCATCTACACCGAACAAACGTTTGTAGGACTCAACAGCCACTTCCAGGATTTCTGAATGCGGGTTGGGCTTCCAGCCCGGATATCCGTCGCCGAAAGATACGGCTGCTCCACCCATTTCGAATACAGTACGCACCATATTGGCAATGTCTTGTTTGGAGGAGGCGGTAGAGCTGCGCTGGCTGGTCTCGATACGGATGATATGGCCGGATTTCATCTTTACGGAGGCCAGATTGGTGGAGGTTTCCACCAGCCCCGGAATGTCTTGGCTCATGGCATACACACCGTGAGGTGCGGCATAGATGGTTTGCAGCAAGCGCTTGGCGGTATCTTTGTCAATGGCTTTGGGACGGGCTGCTTCCGATTCAAGCACGAATTGGAGGTCCGGGTCAACGACGGCATATTCTGCCTCCACTTCGGCGGCAAAGACATTCAAGTCTGTGCGCAGGGCATGCTTGTCGGCATCGGGTATGGCAATTACCGCGTGTGCTTCGCGGGCAATGGCGTTGCGCAGGTTACCACCGTCTATTTCGCAAAGGTACATGTCGTACTTCTGGGATGCCTGGCTCAGGAAGCGGTTCAACAGTTTGTTGGCATTGCCGCGCCCCAGGTGTATGTCGCCGCCGGAGTGTCCACCTTTCAGCCCCTTTACCTGCACTTTGCAGCAGAAATACCCTGCCGGTACGTCCACTTCCCGGTAGGTGAATTCGGCAACGGAATCTATACCGCCTGCACAGCCGATGAAGAGCTCGCCTTCATCTTCGGAATCGAGGTTCAACAGAATGTCTCCGTTCATGAAGCCTTCTTTCAGGGCGAAGGCACCGGTCAGTCCGGTCTCCTCGTCCACGGTGAAGAGGCATTCGATAGGACCGTGCTCGATGCTGTCGTCGGCAAGGATAGCCAGTTCGGTGGCTACACCGATGCCGTTGTCGGCTCCCAAGGTTGTACCTTTGGCTTTCAGCCATTCACCGTCAATTTCGGTTTCGATAGGGTCGGTCAGGAAGTCGTGCTTCACGTCGTTGTTCTTTTCACATACCATGTCGATGTGCGATTGAAGTACGACAGTCTTGCGGTTTTCCATACCCGGAGTAGCGGGTTTCTTTATCAGAACGTTTCCGGCTTCGTCCACCTTCGTTTCCAACTTATGTTTTTCTCCGAATGCTTTTAAGTAAGCAATGATTTTCTCTTCCTTCTTCGAAGGGCGCGGCACTTGGCAGATTTCCTCAAAATAGTGAAATACACCAGCCGGTTTCAAGTCTTTTTTTTCCATAATTATCTGAATTAGCGGCTGCCTTACATGTGTTTATGCAGCCTTCATTATCAATTGTCAAATATCAATTCTCCATTAAATTAACCACTTATTGCTAAATATGGTTAAATTGATTGACTATTTTATTCCCCTTTCTCTTTTTTTAGAGTAAAAAAGGCGAGTTAGTCCAACCAAAGCCCTATATTTGCACCCACAAAAATAGTAAAAACACTATTTTCATGTAACAAAATTAATGGAAATGCTTGATACAATATTGATAACTCTGTTAATAGTTGCTATTTGCATTGTTTTATTGGGTGTAAAGGTCTTTTTTGTGAAAGGCGGCAGGTTCCCTAACGGGCATGTCAGTGGCAATAAGGCAATGCGCGATAGAGGTATCGGCTGTGCGCAGTCGCAGGACAGAGAAGCACAACGCAAATCCCGTTTTTCCATTGATGAACTGGAAAAAGCCTTAAACGATAGTATGAACTAATTTTAAAAAACAATATTTATCAATTATGAAGAGATTAAACTACCTCATGAACGGTCTGGCAGCTCTCGCACTGATCGTTTTATTTGCTCAATGTGCCGGCAATACTGATAAACAGACAACAAACGCTCCTGCACAAGCCGGCGGATTATCGGAAATGAAGATTGCTTATGTTGAAATAGATACGCTTTTGGCAAAATACAACTATTGCATAGACTTGAATGAGGCTATGGTGAAGAAGGGCGAGAATGTCCGTCTGACATTGAACCAGAAAGCCAGCGAACTGGAGAAGCAGAAGCAGGAATTCCAGACAAAGTATCAGAACAACGCTTATCTTTCTCAGGAGAGAGCGCAGCAGGAATACAACCGCATCGCAAAGTTGGAGCAGGATTTGCAGAACCTGAGCAACAAGCTGCAGTCTGAACTGATGAGTGAGAATGAAAAGAACAGCCTGCAACTGCGTGATTCTATCAACGCTTTCTTGAAGGAGTACAATAAGACAAAAGGTTACAGCATGATTATCAGCAATACGGGTTTTGACAATCTGCTCTATGCAGACAGTGTCTACAACATCACTCGTGAGATTCTGGATGGCCTGAATGCAAGATACTCTTCTCCGGTGAAGAAATAATATTTATCCTATGATATAAAAAAGGATGTACTGAAAAGTACATCCTTTTTTTATAGGCCTCTTCCCCCGCCTCCTCCCTACGGGGGAGGGGCTAGGGGAGAGGCTTTTAATAATGCTCCGATTGTACGCTTTACCCGCTCCGCAGTAGTGACGGTATGTGTATATTCATCAATATGTACCGTTCCTCCCATAGAGACGGCGGAATTATGATAGAGCATGGAGCTCTCGATATTTTCCCTGGCGGAGAAATGAAATTCGCGGATGCCGGTTTCTCGGGCAATGTGGGCTATGTTGGCTTCATTCACCCCACAGCCTGCCAATAGAATGATTCGGCCTGATGCTTGTTGTTGGAGCTCTTTCAAAAGGGGAATGCCTTGCTCTGCTGTAGATTGCTGTCCGGAAGTTAGGATGCGGTTGCATCCTAATGCGATAATATCTTCTATTGCTTTTTGTGGATTTCTGCATACATCGAAAGCACGGTGGAAGGTGACGGACATCCCTTGTGAGGCTTTCATAAGCTGCTCCATCAATGGAATGTCTACATCTCCTTCTGCCGTCAGGCAACCGAACACGACTCCGTCAGCGCCTAGGCGGCGGGCATTCTCTATGTCTTTCAGCATGATGCGCTGTTCGGTGGAGGAGTAAAGGAAGTCTCCTCCACGGGGACGGACAATGATATGCAATTTGGTCTGCTGCAATACTTCCCGTGCGATGAGGATATCGCCGTATGAGGGGGTTGTTCCTCCCTCGGGGATGCCTGCGCATAGTTCCACCCGGTCTGCTCCGCCGGCTTGTGCGGCAATACAACTCTCTACGGAGTTGGCACAAACTTCAAACTGATAATCTTTCATTTTGTAAAGTTATGGTTGTGGTGCAAAAATAAGAAAAGGGTGAATACGAATTCACCCTTTTCTGCATTTATTTTCTTTTCTGATGTTACTTTGCGTAGCTCACCGCACGTGTCTCACGGATAACGGTAATCTTCACCTGACCCGGATAAGTCATTTCGTCCTGAATCTTCTTGGCGATTTCACCGGAAAGGTTCTCCGTCTGCTTGTCGTCAATCTTGTCTGCACCGACAATGACACGCAACTCACGGCCTGCCTGGATGGCATATGTCTTTGTCACTCCCGGATAGGACATGGCCAGTTGCTCAAGGTCGTTCAGGCGCTTGATGTATGCTTCTACAATTTCGCGGCGTGCTCCCGGGCGTGCTCCTGAAATGGCATCGCATACTTGTACGATGGGGGCCAGCAGGCTGGTCATTTCCACTTCGTCGTGGTGGGCACCGATGGCGTTGCAGATGTCTGGCTTTTCCTTGAACTTTTCTGCCAGCTTCATACCATAGAGTGCATGCGGCAATTCCGGTTCCTCATCGGGTACCTTACCTATATCATGCAGCAGTCCGGCACGTTTTGCTTTCTTCGGGTTGAGTCCCAGCTCTGATGCCATCACAGCGCAAAGATTGGCTGTCTCGCGTGCATGCTGCAAAAGGTTCTGGCCGTATGAAGAACGGTATTTCATCTTACCGATAATGCGGATAAGTTCCGGATGCAGACCGTGGATGCCCAGGTCGATAGTAGTGCGTTTACCGGTTTCGATGATTTCCTCTTCTACCTGCTTGCGTACTTTGGCAACTACCTCTTCGATGCGTGCTGGGTGGATACGTCCGTCTGTTACTAACTGGTGCAATGCCAGACGTGCAATCTCACGGCGAACCGGGTCGAAAGCTGACAATACGATAGCTTCCGGAGTATCGTCTACCACAATTTCCACACCGGTGGCAGCTTCCAGGGCGCGGATGTTGCGGCCTTCGCGACCGATGATACGTCCCTTGATTTCATCTGATTCGATGTGGAATACGGTTACTGAGTTTTCAATGGCTGTTTCCGTAGCCACGCGCTGGATGCTCTGTATCACGATGCGCTTGGCCTCTTTGCTTGCTGTCAGTTTGGCGTCGTCCATGATGTCGTTAATGTAGGACTGGGCCTGCGTTTTGGCTTCTTCCTTTAGGGATTCTACCATGCGCTCTTTGGCTTCTTCGGCAGAAAGTCCGGAGATAGCTTCCAGTTTTTCTATTTCCTGGCGCTGCATGTGCTCCAGTTCTTCTTTCTTCTTGTCTACGATGGACAGCTGGGCTTCCAGATTTTCTTTCACGGCTTCTGCTTCCATCTTCTTGCGCTGGATTTCTTCCTGGCGTTGGTTCAGTACCAATTCACGTTGTTTCAGCTTGTTTTCTGCCTGCTGTATCTTTTGGTTACGTTGGGCCACTTCTTTTTCCAAGTCCGCCTTCTTGTTCAGGAATTTTTCCTTTACTTCCAGCAACTTATTCTTCTTAATCACTTCCGCTTCCGCTTCCGCATCTCTCAGGATACCGTCGTATTTGTTTTTCAGCCCGTGCTTGAAGAACAAGTACGAGGCAAACCCTCCGACAATGAAGCAGGCAATGGATAATACTATTGTAACTACTGTCATTTTATTAATTTGTTTTTAGTGTATAAATAAAAAAGCACTGCATAAAAGCTTGCTTTGATGAAGGGCAAACTTTTGTACAGTGCGCGAATTTCTCTCTTTTACCGACCCGACGGAGGGATTGTAGCTTATTGTTCCTTGAAATAAGTCTCCAATACCTCTGTCAGTTCCTTTATTTTAGCGGTATAGGGTTCAGTATCATTACGGTCCTTCAACTGAAGGTTTTCTAAAGCGAACTGATAGGCCACCATGGCTATAATTCTCTCTAGAGACACATTCTGATAATGCTCCCGATACGCATTGAGCCTGATATCTACCTGCTTGGCGGCTTCTCTTACCATTTCCTCGTCCTCACGGTTGATTGTGAGAGGGTAGGAGGCTCCTGCCATCTGCAGGTTTATCTTTATCTTATCGTTCATACATCCTCTTCTCTTTATTCATTCAACAAAGCGATGCATTTATCGACTTCACGCACTAATTTGGACAATCGCAGTTTCGTCTCTTTCACGTCACTGCCGTTAAGGCTGATTGTCGTAGCTGTTTTTAGGTTCGTGTAGTTAAGTTCCAGTTCCCGGTATTCAGCTTGTACCTTCCCGTATTCCTCCTCTTTGGCTTCAAGAAGTTGCTTTAGCTCAGCATTTTCGCGTTTTAATTCATCGTGCAGATAGATTAAATGCCGCAGTCTGGCTTCAAAGGTACTTAATAGCTTCTTTTCTTCGTCTGTCATCACTACACCAAAATTGTACACAAAAATACAATTTACTTGGAGATTACAAAAACTTTTCGGGGAAAATATGCTGTAGAAGTGCCGAAATAACCGAAGTGGCCTATGAAGTACTGGTTTTGAGGGATTGAAAAAGGGTGGCGGAGGCTGGCTTTTCAAGAGATGTGGATAGGTATGGAACAATTTGCTTTTTAGAAGGATTTTATTTCTTGCTTTTCGAAAGCTTAGTATCTCCGTTACTAAATAGTAATCGTCCGACGCTTGTTTAATTATCGTCCGACAGTTGTTGGACGATAATTAAACAGATGTTGGACGATAATTGAACGGTTGTTGGACGATTACTATTTAGTAAGGCCGAAATTACTTTTTGCTGTTTTAGGCACTACTCTTTAGGTGCGGTTGGAATAGTATGTAGTAAAGGAAGGAGGAGATGCTAAGAAATAAATAAAATAATTTATATAATAATTTGGTTTATAAAATAAACCTTTTATCTTTGTATCGGAGTTCGAACCCGAAATGTGATTTTGGTATGTATAACTTAAAGAGAATGATTATGAAAACGATTGTTTGTAGAAGTATGGCGGCAGCTCTTCTTTGTGTATTTGCATTGGGGGTGTCTGCGCAAGATGTTCTGAAAGTGAAGGTGATGAACATACCTTCTGCTGTGGGAAAGATAATGATTGCCACTGACAAGGGGCAGTATGGTATGGTAGATGCCAAGGGCACGGAGGCGGTACTGGAACTGAAAGATGTGACAGTGGGTAAATATAAGCTTTATGTCTATCATGATGAAAACAACAATTATCAGTTGGATAGGGAAGACGGAATTCCATCTGAGTATTGCGCGATAGCGGATGTGGAGGTGAGCGCCGACACGAAGCAGGTGGAGATAGCACTTAAGCGGGTATTAAAAGGAAGCAACAAATAAGGCGGCAGGAAAATGGAAGAAAGAAAATTGAATGAGAAAGAGAGTTTAGAACTCATCACTCGGATGATACAGAACACGAAGGACAGAATGGCGGAAAATTCAGGGACACCTTTTTTGCTGTGGGGATATGTAACGGTAATTATCTCGTTGCTGGTTTGGTTTCTATTGAAGGAAACGGGCAATAACAATTGGCAATTCCTATGGTTCCTGCTTCCAGTCATAGCCTTTCCTGCTACGTTGTGGAGTCAGCGGAAGGCTCGGAAAATGTTGAAGACCTACATAGACCGTGTTGTGGATTATGTGTGGACGGTATTTGGACTGGGTGCTTTCTTGGTATCGTGTACCGCCATATTTGTATGGAAGATTCCTATTCTGTTTGTCATTTTGCTGATGATGGGGATGGGAACTGCCCTGACGGGACTGATTGTGAACACGAAAGTGGTTACGATAGGGGGAGTGCTGGGAGCCTTGCTCTCGTTGGGATGTTTCTATATGCCCGGCATAGACCAGATACTGTTTTTTGCATTGGCGTTCGTCTTTATGATGGTGATTCCCGGACATTACATGAACAGTGTGGCGAAGCGTCACAAACAATAAAAGAAGAGGATGATATATGTTTAAAGAACTGAACCCTTTGCTCCATAGCGAACTGCGGCTTGCGGTGATGTCGTTGCTTATTAGTGTCGAGGAGGCGGACTTTGTCTATATCCGCCAGCAGACCAAAGCTACGGCAGGAAACCTGAGCGTGCAGATAGACAAACTCAGCAAGGCGGGATATGTGGAGGTGACAAAGACTTTTAAAGGAAAGATGCCTTGTACGATTTGTAAGATCACTCCGCAAGGAGTAGACGCATTTGAGGAATATGTAGAGTCATTGAAATCTTATCTGGCAGGGAGGTTGTGAGTGTGGGTGACTTTACATTTATGGGGTAAAGATGGAAATCTTCTGAAAAAGGTTTCTATCTTTGCCTTTTTCATGAGAAGGAGGAGGGTGTGTCATCAACCGTTTTGCCACCCTCATGCCGGACAAAATTTAAACAGACTCTAAAAAGATAGAATGATATGAGAATTTTAGTCACTTATGCCGTACAAGGCGAATTTACGGAATTGAAATTTCCCGGACTGATAGGGGAGGAAGAGGTGCAGATAGGCTATCTCCGTACCGGTGTGGGAAAGGTGAAATCGGCTTTTTATCTTTCTGAAGCGATAAGCCATGCGCAACCGGACTTGGTGGTCAATGTAGGTACGGCAGGGACTATCCGTCATCGGGTAGGAGATATTTTCGTATGCCGTCATTTTGTAGACCGTGATATGCAGAAGCTGGTGGAGCTTGGTATGGAGTATGAGATTGATTCAATGGATTTGTTGTCCCAAAAAGGATATTGTTTACACTGGCCGGCAGGCGGTGTATGCAATACGGGGGATACTTTCTTGACAGAACTCTCGGATGTGTCCGGTGATGTTGTGGATATGGAAGCCTATGCCCAGGCTTTGGTATGCCGTGCCAAGAATGTTCCTTTCATTTCGGTGAAGTACGTGACGGATATTATCGGGCAGAACTCCGTGAAACATTGGGAAGACAAGCTTGCCGATGCTCGGAAGGGGTTGGGAGAATTCTTCGAAAAATTGGGAGGAGTTTGATTAATGTGCTAATATGCCAATGTGCTAATTGGCTGCGCTATGTGTATATTAGACTCTCACACCGCAGGTCATTGGCACATTAGCACATTAACCACATTAGCACATTCATTTATCTCAACGTCTTGAATGACAGTATATGCCAAGTCACCCCCACAGCGACAAGGAACAATACTGTCTTTATTTCTGTTAGTGGAATCAGGAAGAAGATGCAGTAAACCATTGTTCCCCACATCAGCAGTAGGGAGATGATTTTGGCACGTAGAGGGATGGCTTTGTTCTCGCGGAAGCTGCGGATGTAGGGACCGAGGCATTTGTGGTTCAGCAACCATTGGTACAGTCTGGGTGAGCCTCTGAAGTAGAGTGCTGCCGTGAGCAGCAGGAAAGGCGTGGTGGGCAGCAACGGCAGGAAGATGCCGATGATGCCGAGTGCCAAAGAAACTGTTCCCAAAATGATGCAGACGGTTTTCATGCGGCAAATGTAGGAAAAATAATAATATAGATAATATGTATGCGAATAAAGTAAAGAAGGTTGTTGCCGTCCACGACTTGTCGGGAGTCGGACGGGTGTCTCTGACGGTGGTCATTCCCATCCTTTCGTCTATGGGCTTTCAGGTGTGTCCGTTGCCTACAGCCGTATTGTCGAGCCATACCCAGTATCCGGAATTCTCTTTTCTGGACTTGACGGATGAAATGCCGAAGATTATTTCCGAGTGGAAGAAGCTGGAAGTACAGTTTGATGCCTTTTATACCGGCTATCTGGGTTCTCCGCGGCAGATACATATTGTTTCTGACTTTATTGATGACTTCCGCCGACCGGACGGTCTGGTTGTGGTAGACCCGGTGTTGGGTGATAACGGACGGCTTTATGCGAACTTCCACGAGTCCATGATTGATGAAATGAAACATCTCATCACCAAGGCCGATGTCGTTACCCCCAATCTGACGGAGCTGTTCTATCTGCTGGGTATTCCTTATAAGGAGATGAATACGGATGAGGAATTGAAGTCATACCTTCGCCAGCTTTCCGATTGTGGTCCCGAAGTGGTGATTATTACCAGTGTGCCCGTACGGGATGATAAGCATAAGACGTCCGTGTATGCCTATAACCGGAACGGTAACCGCTACTGGAAGGTTACGTGTCCTTACCTGCCGGCCCATTATCCCGGAACGGGGGATACGTTTACCAGTGTCATCACCGGAGCACTGTTGCAAGGCGACAGTTTGCCCATTGCCCTGGACCGTGCCACGCAGTTCATTCTGCAAGGTATCCGTGCTACTTTCGGATACGAGTACGACAACCGTGAAGGTATACAGCTTGAAAAGGTGTTGCATAATCTCGACATGCCGATTCAAATCTGCAGCTATGAATTAATTTAAACCAATCCCATCTATATGAAAAAGAAAATATTCCTGGCAGTGTTTCTCTGTTGCGGCATGTTTGCAGCAATGGCGCAGACTGCTGCCGACTCTCTTGCCATCGTTTCTGCCGATTGGCAGACTGAGCCCCTGCAGAAAGGGATGCTTTATAAAAAGGCAGTATTCAGTTCTTTGTATGGAGTTCCTCAGGAAGTGTCTATTTTTGAAATATCCCCGAAGCGCTACCGTTTCGATGTGCTCGTCCACAATCCCAAGGAGGAGACCAGTATAGCCGCCCGGCATGCAGGTGCGGTGGCGGCCATCAATGGCTCCTATTTTGATATGAAAGCCGGAAATTCCGTCTGCTATCTGCGTAAGGACGGGGTGGTGATAGATACTACCTCTACTGGGGTTCTGGCAACAGTGTCCAATGGAGCTGTACTTATAAAGAAGGGCAGGCTGGAACTGATTCCCTGGAGCAAGCAGGAAGAAAAGGCATGTACTTTGAAAAAAGGCACTGTGCTGGCTTCCGGCCCTTTGATGCTGAAGGACGGGCAAGTGTGCGACTTGTCCGGGACTAATCGGAATTTTGTAAATACCAAGCATCCCCGCAGTGCTGTGGCGCTGACAAGAGAAGGAAAAATCCTGCTTATTGTTGTTGACGGACGTCGGAAGGGAAAAGCGGAAGGTATCAATATACCCGAGCTTGCCCATATGATTCGTATATTGGGCGGGGAGGATGCGTTGAATCTGGACGGCGGCGGTTCTTCTACGCTGTGGAGTGGGGCGTTGCCGGATAAGGGAATAGCCAATACCCCGAGTGGCAGTGCAGAGCGTAAGGTTGCCAATTCTCTTTGTGTGTACGAATAAGTTAGGGAAGTAAATGGATAAATCTTAAGTTTTTTGTAATTTTGCCGTCGCATCGAGGTGACATTAGATGCGGCAACTTATTATATTAATTAGCGTATTAACAATATGTACACAGTCATCAAACGTATGGAAGTGTCGGCTGCCCATAGCCTGAAACTTTCTTATCGCAGTAAGTGTGAGAATCTGCACGGTCACAACTGGATTATCACTGTCTATTGCCGTTCCAAAGAGCTGAATGCGGACGGAATGGTGGTAGACTTCAGTCACATCAAGCAGGTGGTAAAGGAACAGCTGGATCATCATAATCTTAATGAAGTGCTGTCCTTCAATCCCACAGCCGAGAACATAGCCCGTTGGATATGCGACCAGATACCCACTTGCTTCAAGGTAGAGGTGCAGGAGTCGGAATCAAACATTGCCGTCTATGAGGAAGATTAATGAGATATTCTACAGTTTGCAGGGAGAAGGATACCATACGGGTACCCCGGCTGTCTTTATCCGTTTTTCCGGTTGTAACCTGAAGTGCCCCTTCTGTGATACGCAGCATGAGGACGGCATACTGATGTCCGATGAAGATATCGTAACAGAAGTTAGTAGATACCCTGCCGCTACCGTGATACTGACCGGTGGAGAACCCTCCCTTTGGATTGACCGTGAATTTGTGGATTGTCTGCACCAGGCGGGAAAGTATGTCTGCATTGAAACAAACGGTACCCATCCGCTGCCGGATAATATAGATTGGGTGACCTGCTCTCCCAAGCAGGGGGTAAAGCTGGAAATTACGCGTATGAATGAAGTGAAGGTGGTGTATGAAGGGCAGGATATTACTGTTTATGAGCAGTTGCCCGCCGGGCATTTCTTTCTTCAGCCTTGCTCTTGCAGCAATACGGCCGAAACGGTGGATTGCGTGATGAAGCATCCTAAGTGGAGACTTAGTTTGCAGACACATAAGCTGATAGATATCCGGTAGGCATTTATAAAACGAATAATGGCTGTAAGCAATGCTTACAGCCATTATTCGTTCATGCACGGGAGGAGAGGCTCGAACTCCCGACACCCGGTTTTGGAGACCGGTGCTCTACCAACTGAGCTACTCCCGTGTTTGCGGCTGCAAAGGTAATGCAAACTTTCAAATATGCAAGTAACAGACGTACTTATTTTATAAAGAAAGTTGCTTACAACATCTGTAAGTCCTGATACATAATGCGATACGCTGCTGCTTTTTTTTCCAGTGCCAGCGGGTAGGCTCTTGAGGAAGAAGGCATCCGGTAGAGGCGCATCGGATGGTTTTCGAAAAGAAACTCCGTGAAGTCACCTACTTTGGGCTTGTCGATGGAGAACTGCGTGCACAGCGTGTCCGTTGCCTTCTCACCGGTGGTGACGATAGCCTTGCATTGCGGTATCCGGTGTAGCAGGGCAGGGACGTCCGTGGGTTGCACCACTTCCAGAAACTTATCCGAGGCGTTGTCCTGCAGGCGCCGTATGGCAGAGGCTGTGTCGAACAAGGCAATACCCTTTTCCTGCAGGAAACTGATGAGGCGTTCTTTGCAGAAAGCCTTCTTCGTCTTGTCTACAAAATAATCCTTGTCATTGAAGAAAAGGAACCCGGTAATCCTCCACATGTCATTGTTCCAGTTGGGGTAGTAAAACTCCATGGACCACCGCTTTTTCTGCGGAGGAAAGCTTCCCAGCATCAGCAGACGGGCGTTGCCGGGAAGGAAGGGTTCTAAAGGGTGTTGTTCTATTTCCATACTTTCCAATTTCATTGTTCTGCCTGCAAAAGTACGGAATATATCTTGGATATGCTATCCTGCAATGTCCTGATTGCTCATTCTGTCGGTGATTTGGAAGGGGAAATCAGGATATTCGTAGAGGCTGAACCGGGATTCTGTCTTGCCTTCCGTATAGTTCCAGATGGTGGCATATTCTTCGGCGTCTTCTCCCATGGCCTGCAGTTGGCGGAGGTAGGAGGCTATGGACTTGTTCTCTACGATATATATTTGTCCCAGCCGGTCTATTATAGGGCTGTGGCGCCGGGTGCTGTCATGGTCGAAACGCAGGATGCGCTTGCCTTCGGGAGTGATGCCTACCATGTTGAAGGTCATGCTCTTGCCGATGGCGGGCAGGTTGAGCACATTGCGGTCGGTGGCGAGGAAAGGCAGGTGGTGCGTTTTCAGGAAACGCCGGATGCAGGCTGCCGGGTCATGGACGGTTCCAAGCAGTACGGACAGATTATGGGCATCTTCCTTGGTCAGCTTCCCGAAGCGCTTTTCTTCCCGTTGCTCTTGTACGGAACGGCTGTTGGGGGTAAACACGGCATTGTTTTCTTCAAAACCTTTCACGGAGAAGGTGTAGTAGCAAACCACTCCCAACTGATTGAGCACTTGCCGCAGGCGGGTAGTATGCCCCCGGCGGGATGCAGCTACGTTGTATACCAGTTGGTTGTCAATGAGCCAGCCTGCCGCCAGCAGTTTGCGTATTCCTTCGGCAGCTTCCGGAGTGACTTCGAGCGGGGTTTGGAAATGTGTCTGGATAATGAACTGGTGGATGCCGATGGTAGACGCCTTTTCCTTGAATTCCCTTAGAATCTCCACCAGCCCGTCATTGATGCGCATGGGCAGGTAGGCGGGGAGGCGTGAGCCGAGGCGTACACGTTGCAGCTCTGCATACTTTTCTCCTTCGGGCCGTTCCTGATTGGCTTTCCGCTTGCGGACTGCCATGCGGTAGACGGCGTCTAATATGTTGCCCAGCGTCTTGTTTTGGCTCATCAGTGCGTCACCGCCGGTGATGAGAATGTCCCGCAGTTGCGTGTCTTCCTCAAAATAGGCCATCAGCCGGCGCAGCTTCTTTTCCCATGTCTCCTTGGGACGCAGGGTGTCAAACTCAAAATTGAGCCGTTTGCTTTGAAAGTCGTACATACGCTGACAAGATGCGCAGAGTCCTCCGCAGGCGCGTCCCATGGTGTCGGGGATGAGGATGGCCACTTCCGGATAACGGCGGTGGATGTTATGCCCGTCGGGCAGCAGCCAGCCGGCGGCGTTGGGTTTACCTGGTTCTACGATATCCTCCCGTTCCCAGGCACGTATCTGTCCGTAGGTTTCCACCAGTTGGGGTGAATAGAGTATATAGCTGCGCAGGGCCTCGTCGTCGTATCCGCTGCCGGTGCAGTTCAGCAGTGACAGATAATAGGGGGTGGCGAAGAAAGGCATTCCCTTCTTGCGGGCTTTTGAGAGCAGGTACATGGTTTCGGCAGAAAGGGAGTTGCCGAGAAGACGGTTTAGCTCCGTAGGGCTTTTGACGGCCATGGCAAGATGGAAACGGAAGTCATTCCACCATTCGCTGACGAGGTTGAACTTCTCCTCGTAGCTGAGTCCCTCTTCGAAATGGAAGCGGGAAGCCGGGTTCTTGCGGTGCTCAATCTTCTGCACCAGTGCATGCAGGATGCGTTCCTTGTTCTTTGCACGGATATGCTGCACGTCTTCATCCAGTCCGCTGGGCCAGCGTTCGGTCAGGGTTTTGATTTTCTGTGCGGAGGGCAGGGTGGGGGCTGGCTGGTGGAGGCGTTTGAACTGCTGGAACAAGTCGATGAACAGGTCCGTTTCCGTTTCCTCTTCCCATTGTCCCGTGAGGAAGGAATGCAGCATTGATAAAGTTGATATGGGCAGCTGTTCTCCGATGGAGAGCTCGTGTACTTCCTGCCCGTCAAATTCAATCAAGAGTCGAATTTGCTTACCGGCCTCGTTGTCCACTTCCGGATGTCCGGCAATGTACTCCGTCAGGTTGGCCTTGAAGGCTTCCGCATCGTCGCTTTGAACGGCGATGCTGACCAATTCAGGGAGTTCGTGCCGATAAAGTTGTTCCAGTTGTGATAGAGTGAGTGCAAGCATTTTCTTTTGTTTCATAAGCGATTGTTTTTTTGAAGTTAATATTTATGATGGTTGACGCGGGGTGCGTCCTTGTGTTCCGTGAGGGGAAAATGATTTCATTTGCTAAAAATAACAAAAAAAAGCGGGAAATTTCTTTCCCGCCTTCTTGTTTCTAAAGTTCTTTAGAATTCTTTTTCTTTTATTTCTCTTCGTTGGCTTTCTGTTTCGGTTCCTTTTTGGCCAGCATCACTACGTTGTAAACGTACTCGGTCATCCATTGTTCCGAATATCCCAGACGCTCTTTGTACTGGCGTACTGCCGCTGCCGTCTTGTGTACATCGTCCTTTTTCCATACGGTTTTTGTACAGACGTCGTGTACGGTTTTTTCGGTCATGCTGCGCAGTGCTCCCTTGAAGATGGAAGGCATGCGGAATTTCCACTGCATCAGGTTTCCCATCAGCATCATCAAGTCATTGGAGAATCCTTGATACATAAAGAGATAACCTTGTACGTCGTTCTGCGTACGGCAGTGCTTCTTGACGGAAGTATCAATTTCCTTGAAGAAGTTTTCACTGATGCCGTAGTCCTGCATCAGCATCTTGCGCGAAGCGGCCTTTTCCGCTTGTCCCAGACGGCCTCCCTGCGTGGGGATTTTGAACAGACGCTTGAAGTTGGCTACATCCGGCACAAAGCGGATATTGGTGATGCCCAGGTTGGCGGCTATTACAGACTGGAAGTAGACGCGTGTCAGTGACACGAAGTCTTCCACATTCTTCGAAGATACTTCTCCGGTATTCTTGTTGAATAGTTTGGCAAATAAACTCATATCAAATTACGAATTACTGATTACAAATTACAAGACCGCAGGTCATCCGGCGGTTCCGGCTGCAAAAGTACGAAATAAGTTGGTTATCACCAGCACTCTATGTCTTTTTCTACCTCTTTCAGGCGGTTCTTGGTGAAAACGGGGTCTTTGATACCGGCGCTTTTCTGTGCGCGGTAGTCTTCAAGCAGCCTGAAAGCGTATTTTCCGAGCAGGCTGATGGCGATAAGATTGCAGAGCACCATGAGTCCCATAGTGACGTCGGCAAGGCTCCATGCCAGGTCGAAGGTGGCAACAGCACCGAACATGACCATGCCGCCCACCAGTATACGGTAGATGTTGAGCACCCATTTACGGTGGGTAAGGTAGCGCACATTGGCTTCTCCGTAATAATAATTTCCCAGAATGCTGCTGAATGCGAAGAAGAACAAGGCTACCGCAACGAAGATGGCTCCCGAAGGTCCTATCTCGTTGGTCAGTGCATGCTGGGTAAGCTGTACGCCGTTTGTGGAACCATCCAGTGGAGCACCGCTGAACAGAATGATGAAAGCGGTGCAGGTACATATAATCAGCGTATCGGTAAATACTCCCAGCGTCTGAATCAAGCCTTGCTTCACGGGGTGGCTGACGTGTGCGGTTGCCGCCACATTGGGGGCGGACCCCATACCGGCCTCGTTGCTGAACAGCCCGCGTTTGATGCCCTGCATCAGCGCCATGCCGACACCCCCTCCCAAAGCCTGCTCCCATCCGAAGGCGTGGTCGACAATGAGTGCCAGGACTCCCGGCAGCTCTTTGATGTTCAACAGAACGATGATAAGTGCCAGTGCAATGTATCCCAACGCCATGATGGGGACGATGATGCTGCTGACTTTGGCTATGCGCTGTACGCCTCCAAAGATGATTGTCAGCGTGAGTGCGGTGATGATCCCTCCCACAACGGCATGGTCGAACCCGAAAGCGCCTTCGAAAGCGGCACACAGTGTATTGCTCTGTACCGAGTTGAATGCAAATCCGAAGGTAATGGTGATAAGTACGGCAAACAGTGCCCCCATCCACGGCTGTTTCAGTCCCTTACGCATATAGTAGGCCGGGCCGCCGATAAAGGAGTCTTTGCCCTTTATCTTATACAATTGGGCCAGTGTAGATTCTACAAACGAGCTGGAAGCACCCAGGAGGGCAATCACCCACATCCAGAATACAGCGCCCGGACCGCCTACTGCAATGGCGGTGGCAACCCCTGCAAGATTGCCCGTACCTACACGGCTGGCAATGGAGATGGCAAATGCCTGGAACGATGAGATATGCTTTTCCTTGGCATCGCCTTTCCCGCCCGAGTCGCCCAGCAGACGTACCATTTCCTTTATCATCCGGAACTGTATAAAGCGGGTTCTCAGCGTAAACCATACGGCGCATCCCAACAGCAGGGCAACGAGGATGTAGGTCCAGAGCAGGTCGTTTATCAGATTTATTATTCCCATAATGTATATGTACAGTTATCTATTTGTAGTAAAAAAAACTCACACAAAACAAGTGCTACCCTCTGTCGTTACTTTAGGCTGCTTCTGTCGTTATTCAAGGCTACCTCTGTCGTTAACTGAGATAGATTTCTTGCAAGTCGGTGATAATCAACGTGATATGAGCTCGTGTGCTGCGATTTGTACCATGGACAAATCTGGACAAACCTGACGGAATCTCCTTGCCTATTTCAGCTTGAAGTGAAATTTGTGTCCTTCAAACACCGGTTCCACTATGTCATAACGAACAAACTTTGCCAGCAGATGTTCGGCGGCGCGTCGGGAAAGATGCGCCAGGCGGCAGTAACGGTTCAGTGAAAGGCGGTCGTTTTCTTCCAGCAGATTGAGCAACAGTTGTTCCCGTTCGGTATATTCTATCAGTTCTCCTTTCGGACTTCCGCTTTGCTGCCAGACGCGCAGATGGACGGGAGTAGCCAGGATGTTTTCATCCTTGATGCGGAGATAGGCCAAGTATTTTCCTGTTTCGTCCTTGGCATATACCGGCTTCCGGTCACTTTCCTCGATTTGTACCACCAGCACACTGCGGCCTTCCACCAGATAGGTCTGCATGATGTAGTTCACTTCGGGGCTGCAATAAAGTTCGGCAGCCGCTTCTATCATATATTGTTCTTCGTCCGAACGAACACCGGCAATTTTCCCGTTATCTTTCACTCCGATGAGCAGTTTTCCACCGTCTGTATTGGCAAAGGCTGAAAGGGTTTTGGCTATCTTGCGGGCGTCGGATATTTCGAACTTGAAATCCTGCTGTTGGTGCTCTCCTTCGGCTATGAGAGCGTGTATATATTCGGTGTCAGTAAGCGTTTTCATGCTTGCAAAAGTAGATAAAAAACGCGTAAGAGCCCCTTTTTGCGGCGATTTTACCGAATATTTCAAAAAAAATATCGTTTTTCTGCATTTATTTCAAGAAAGAATGTATTTTTGCCAGACATTATTAACGAAGTAATTTAAAAAGGATTATGAAAGAATTAGTTGAAAAAGTAGCTGCATTGTATGCAGACTTCTCAAAAGATGCAAACGCTCAGTTGGAAAACGGTAACAAGGCAGCAGGAACTCGCGCTCGTAAGGCTTCTTTGGAAATCGAAAAAGCTATGAAGGAATTCCGCAAAGCATCTTTGGAAGCTTCTAAGAAGTAAGAAAAAAAGCATATTTGATGCTGCGAAAGACTGCCACTACTGGCGGTCTTTTTTGTTTTTGAAAAGTATTATTGCTACTTTTGACGCAGGTATTATGGATGAAAACGTTCTCAATAAACTGAAGATACTGGCAGAGTCGGCAAAGTATGACGTCTCTTGCTCCTCCAGTGGTACGGTGCGCTCCGGCAAGGCAGGCATGCTGGGGAACACTGTGGGTGGCTGGGGCATCTGCCATAGTTTTGCCGAGGACGGCCGTTGTATCTCCCTGCTCAAAGTGATGCTTACCAATTATTGCATCTACGACTGCGCCTACTGCATCAACCGCCGCAGCAACGACCTGCCGCGTGCCACGCTGTCGGTGGCCGAGCTTGTAGACCTCACCATGGAGTTCTATCGCCGCAACTATATCGAAGGGCTTTTCCTGAGCAGTGGGGTGGTGCGTAATCCCGATTACACGATGGAACGCCTGGTGCGCGTTGCCAAGGACCTCCGCACTATCCATCGTTTCAACGGATATATCCATCTGAAGAGCATTCCCGGTGCCAGCCGCGAACTGGTGAATGAGGCAGGGCTTTATGCCGACCGTCTCAGCGTCAATGTCGAGATACCGAAGGAGGAGAACCTGAAACTGCTTGCCCCGGAGAAAGACCATAAGAGTGTATATGCGCCTATGCGCTACATCCAGCAGGGAGTCCTTGAAAGTTCGGAAGAACGCAAGAAACACCGCCACGCTCCTCGTTTCGCTCCTGCAGGACAAAGCACACAGATGATAGTAGGCGCTACCGCCGAGACGGACAAGGATATTCTGTATCTTTCGTCGGCCCTCTATAAGGGACCTACGATGCGGCGTGTCTACTATTCGGGCTATATTTCCGTCAATACCTACGATAAGCGCCTGCCGGCATTGAAACAGCCCCCTTTGGTGCGCGAAAACCGCCTTTACCAAGCCGACTGGCTGATGCGCTTCTATCAGTTCAAGGTGGAGGAAATAGTGGATGATGCCTACCCAGACCTTGATTTGGAGGTTGACCCCAAGCTGTCCTGGGCTTTGCGCCATCCCGAGCAGTTTCCAATCGATGTGAACAAGGTGGATTATGAGATGTTGCTCCGCGTGCCGGGCATCGGCGTGAAGTCGGCACGGCTGATAGTGGCTTCCCGACGTTTCTCCAAGATAGGTTTCTACCAGTTGAAGAAGATAGGGGTGGTGATGAAGAAGGCGCAGTATTTCATTACCTGCTGCGAGTTGCCGATGCGCACGGTCAATGAGCTGACTCCGCAAGGGGTACGCAGTCTGCTGTTGCCCAAACCGAACAAGAAAAAAGTGGATGAGAGGCAGTTGATGCTTGATTTTGGCGAATGAATATCTTTTTATACGATAAGACTTTTGAGGGATTGCTGACTTCTGTTTTTGAAGCCTATTCCCGCCGCATTTTCCCCGATGCACTGTTGTTGGAGGGAGAGCCTCTACCATTGTTCTACGATGAAATATTTACAGTGATAACCGATGAGGAGAAGTCCGGTCGCGTCTGGCGCGGATTGCAGAAGAAGCTGTCGTCTGCGGCACTTGCCTGCCTCGCCCAATGCTGGCTGGCAGAGGAACCGGAAACTCCCATGCTGCTGTTCCGCTATATCCGCAAGGCGATAGATGCTCCTCGCTCCATTGAAACGAACTTTGCCGACCCTGATGTGCTGGAGTTCTCCCGTATGTGGAAGCGGGTGGATTGGGAGCGTATACGCCTGCTTCAGTTTGTCCGCTTCCAGAAGGCTGCGGACGGTACTTTCTTTGCTGCCATCGAGCCCGAAAAGAATGCCCTTCCTTTGGTGACGGGGCATTTCAAGGACCGTTTTGCCGACCAGCGTTGGTTGATTTATGACATCAGGCGAGCCTATGGGTACTATTACGACTTGAAGGAGGTGCGCCAGGTGACTTTTGGTGAGGACAGTCGCGAAGGACATCTTGTCACCGGCATGCTCGACGAAAGTCTGATGGACGGAGACGAACAGCTTTTCCAGTCTCTCTGGAAAACCTATTTCAAGGCAATCTGCATCAAGGAACGCCTCAATCCCCGGAAGCACAAGCAGGACATGCCCGTGCGCTATTGGAAATATCTGACGGAAAAACAGCAGTGATTCCCTTTATTCGATTTTCTCCACTGTCACTTCGGGAAATTCCTGCATCAGTTGCAGCAAATATCCCTCATCATAGCTTTTCTTGGATTTGATGACCATGGTCACTTGATAGTTGGTGTACTCTCCCTGCACTTGCCGGTCCAGGTTGTAGGACACCACCAGATAGTCTTTGGAGTTGAATCGCCGGGACACTTGCGGCAGTATCTCTTTGCTGGAAGTGGAAAAGGTTATCACGGAACTTTTCATGCCAATGCTTTTGAAAATAAGGCTCAACAGTTCGAGCCCTGCCAGAGTCAGCAGGGTGGCGGCAATGCTGATGGTGTACATTCCTGCACCTACTGCCAATCCGATGCCTGCAGTAGCCCATATTCCTGCGGCTGTTGTCAGTCCCCTGACTATCTGTTTCTGGAAAATGATGGTACCCGCACCGATGAATCCGATACCGCTGACTACTTGTGCGGCAACACGGCTGGGGTCCAGCGTCACACTACTTTCCTTGATGATTTCCTGAAAACCATATTGGGATACAATCATGATGAGCGCGCTTCCCAATGATACCAGGAAATGGGTGCGGTAGCCTGCTTCTTTGGCACGGTATTCCCGGTCCAGTCCGATAATGGCACCCAATATTCCGGCTACCAGCAACCTGAGCACAAAATCAAAGTTTAACATCATCATCGTATCCTCTCTTTCTTTTTTATTAATTGATGACCCAATTCTTATTGTGGGGCACTGTTTTCTTGGGGTTGTAATGCATTCCGGCTTGTGTCGGTATTTTTAGTATGTATGTACGTCCGCTTTTATTCATCAGCGAGGTATCCCGCAGCCACGGATTGGCATCTTTCAGTTGGGCATAGGTGATGCCTTTATCTTTGGCAAACTGTGCCAGGTTGCCGATGCCCGTTGTGACGGTCACTTCCGTGTAGGGGATGGGCGGATAAAGATGTTCCCGTTTCAACAGAAAGCCGTACTGCTGTGGATTGCTGATGACTGCTTTGGCTGCCAGCAGGCGGAACATGTAGCGCGAAGTCTCTTCTACCAGCCATAAGTCGACAGCCTGGTCCACCATTTGCTTCTGCAGCTGTGTGGAGATGCGTCCTTGCCCGGCATTGTAGGCGGCGGCTACGCACAGCCAGTTCCCGTATTTCTGATAAGCATCTTTCAGGTACTTGCAGGCTGCTTTGGTCTCTTTCTCGATATGGTATCGTTCGTCGATGTTGCTGTTCACCTCCAGTCCGAATTCGCGTCCGGTGGCAGGCATGAACTGCCATAGGCCGGCGGCACCCGCAGGCGATTTGGCAAGCAGGTTCAGGTTGCTTTCTATCACAGCGAGGTACTTGAAGTCATCGGGAAGGCCGTTGGCTTTTAGTATAGGCTCTATGACGGGGAAGTAGCGGTTGGCACGCTTCACCATGAGCATGGTGGTGGAGTGCATGTAGGTGAAGGACATCAGTTCGCGGTCCATACGTTCGCGGTGGTCGTAGCGAAGCAGGTCAATAGCTTGTCCGGCAAAAGTGATCTTGTCCGGTACGCTGGGGGAGGTCACGCAGTAGGGAACTTCGGATTTCACGGAATCGCGTTCGGGATTCAGCGTACTGCTGCCTGCGAGGAAGGGGAGGCTGGAACCTGCGCACAGTGCAATGGCAGCGGTAAGCACGATATATTTTGAATTTTTCTTCATGTCTGTATGTCTATTTCTGTTTGGAGACGTGAAGATACGAAATCAATTCGTTATAGGCAACCTTTCCCATAGCCATCGTGGAATCATACGCCAAAAAAATACCAGTACCCGGTAGCGTCCGTCAATGACAACTACCCGTCTCTTTTCTCTTAAAGCCTTGATTATGTGCTGTGCTACACGGTCTGCTTTCATCAGCATCGGGTATTTCCCGCTTTTCAATAAATCGGTGGCAACAAATCCCGGACGGATGTCGGTGAAGTGTATATCAAGATGCTGCATCCGGGCAAGTTGTGCCAGCGCTTCGATATAGGTATTCTGGAAGCGTTTGGTGGCAGAGTAGGCCGGTGCAACGCCCAGTCCTTTAGTGCCTGCAATGGAACTGATGACAGCAATATGTCCGGAGCCTTTTTCCTTGAAATAGTTGAAGGCGGCAGTCACCATGCGGGTAAATCCCTCTACATTGGTACGTGCCGTGTTCAGTTCGATGTCCGGTTGTAAGTCCCGGTTTTGATGTCCCACGCCGGAACTGAGGAAAAACAGGTCTATGCCTCCCAGCTTTTTTATCAGGTTATGGAGGTGTAGAGTCGCTGTCTCTTCCGTAACGTCCAGCTGTTCCGTGATTATCCGGTCGGGTGCGGTGGCTTGTAGGGCATGCAATGCTTCCTCTCTTCTGCCGGCAATACCTATATGCCAGCCTTGTTGTACAAGTATCCTGGCTACTTCTTGTCCGATGCCTGAAGTGGCACCGATGATGATGGCTTTCTGCATGATGATAGGGGATTATCCGATGACGGTTGCTACAATTCTTCTTCCTCCGCCCCGGTTGCGGAACTCGCAGAGATAGATGCCTTGCCAGATACCTATGTTCAGACGCCCATTGGTGATGGGGATGGTGAGGCTGGTTCCGCTGAGGGTTGCCTTGGCATGGGCGGGCATATCGTCATCGCCTTCGCATGTATGTTGGTAATAAGGTTCCCGTTCTTTTACGAGGCGGTTGAAGATGGCTTCCATATCTGTCTGTACGTCAGGGTCTGCATTCTCGTTGATGGTGAGGCCTGCGCTTGTATGCTTGATGAACAGATGCAGGATTCCGGCAGACGGAAGCGGTGGAAGGTTGCGTATAATCTCCTCTGTCACCAGGTGAAAGCCACGCCGGCGAGGGGTTAGGGTAAATTCTTTCTGTGCGGTCATAAATCATTGTTTTTCGTTTGTTGTCAGGATGGTCTTGTCCGGCAGGGCAGTTCCACGGTGAATGTGCTTCCCACTCCCATTGTCGAATCTACGGTAATCACTCCATTCATTTTCTCAACGATGGATTTGCAGATGGAGAGTCCTAATCCGGCACCTTGGGCAAAAGAGTCCACCTTTTCAAACCGTTCGAATATCATTCCCAGTTTGTCGGGGGGAATACCGCATCCAGTATCGGAAACACTGATTCTTATTCCGTCTGTGTCCGTTTCGTAGTACACTTCGATATGTCCCTGCACGGTGTTTTTCAGTGCATTCGATATGAAGTTGTTCAGTATCTGTTTGATGCGCATCGGGTCGTGCTCTATCTGGCCGGGGGCTGCCGGATACCTGGCAAAGAGTTTCACTCCTGCCGGAACGTTCCGTTCGTACTCGGTAATACTTTCCTCGATGAGTTCTGCCGGATTGAACCATTCGGAATGGAGCTTTATGTGTCCGGCCTCTATCTTGGAAAGGTCCAGAACGTCGTTGATTAGTTTGAGCAACAGTTGGTTGTTGTGGTTTATCAAAGAGATGTACTGTTCCCTTTCCTGCTCGTTTTCCACGTAGTGCAGCAGGCTGGAGAAACCGATAATCGCATTTAGCGGCGTGCGGATTTCATGGCTCATATTGGCAAGGAAAGCGGATTTCAGCCGGTCTGCCTCTTCGGCCTTTTCCTTGGCTTGTATCAGCATTGCTTCCGTCTTCTTTAATTGGGTGATGTCATAATTGATGCAGATAATCTCTATGATGTTCTGTTCAGGCATGTAGCGTTCTACAATGATGTTGACGTGGGTCCACATGAAAGAACCGTCTTCTTTAAGAACACGTACTTCCCGGCTGAGCTTGTGTGCCAGTCCTCTCTTTACGTTCTGTAGGAAGTCAAGCATGATAGTACGGTCGTCTGGGTGGAGATGATTGTAGGTTCCGATGATTTCGGACAACGGTGTTTCTGTTTTCTCACCCAAGTTCTTGTACCAGCTGCGTTGGGCATAGCCTTGCTCATTAAGAAGGTCATAATTGGCATATCCCACTTTGGCATAGTCATCTATAAGCTCAAAGTGGCTCTCGAACTCTTGTATTTTGTTGTAAGCGACGGTCGTTTCCGTTTTGTCTGCGTTGATTAGCAGATAGTTGGTCAGGTTGTGATTATCGTCGTAAAGGCTTGTGACTTTGGTTACAAGGTCTATGGTGCCCGTCTTCTTCTGTGTCTTGTAGTAATTGTCTATTTTAGAGAAGTCATACCGGAAAGTGAAGTCTGCATTTTCATGTTTTCTTAACTTGCTTTTCATCTCTTCCGGGAAAATCGGATTCTCGAAAATATTAATTCCAAGTAGATCTTCTTTCTGTTTGAGATGGAACATTTCCTGCTCTTTGTCATTCATATCTATCAATATTCCCTCTCGGTTATAGAGCTCAATTCCTACCGGAAGATATTTATAAATATTATGGAGGAGACGGTTACGCTCTTGTAAGGCTTGGGATGCCGATGACATGTCGGGACCGTCTTGTGTTTCGGCAATGCCGTAGACTTTGACATTACCGTTTTCATCGGTTCTCTGCAGGCATATCTTGCTTCTTATCCACGTTGGACCCTCTACTGTGTTGAGCAGATATACAGTCTCTTGTGTCTGCCGGATATTGTCGAAGGAATGTGTGGTAGTATGCCGTTGTTCCTCTTTCAGGATACGTTTGTTGAAATCTTTAAAGCTGATGGTTCCATCCTCATCCAGTCCCAGCAACCGGGAGATATATTCGGAGCAAATGTAGCTTTCGGTCTTTAAATCAGCTTCCCACCATCCCATATTGGCATTGGTCATCATTGCTGACAGTAAGTCATAATCAAATTTAGAATTCATACCGGAATCTTTAATAGTGATGTTTTTGTTCTGTCACAACAATTAAGATATTGACAAAGATACATTATTTCCAAATTAATCTGTGATGAACGGAAATAAAAATAAGGGTTATATGTGTTTTTGGGAAATGGGAAAAAGGTACCCGAGTTTTTGTACTTGCCGGAATAAGACGTATATTTGTTGCAATTTTTACATTCTAACAAGAAAATGCCATGAAGCGTATTGGACTCTTTGTAATAGTTTTTTTCTGCATATCACTCTTACTCCATGCAAGCGGCCCGCGTGTCTTGTTTATCGGAGATTCTATCACGGACGGTAACTGGGGAAATGCCTGCGGGATGCCCAAACCGACTGCGGAGCGAAGCCTTTGGGATATGAACCATATTTACGGTAGCGGCTATATGTATTTGTGTGCAAGTCATTATCAAGGAGATTTTCCGGAAAAGGAATATGCTTTTTTTAACCGTGGCATCAGTGGAAACACTCTCCGGGATTTGGAGAAACGCTGGGAAGAGGATGTCATTGGAATGAAACCGGATGTGCTTTCCGTCTTGGTGGGGACAAACGATGTACATTACTATCTACAGGGTGACAAAAAAGAGCCTTTTGATTTTGAAGGATGGGAGAAGTGTTACCGTTCCTTGCTTGACCGTTCTTTGCAGGCCAATCCGGAATTGAAGATAGTGCTGGGCATTCCTTTTGTTGCCAATGTCGGCAATATGCGTAAGAGTGAGGACTTTGCAGAACGTGATAGTCTGGTGCGTCGCTGTGCCGCCATCGTAGAGAGGATAGCGAAGGACTATCAGACGGTATTTCTTCCTTATAATGCGATGTTCGATGAAATTCTCGGCACTGCTCCGGCTTCTCAAGACACCTATTGGATTTGGGACGGTATCCACCCCACTCCTGCAGGGCATAAACGAATGGCGGATATGTGGATAAAGCGTGTGAATTTATAATTTATCAATAAAATAGAGAGTAATGGAAAAAGTGATTATCAACTCGTACGAGGATTTTGAAAAGCTGGTAGGCCAGCAAATCGGTGTTTCGGAATATGTAGAGCTCCCTCAGGAGCGTATCAATCTGTTTGCTGATGCGACATTGGACCATCAGTGGATACACGTCGATACGGAACGCGCCAAAGTGGAAAGCCCTTTTAAGAGCACTATTGCACATGGGTATCTCACCTTGTCCATGTTGCCATATCTGTGGAACCAGATTATTGAAGTGAACAACCTGAAGATGATGATTAATTATGGTATGGACAAGATGAAGTTCGGTCAGGCGGTATTGTCCGGACAGAGCATCCGACTGGTTGCCCATTTACAATCTCTGTCGAATCTGCGCGGCGTAGCAAAGGCAGAAATAAAGTTTGCCATCGAAATACAAGGTGAAAAGAAGAAGGCATTGGAAGGGGTGGCTATATTTTTGTATTATTTCAATTGATTATGCGTAAGATGGTATGCCCCCAATGCAAGGTGGGGGCATTTTTTGTGATGAACGGACAAGGTGAGCGCCTGCCGGTCTACATCTCTGACAAAGGCGAGATTGTGCCTAAAGACAGCACCTCTTCATTGGAAGGATACGACCTGGATACGGTTTATTGTTTGTGCTGTTCCTGGCGCGGAACTCCGAAACGTTTGGTGAGATACTGATGGACATATTCCTGCCACAAATGGCGGAGTGCCGCCACGGGATGGTACAACAGCATCCGTGGTCCGGCATACCGCATGACTTCACGCATCCGTTCTTTCATTTCGGGCTTGTAGCAGTGAATGCTGCATTGCCTGCAGGTGGATTTATTCTCACCGAAAGGACAGCGTGAAAGACGAATGCGGGCATATCCCAGCAATTCCTCGCATCGGGGACACAATTGCTTGTTACCTTCCTTTTTCCGGCAGTAGAGGCGGACCATCCGTTCTACTGTCTGTTTTTCCTGCTCGATACGGGATGGCATGTTTATTGTTTGGACTGCCAGCGTTTCAAGGTCGGGAAGAATTCTTTCATACCGGCAATGGCTTCCTCTTTAGTGAAATTCATTCCGGAATCCTTGTTGAATTCGTCGGTGAACTGTGCACAATGTTCTATCATTTCGTCCATAGTGCAGTCTTGTGCAAAATTGCCGTGCTGGTAGCAATAGGTGCAATATTCCTCGTTGAGGCTACCGTCGGCATTGGTTCCGAGTACTTCTGCAGATGACAAGGGCATTCCGCAGCTTTGGCAAAGTTTAGCTTCCATAATGTGTGGAGTTAAGTGATATGCAAATATAGAATATTATTTTGGTTGAAGCGTCCTTTTCAGATAAATCATGTCTTTCAGTTGCTTGCCTCCTTCAAATATGGGGTGGTCGTAATTATCGATAAAGAAATCGGGTACCCGGTGTGAGTATGCAAATCCGCAGCTTTCATAGAAGGGGATGGTTAGCGGACTGTCTCCAGTGCCGACAAGCATAGTATGGCACCGGTCTTTATAATGTTCAAGAACGAATGCTATCAGTTGTCTTCCATATCCCTGGCGCTGGTATTCCGGATAGACAGCTATGCTCTTTATTTCGTAGATTCCTTTATCCTCGCAGGTGATTACACAAGACGCTTTGACTGTATCATTATCGGATAGGATGAACATCTCTCCCCGTTCCAGATAACGGTCAATCATGGACTCTTGTTCGTCGGCAAGCAGCAGCAGGTCAAGATATTGCTTTTTGTTGCCGGATATGGGATGTATTCTTATCATATTTCTGAATTTCTGGTGTGAAGTTAGTCATTTTCTATTGAATTACAATGGATATCTCTTTTTAACTGTTGAATGGTTGAGAGTTGCCGGTGAACAAAATCTGCCATACGCCGTTCTTCTCATAACATGATAATCTGATGAAGTTATGAGTAAGTTGAAATTCTCTTTTCTGATTTTGATGCTGATGGTATCAGTCTCGGCTTCTGCCGATTGGGCACCTGCTGATGTACAGGCTGCACTGAAGAAAATGTATCCTACGGCAGATGATGTTGCCTGGTCGCATGATGAGTCTTATTATGTGGCAGATTTCCTGATGAACGGTTTTGATACGAAAGTCTGGTTTGACGGGCAGGCGCAATGGGTAATGCAACAGACGGACTGGGAGACAATGGACGAAGTGCCCCCTGCCGTTTACAATGCTTTTGCCGCCAGTGAATATTCCGGAGGGATGGTGCAGAATGTCACTTGGGTACAGTTTCCCAAATGGCAGTCCATCGTGGCGGTAGAGGTAGGGATGGCAAATCTCCAGACGAAATATCAGATATTGTTTACCCCGACGGGCGAAATCATCCGTGCCCGTAATGTCACCTATACATACAATCCGCTCGGCGCAGCCACTTTCTTGTAACGTCTGTTCGCATACCTGCTGAATTTATCATATCTTTGCCTTCCCAAACCAGACTTTTATGGACAAAGACACTTTTCAGCAGGAGGTTTATAATGTAGTGGCCGCAATCCCTCCGGGGCGGGTGGTGACGTACGGACAGATAGCCTATCTTGTCGGAAGACCTCAATGTTCGCGCATGGTGGGACATGCTATGCACGATGTGCCCGACGGCATGTGTCTGCCCTGCCATCGGGTAGTGAACAGCCAGGGCAGGCTGGCACCGTGCTGGGCGGAACAGCGGGCTTTGCTGGAGGCAGAGGGCGTGACGTTCAGAAAGAATGGGTGTGTGGACATGAAAAAATGCCAGTGGGAATTCATGAAAGAGCAAATACAATAAGATTATGAAATTTATAGGTGCACATGTATCGGCCAGTGGGGGAGTGGAAGCGGCTCCCGTCAATGCCAGTGAGATAGGGGCAAATGCTTTTGCCTTGTTTACCAAGAACCAGCGTCAGTGGGTGGCAAGGCCGCTGACGGAGGAGAGTATCAGGGTGTTTAAGGAAAATTGTGGGAAGCTTGGCTTCGATTCCCGCTATATCCTGCCTCACGACAGTTATCTGATAAATTTAGGGCATCCCGAAGAAGAAGGGTTACAGAAAAGCCGTGCCGCTTTTCTGGATGAGATGCAGCGCTGCGAACAATTAGGGCTGAAGTTACTGAATTTTCATCCGGGCAGCCATCTGAATAAGATTTCCGTGGAAGAGTGTCTGGACAAGGTCGCTGAATCCATTAATCTTATATTGGGCAAGACGCACGATGTGGTGGCTGTCATAGAGAACACAGCCGGGCAGGGTAGCAATGTGGGAAATGAGTTCTGGCAGCTGGGACATATCATTGACCGGGTGGATGACAAGTCTCGCGTTGGAGTTTGCCTTGATACCTGCCACACGTATACAGCAGGCTATGATATAGTGAATGAGTATGACAAGGTGTTTGAGGAGTTTGACACAGCGGTAGGTTTCGGCTATCTGCGTGGTATACACCTGAATGACTCCAAGAAAGCACTCGGCTCCAGAGTAGACCGTCACGACAGCATCGGCAAGGGGCTGATAGGTATGGATTTCTTCCGGCGCTTTATGCAAGATGTGCGTTTTGACGGTATACCTATTATTTTGGAGACGCCCGATGAATCGCTTTGGGCAGAGGAGATAAAACTGTTGAGAAGCTTTGTCTCCTCTGATTGAGAGACTATGCCCTGAATACACATTCTATACGGTTACCGTCCGGGTCGAGGACGACACTTTCAAAATATCCGTCGCCGGAGGTACGGGGCTCTCCTGCGATGGTATATCCCGCTGTACGTAGCCGTTCTGTCTGTCGGAGGACAGCTTCCTGGCTGTCGAAGGCAAAGGCAAAGTGGGTCAGTCCCAGTCTGTTTTCCTCAATAGGGGTATTCTGTATGTCCGTACGGCTCATCAGTTCCAAATCCGTTCCTTCATCGAAGTGAAGGAAATAAGATTCGAATCCTTTTTTGGGGTTGATGTACTTTTCATTGCTGCTCCCGTTGAAGTAACGTGTGTAGAACTCTTTCATCTCTTCCAGTTGGAAGGTCCAGATGGCGATGTGATGTATCTTCATAAGTTTGCTAAATTATAATCTGTGTTCAATCTGAGTAATCTGTGGTGGGGTTGGTAATTGCAGGTGCAGAATAGGGAAAGGCTTTCCCGTCGGGTCGGTTTCGTCCCGGCCGGCCACTTGGAATCCCATATGTTGGTAAAATCGGCAAGCTTGTCCGTTCTGCTCGTTTACATCCACTTTGTGGATGTGTTTTTGGTGGACGGCGTACTCCATGAGCCGTTTTCCGTATCCCTTACCTTGTTGGTCAGGACGGACAAACAACATCTCGATGAGTTCATCGCTCAGTCCCATAAAGGCGGCAATTTCTTCTTTTTCGTTGCGGATGATGTAAAGCTCTACGGCAAGAAAGTACTGCTCTCTTATCAGTGGTTTGTAAAACTGTATATCCTTTTCTGCCAGGAAGTGGTGTGTGCTGCGGACAGAGGCTTCCCAGACGGTCAACAGTTCGTCATAATCTTGTGGGGTAGGTCGGAGTATCATCATTTATTGCATTACTTTGCTGGTTATTAATCAGTAGGCAGTCAGAATTCAGCTTCTTTGGTAATCCTTACGGTTTCTCCCGTTATAGGGTGGGTAAATTCTAAGTATTCGGCATGCAGATAAAGCCGGTCTGCTTTCTCCCCGTAAAGTTCATCACCGATGATGGGGCAGTGCAAGCCAAGCGGGTGTGCTGCATGTATACGTAGCTGATGGGTTCTTCCCGTGCGCGGATAGAAAGCGATACGGGTCCGTTTCCCGTCCAGACGTTCCAGAACTTGATAATCGGTGATGGCGGGCTTTCCGTGTTCGGTGTGTACCATTTGCCGTGGGCGGTCAAGTGGATTCAGGCAAAGCGGGAGGTCGACCGTACCTTTGTCCTTTGGGACAATACCCTCGAGCAATGCGACATAACGTTTCCTGACCAGGCGGTTCTTGAACTGGGCCTGCAGGTTCTGGTGTACACGCTTGGTCTTGGCAATGAGCATTAAACCGGAAGTGGCCATGTCGAGACGATGCACCGTCAGGGGACCGTCAGCTTCGGGATATTGCTCACGCATCAGGCTATAGACGGAGACTGCATCTTCCTTGCCGGGAACAGACAGCATTCCTGCCGGTTTGTTGATGACCGAAAGCCATGGGTCCTCATAAACAATCTCCAAATTTTGGGAGGGTACCTGCATTCTTTTCAACATGGGGTTTTCCTCTACTTGTAGACCTTGCAGCATGTGTTGCAGTATAGGTTCGCACTTTCCTTTGCAAGCCGGATAATAGTGGCCGTGATGGCGTATCTCTGTCTTGGGGGAATCACCCCACCAGAACTCGGCCATGGCAATAGGTTTCCATCCGTGCAGATAAGCTTGTTGCAGCAGTTTGGGGGCCGCACATTCACCCGCACCGGCAGGAGGTGTCTTGTGCACGGTCTGCCCGAATATCTCACAGAGATTCTTGACTTCTCCCCGGTAATTCAGCATCCCGAACTGTTCGAATAGCTTTTGCTGCAATGCTGCAGAGCGGGTTTTACGTTCAGACTTCAATGCTGAAATCCGTCTTTCCCAGTCTTCTGTCTGCGTTTGCAGTGTGGTAATCCTTGCTTTCCATGAACGTTCCAGGCGTTTATATTCTGCCTTTTGGAACTGGCTTTCCCGTATCAGTTCGGCTTCTTCCTGCGCATTGAGTTCTTTTTCTTTTCTGCGCTGTTCTCTGGCTGTTTTGGCTTCTTTCAACTGTGCTTTGGCTGTTGCCAGTATGTTTTCTGCTGACTGAATGGTCCGGGCAAGCTCTGCTGATAAGGCGGCATATGCTTTGTCATTTTCCAGTTGCCGGATGTTGCGGTTGATGGAAGAGATGTTCTCTTCTTCTATCTTGAAAAAGCCTTGTGGCTGTAGCAAGTCATATACGGGAGGAACAAAAAAGGGATGTAGGTTCTTTCCGGCCAATATGCCTGAGAATGCAGCTAAATATCCGGTTTCTCCATGCTCGGTTTGTACAATCAGTACCCCGAACATTTTGCCTTGGCGCAGTTCGTCCTTCCATGCAGTTTGTCGGGTAAGATAGCTTTGTACTTCTTTGGCTGCCAATATACATAATGGGTGCGGAGTATAGCAGAAAGGATAGGTAAACCTTTCCGGAAGCGGAATGTCGGTTATGGAAGTAGTAAAACGGTGCAACATGATGTTGCAAAGATACTATATTTCTCTCATAACAGACCGTTTGTACTGCAAATCTTTATTTCGTTGTATATAGGTTGTATCGCTTATGAAGAAAAAAACATCTTTGGGAAAGTTTTACTTATTCTCCGTTTATACAAATATGTATATATGTGTGAATTAACTTTGTTTTTGATAAATTAGCAACTCTGTTATCCTTAAAAAATGACTATTAATCTGTCTCGGATATTTTCTTCTTCCATAGACTTCTTTTTGTATACTTTAGATGTTATGCCGTCGTATGAATACGGATGAAGAGCTTTTGCCTTAGTGATACTTGTAAAATAAATTAAGTTATTGCCTTTTTTGTTTTATTGGGGAATGGTTGTTTTTTAAACTTCCTAGATATATAAAAGAAACTTATTTCTCTTTAAAAAGTTGTATATTAGCACCTTAAAGTTTTTCAAAAGATTATATGGGCAAAAACAAAGAGAACTTAAACATATTCTTGCTTCATTTTTTAGAACGGTTGAATAGCAATGAACCCAATGAAAGGAAAGTTATTGAATCGTTGACCGATTTCTGCAACTACTATGACTTTACGAAAGGGTTTATCTATCAGACTGACGGATTCCGTTATTTCTTATTGAAAGAAACGATTGGAAATGAAGGTGGGACTATGAAACCCCGTTTCGATATGGGAGAGTTGAAAAAGGAGCATGTCGATGCCATGAAAGCTCGGGATAAACCTTTCTATGGAAACAGAAATGCGGATGCTTCATGGGATGATATTGACATTCTTGATTTCTACGGTGAGGATTCTTTGTTAATCAGGCATTTTGAAGATACTGAGGGTAAAATCATCGGATTCATAGGTTTTGCAGGCAGGGAGGAAGAGACCTATCTCACGGAAGAGGAGTTGCAAATCATTCATCTCTTGCTGGGCTCGTTCTCTAAGGAAATTGCGGTCAGGGAATATAAGGAAAGGGAAGTGAGGGCCAGCAATACATTAGGCAGTATCATGAATAATATGGGCGTTGATATTTACGTCAACTCTTTCGATTCCCACGATATGTTGTATGCCAATAGGTCTATGGTGGAACCATATGGCGGTATCGAGCATTTCTGGGGGAAAAAATGCTGGGAGGCCCTCTACTCGGACAAGACGGGGGAGTGTGAGTTCTGCCCAAAGAGGCATTTGATAGATGAAAACGGACACCCCACCAAAGTCTATTCGTGGGATTATCAACGGCCATTTGACAAGTGTTGGTTTCGCGTGTTCAGTGCAGCCTTTGCTTGGGTGGACGGGCAGATGGCGCATGTCATTACCAGTGTGGATATCGACCATCAGAAAAAGATAGAGGAGGAATTGCGGGTCGCCAAGGATAAGGCAGAACATCTGGACCGCTTGAAGTCTGCTTTCCTGGCCAATATGAGTCATGAAATCCGTACTCCGCTCAATTCCATTGTCGGTTTTGCAAGCATCATTGCCGAACTGGACGATAGGGAAGAACGCCAGGAATACCTTGCCATCATGCAGGAGAATACGGAACTGCTCTTGCAACTGATATCCGACATTCTGGATTTGGCAAAGATAGAAGCGGGAACACTTGATTATAATATGGGGTATGTGGATGTCAGTGACTTCTGTAAGGACGTGATGCGCAACTATGATATAAAGGAAGACAAGGCTGTACCGGTTCTGTTGGCTCCCGACTTGCCCGATTACCGTATCTATACCGACAAGAAACGTCTGATGCAGGTGGTCACCAATTTTATAAACAACGCTTTGAAGTTCACCAGTGAAGGGCAGATCCTTTTGGAATATCATCCGGTGGAAGGTACCGGTCAGATAGAGTTTTCTGTGACGGACACCGGTATGGGTATTGCTCCGGATGCCGTGGTTACTGTGTTCGACCGCTTTGTAAAGCTTAATACCTTTGCGAAGGGCACGGGTTTAGGCTTGTCCATCTGTAAAAGTATCATTGAGCATCTTGGCGGGACTATCGGTGCTGAGTCGGAATTGGGAGTCGGCAGCCGTTTTTGGTTCAGGCATCCGTGTGCCGAATGATTTTATTTGCCTATATTTGTGCGAACTTCAATATTTATGGATAAAAAACTCTGTACCGATGAAAAACAAGACATGGACGTGCCTGGTTGTTGTGTCAGCAGCATTGCTGATGGCGGGTTGCGGCAGCAGGACAAAGAAACAAACAAATGAAGATGTAAGTATGGATAGTGTCGGTGTAACATGCAGTGGCGTAAAGACCTTGCAACTGGAGGGAGTGCAGGCCACTTGGATTCAGGATAATGCTGGTGAGCATTTGATGCCGAGAACGATTTTCCCGGATGCAAGCGATGAATTGATGGAAAGTTTGTCGCTTCAAGGCGGTATTCCTTCTTCCATGAGCACCTTCCTGGTAGATACGAATGGTATCCGTATCCTTTTTGATACGGGAATGGGAGCTCCCGGCAGTCGTCTGTTGCCCGGATTACAATCTTTGGGTATCTCTCCGGCAGATATTGGATATCTGTATCTTACCCATTTCCATGGCGACCATATCGGTGGAATGATGAAGGGAGACAGTGTAGTCTTCCCGAATGCCGAAGTGTACGCATCAAAAGTGGAATATGATGCCTGGATGGCAATGCCTGCCGAAAGGAAGGCGCAGGTCGTAAAGACGATGGATGCCTATAAGGAACGGCTGCATCTGTTTGAGTTTGGCGATACCTTGCCGGGCAATGTGGTTGCCATGGAGGCAGTCGGTCATACTCCCGGTCATACGGTTTTCCAGAGTGGCAAGTTACTGGTGATTGGTGACCTCATCCATGGTGCGGCCCTTCAGTTGGAGCATCCGGAATACTGCGCTTCCTATGATATGGATAAGGAAGCTGCCGTGAAAGCACGCAAGTATTTCCTCCAATATGCCAAGGACAACCAATTGACGATGGCAGGTATGCATCTTCCTGCTCCGGCCTTCAAATAGAATGGGAGAGTGTCAAAAGTATATGAGTACTTTCATTATGCTATATTTAGGCGCGGATAGTTCTGAGCCCCTCGTTATTCCTTTTTACTTTTAGAAGCGGCAGTCTTGTTCGATGTATGTCATATATTCGTCGTAACTGATGTGCCTGCCTCCCATTGTTTTGAGGTGAGGGGTTTCGAACTGGCAATCTATCATGACGCCTCCATGTTCCCTGAAGAATTGGGCCAGATGGATGAGGGCCAGCTTCGAGGCGCTGGGAACGAGTGAGAACATGCTCTCTCCAAAGAAACAACGTCCCAGGGTCACTCCGTACAGCCCACCTACCAATTGCTCTTCTTCCCATACTTCCACGCTGGCGGCGAATCCTTGTTCGTGCAGGTGCGTATAGGCTTCCATCATCTTCGTTCCGAGCCAGGCGCCTTCTTGTTCTATCCGCAATTCTCCGCAGGTTTGTATGATGTCTTGGAAAGCTTCGTTGAAGGTGATTTCGTACTTTCCTTTGTTGATGAGCGTACGCATGGAGTGGGAGATATGGATTTCGTCCGGAAAGATGACAAAACGGTCCATCGGGCACCACCATTGTATCAGTTCTTCCCGAAATGCGTACCAGGGGAATATACCGTTGGAGTACGCCAGGATGAGGCGGTCGATAGAGAGGTCACCGCCCACAGCGAGCAACCCGTCGGGGTCGCCGTAGTGAGGGTCGGGGAAAGCAAGTTTATCCGTCAGTTGAAAGACCATATCGTTATTCGGTTGCGGGTTGTAGTTTCAATGCTCCGTTTTCCACTTGCACGCGGACTTTTCCTCCTGCCTTCAATGTACCGAACAGAATTTCGCGCATCAGCAAGGGTTTCAAGTGGGCGGCTATCACGCGGTCCATCTCCCGGGCGCCGTATTCGGGGATAAAACCCCGTTGGAGCAGCCATTCGTGTGCTTCCTGGCTCAATACCATTTCCACCTGGCGGGAAGACAGCTTGCTGCCTAGTTCTCCGAGTTTCTTGTCGAGGATAAGTGATGCCATCGGGCGGTCCATGTCATGGAAGACCACCGTGGCAGAGAGGCGGTTGATGAATTCGGGCTTAAAGGTTTTCTTGACTTGTTTCAGCATGGCTTCTCCGGCGGTGACCTGACTGTTGAAGCCGATGGACGCTTGGCGGGCATATTGTGCTCCGGCATTGGAGGTCATGATGAGGACCACGTGTCGGCAGTCGGCTTTCCGTCCTTTGTTGTCGGTCAGTACGGCGTAATCCATTACTTGCAGCAGGATGTTGAATACGTCGGGATGGGCTTTCTCTATCTCGTCGAGCAGTAGCACGCAGTTTGGGGTCTTGCGTATGGCGTCGGTCAGCAGGCCGCCGTCCTCGTAACCCACGTAGCCGGCAGGCGAGCCAATCAGTTTGGCTACGGTATGCTTTTCGGTATATTCGCTCATGTCGAAACGTTGCAGGGCGATGCCCAGCTCGGCGGCGAGCACTTTGGCAACTTCGGTCTTTCCTACTCCGGTGGGGCCTACAAAGAGCAGGCTTGCCAGCGGTTTGTTTTCGTCCAGCAGTCCGGCTTTGGACATTTGCACAGCTTCCACCACCTGACGGACGGCTTCTTCCTGCCCGTAGATGCGGGAGCTGATGCGTTCGTGCAGGCTTTCCAAGGCGACGGTGTCGTCCTCTTTCATGGCGAGGGCATTGACTTTGCAGGTACGTGCCAGTATGTCGGTTATCAGTGCCTTGTCCACGGTCTGTTCCTCGGAGTCTGTGGGGTGTATTTCCCGGTAAGCTCCTGCTTCGTCCACCAGGTCGATGGCTTTGTCGGGCAGGAAACGGTCGCTGATGTAGCGGGCGCTTGCCTTTACGGCATAGGGGATGACGTCGGGCTCGTAGGTGACGCCGTGGTAGGTTTCGTATTTCTCTTTCAGGCCTTCTACGATATGTATGGCTTCTTCAATGTTCGGTTCCAGTATGTCTATCTGCTGGAAGCGGCGTACCAGTCCCTTGCTGCGTGCGAAGTAGCGGTTGTACTCGTCGTAGGTGGTAGAGCCGATGAAACGTATTGCCCCGGTTTCCAGATAGGGTTTCAGCATGTTGGAGGCATCCATAGAGCCTTCGCCCGTGCGTCCGGCGCCTATCAGGTTGTGTATCTCGTCGATGTAGACGATGGCATTTCCCTCACGACCGATGCCTTCCATGATACTTTTCAGCCGCTTCTCGAAATCGCCGCGATATTGTGTGCCTGCCAGTAGACTGCCCAAGTCCAGCTCATAAATGCGGAAGCCGGCAAGCCGTTCGGGGACGTTGCCCGCTTCGATACGGGCGGCAAGCCCATAGGCAAGGGCTGTTTTGCCTACGCCGGGTTCGCCCACATGCAACGGGTTGTTCTTTTCTTTGCGGCAGAGCACTTGTATGGTTCGCTCCAACTCCATCTCCCTGCCGATAAGCGGGTTGTGGTCTGCCAGGCGGTCGTTGAGGCAGGTCACGTAGTTACGCCATGGTTCTGTTTTCTCTTGTTCATCGGGGGATTGTACACCGCCTGCTTCTTCTGCCAGCTCCGCTTCTTCGTAGTGGGTAATGAGCAGGCTGAGGAATTCGGGCAGGTCGCCGCCGACTGCTTCCTTCAGGAAATGGCATGCCCAGGAATCTTCCAGTTGCAGCAAGCCTTGTATCAGATGGGGAACACCCAGTTCTTCGGCGCTGGAATACTCTGTCACCGTATAGGCATGTTGCAGGAGTGAGCTGAGCTGGACGGAAAGTCCCAACTCGTATTCCACATTGTCGGGGATAGTTTCCACTTCTTCCGTCAGATAGTTTTCCAGTGAGATGCTGAGCTCCACATAATTGTAGAAGGTATCTTGCAGGGTGTTGATAAAGGGTTCCTGTTCCAGAATGGCGCTCAGCAGATGTTCGGGCATGATGAACTCGTGCCGGTAAGACTCGGCTTTTCTTTGTGCGGAAGCGAATGCTTGGTTTACGAATATCGTATTTTTTATATCCATATTGTTTCTTTCTTATTCTTCTTCCTCCGGGGTGACGGTGAGCCGGAGGGGGAAACCTTCATTGCGTGCCATGCGGGTGGCTTTCTGTACTTTGGAGTGGGCGATGTCGTATGAGTAGATGCCCACTACCGCGGAGTTGCTCTTGTGCACCTGCAGCATCAGTGTTTCCGCTTCTACCGATGATTTGTAAAAGACGGTGGTGAGTACCTTTATCACAAACTCCATGGTGGTGAAGTCATCATTGTAGATGGTGACTTTGAAGCGTCGGGGTTCCCGTAATTCTATGCGTTCTTTTTCTTTGAAAGAAGATTGCTGTTGTTCCATTTCTTTTTAAAAACTACTGTTAAGACATTGTTCTACCGTTGTGTGGGCAACGAAAACTCCTGCCAGTCATATTCGTCTCCGTACTCGTCGGCTATGGCTATGCGTATGGTGACGTTACCCGTCTTTATCCGTTCTCCGGCACTGATGTTGGCGGTGTATTTCACACCGTTGCGCGGAGTTATTTGCTCTATCATGACCGACGGCGATATGTAAATACGCTTCATGCCCGTGGTTTCCACCACCACCGGCACTACGTTGTAGGCTGTTTTGTTTCCTTCGTTCATGATTTCAAAAATCACTTTACAGTTTTCGCCCGAATTGATGACGTGGTTGCGGCTGTCGTCAATGAAACGTATATTCCGTATCCTCAAGTGGTCGATGGCCGATGCTTGCGGCTGTCTTCCGGATTGCGGGGGATAGGGCTGTGTCCTTTCTATCCGGTAGCTGTACTCCTCCTGCTTTTTGGGGGCTGTGGCTGCATTGGCAATGGCAGCTCCCGCAATGGTTCCTATGATGGTGCCGATGGCGGAACCCCGGTATCCTCCTCGCCAGCCTCCGTTACTGTCACCTATCAGCCCGCCGATGGCACCGCCTACATTACTTCCGATGGCAGCTCCTGCGAGCACTGCGTTAGGGTCGCCTGCAGCCATCTGGCTTGTGCCGCATCCGCTGAGGATGATGGTTGCTGCCAGGATTCCTATAAAAGACTTTTTCATGTTCATATCCTATAATTATTATGTTGGGCAGATTGTTTTATAAAAGGGCTATTCCCAGTAAATCATCTTTTTGGTCATGCCTCCGTCAATGGTGATGTTTTCGCCATTGATGAAGTCGTTTTCGTCTTGGCATAGGAATACGCACATACGGGCAATATCTTCCGGTTTGCCAACCCGTCCGGAGGGGTGTTGCGAATGGTCTTCTGCCCGTAATTGTTCATAATCGTGTGTCTGAATCCAGCCCGGAGAGATGGAGTTGACCGTGATGTGCCACTCTGCAAGCGATAAAGCCAACGCATGCGTCAACGAATAGATGCCTCCTTTGGAAGCTGCATATCCTTCACTCCCCGGTTCACTCATCAGATAGCGCGTAGAACAGAGATTAATGATTCTTCCGTAGGTATTCGTGTTGTTTTGACTTTTGCGGTGTACTGCCAACGCATGTGAAGTAATGAACACCGGACGTAAATTCACAGACAATATTTTATCGAAAGTCTCCACACTCGTTTCTGTGATGGGAGAGAATTCACTGATGCCGGCATTGTTTATAATGATGTCAATATCCCCCCATTCCTTGAAAATATTTTGCAGGCAAAGTTCCAATGCTTCTTTGCTGTTTAGGTCGACGGGATAGAATTGTGCTCCGGTGGCTTGGGCGGTTTGCTGCCCTTTCAGTTCATTCTTGTCACAAAAGGCTACTTGGTAATTAAGCTTGCAGAAAGCTTCTACAATGGCTTTGCCAATACCCCCTGCACCTCCGGTAACGAACACTTTCTTTCCGCCTTTTTTGAGAGGAAGTGTCGGCTTATGTAGCGTTTGTGCCTTACCGGATTTTTTCGCTTTCTCCCAAGCTGCTTTGCGTGCCCGGTATTGCTCGTACTGATTTTCAAGATAATTATCGGCCATATATGTTTCCGGTTTTATTGTTTAACTGTCTTTCTCCGAATAAGTTCACTTCCTTGCATTGGGAGATGATATAGAGATGATGCCCCCAAGGGATGGAGAAAAATTTCTCTTCACCTAATTTGGAAACAACTTGTTGCCAAATTGTATATGGCTCATTATAAAATAGATACCACTGCTTTATACTGCGTATGTTTCTATATGAGAACCCTTTCATATCAGGAAATTCTGCCATCAGCTCACGACTCAACTCTTCGAGAAATCCGCTTCCCCAAGTCATTTCTTTCTGCCGTTCTATAATTTCTGCCCCCAGTTGCCAGTAAAGGTGAAGCAGTTCGCTGTTCACGCGTACAGCCGCTTTAATCTGTGCACTACGAATGTCTTGTTTTAGGTGGTTTACCCAATCCTTGAACGGTTGATTTATAGATAGTGCTGTTTTCATCTTTTTATTTTCTTCATCGTCATATTCGATGTTTCTATTTCACAAAGTTAAGAAAAAGAATTTATTTCAACTGTAATCCTTTCCGTCTTTTCTACCTCTCCACTTTTACCACACAATATACCATCTCCCCCTCTCTTTCCTTTACCTCATCCCGTGTTGCTGCAATATCCTCCCGAACACGTTCACCCGTTTTGCAGAGAATAGGTATCGCACTATGTCGCTGTATTTCCTCCTATATTTTCGCAGGCGATAATTATTCCCCTTGTAGGGCTTCAAAAGGGAATCCGTCTGTTTCCCTAAGGAGAACGGTTTGTTTCAATATGGAGAACAGTTTGTTTCATTAGTAGGAAACAGTTTGTTCCGTTAAAGAAAACAGTTTGTTTTATTGAGTGCGAACAGTTTGTTTCATAGTATGTGAACACTTTGTTTCTTACTGTTGTAACAAAGTGTTCACCGTTGTGAACTAAAGTGTTATCTATATTTTCAGTGATAAAATGACATGAAAAGGGGGCTGAAGATTACCTTTCTACCATTTGTATTCCTCGCTGTAAGAGTCGAAAGCCGGTTCTCCCGGAATGTTGTATTGGTGGAAAGTTCTGCGGATATAGTTCTGGTCTTCGGGGGAAAGGTAAGATTCTTCCCGGTAGAAGCGGTAGTATTTTCCGCGGCCGAAATGGGCTATCAACTGGCTTTTCAGAGGTTGGAGATTCTTGTAGGGAACTTCATCGAGCAAGTGGCTGATTCCCCATGCGACATGTATCTTTTGTGTCGATTGAAAATAGGCGCATTGGCTGCTATCCTCTGGAATACACAGTGGATTGATGATGCGGATGGACGGGTACTCGGGGGTATCGCGAAGGGCGGCTAAGCGATGCAGGCAGTTGTCGGCTTTCGGGCATTGGTTGTTGAAACAGCGTGAGTAGTTGGCAGGTGCTAAAGGTTTCTCGGAAGAATGTTTCATGTTTATATATACTTTGATGAAGCGACAAAGATAGCACTAACTTTTTGATATAGCCTTCTGTTCTCTTGTTTGAAATGCCCCCTCATTGAAAAAACAGCAGCCGGAACCACTGAATTCAGTAATTCCGGCTGTACCGTTCTTTCTTATAAGTATGGATGGACTATTTCACCTGGATGATGTCATAATTCAAGTCACTCACTGCTTCCTGCAGGCTGTCGTTGACAAGGCGCAGGGTTGTGTCGTTCACTACTACGAAGTACACCGGAGTGTCCCCGTCGTTCGGGGTCAGCTTGATGGCTGTTTTCTTCTTGTTGTCGACGTCTTTCTGGATAACTTCTTTCTTTCCTTTGGAAGTAAAGCTCTTGTTCTTTCCGGGGCCTTCGGCATCCAGATAAGTTGTTACCAGCGTGTAGCCGCTTTCTCCGTCGGGACCTACACTGTCTACGCTCAATACATACTGGATGCCCGGACCGTCGGCGGCGGGAAGGATTCCTTCGTATACGGCTACGGCAGACGAGTCATTGCCGGTAACAGCCATTACACTTTCGTCCATGGCGACGGCGTCATTGTTCTGAGTTCCTTTTGATTGGCAGGATACCAATGCAGCGGCAAGGGCTGCAATCATCATTACTTTTTTCATTGCTTTAATGGTTTAAGTTAATTATAAAGACGCAATAGCGTTTGTTATTCATCTTCTTCTTTCTTGATGACGAGCAGCTTGTCCACCCGTCCGCGGTCCATATCCACCACTTCGAAGTCCAGGTTTTTGTAGCTGAACAAGTCTCCGGCTTTCGGCACCCGTCCTATCAAGAACATGGCAAGACCGCTCAAGGTGGTGAAGTCTTCTTCTTTCAGGTCATCATAGTTCATAATGCCCATCGCCTCCATAAAGTCATCCAGATTCATGGAAGCTTCCACCAGCATGGAACCGTCTTGACGAACAACGATTTCCTCTTCTTCCGTTTCATTCTCTTCGAGGATGTCTCCGAAGATACTTTCCGTCAAATCGTGCAGGGTGATGATACCTTCTGTATTTCCATACTCGTCTACAACAACTCCGAACTTGTTTTTGTTCTTCTTAAACAGCTCTAAAACTTTCTTTGCATACAAACTTTCCGGAATAAACAAAGCAGGGCGTGCAATACTACGTAAGTTGAAGGGTTGTTCGCCGCCCATCATCAAGATGATGTCCTTTACGGAAACCACACCGATAATCTCGTCCTTTCCCCGCTCCACCAGGAGATATTTGCTGAAGTGTTCTTCGTGGATGATACGCAGCACCTCTTCCGGTGTGTCTGTGGGATGGAGCACGACGATGTCGCGGCGATAGGTCATCAGGTCATTCGCTCTTTTGTCCGAGAAGCGGAACACGTCACGCAACATTTCCGTTTCGTCTTTGTCGATGACGCCTTGTTCCGAGCTTTGGTGCAGAATCATCTTCAGTTCGTCTTGTGTCATTTGGCGTTCTTCGCCGCTGTTCAGTCCGATGAGTTTGTTCATCAGTTTGGTGGAAGCGCTCAGCAGGCATACAAACGGATAGGAAATCTTGGTCAGCACAATCATGAAGGGGCTGAGCATGGTGGCCCATCGTTCCGGGTTGTTCAAGGCGATGGACTTGGGCACCAGTTCGCCTATGATGAGCGACAGATAGGTGATGATGGCTACTACGGTAATCATGGCGAGAGTCTTGGCATAGGCGGCTACTCCCGGAATGAGGGCGAACAGCGGTTCTACGTCATCAGCGATGGTGGCACCACCATAGGCACCGGATACGATACCGATAAGAGTAATACCGATTTGGATGGTGGAGAGGAATTTTTCGGGTTCTTCCAGTTGTTTCAATACTCCTTTGGCTCTTTTGTTCCCTTTTCCGACAAGAGTTTCAAGGCGTGCTTTACTTGAGGAGACTAAAGCGATTTCATACATGGCAAAAATGCCGTTCAGAATAAGTAAAAGTAGAATGATAATAAACTCCATAGTGGATTTTGAATAGTTTGTGAGGCAAAGATAATGATTTTTCAGTATTTATTGTTAATATTGCCATCCGTTAGAAAAAATAAACAATAAATAGATGAAAAAAAGAATTATTGCCTTGGGGCTTTTGTGGTGTCTGTCTGCCGTAATGTTGCAGGCGGCACGTGTAGACACGGTGTTGGTGAGAAGTGCAGCCATGAATAAGGATGTAAAAGTTGTGTATGTATTGCCTGATAAGGCTATCGGCAAGCAGGCTTGTCCGGTGGTTTATCTGTTGCACGGTTATGGCGGCAATGCGCGGAGCTGGGTGCAGCTGAAGCCGGAATTGCCGCAGATGGCGGATGAGAAAGGAATCATATTTGTATGTCCGGACGGCAAGAACAGTTGGTATTGGGACAGTCCGGAGAATCCTGCCTACCGTTATGAGACTTTTGTCACCTCGGAATTGGTGAAGTATACAGACGGGAACTATGCTACCATTCCCGATAGAAAGGCGCGTGCCATCAGTGGATTGAGTATGGGCGGCCACGGTGCTTTGTGGAGTGCTATCCGTCATAAGGATGTGTTCGGTGCGGCGGGCAGTATGAGTGGAGGAGTGGATATACGGCCGTTCCCCCAGAATTGGGAAATGAACAAGCAGTTGGGAGAGTTTGCTGCCAACAAGGCATCTTGGGATGCGCATACGGTGGTCAACCAGCTGGATAAGATTGTAAATGGAGACTTGGCGCTAATCATCGACTGCGGTGAGGCCGATTTCTTTCTTGAAGTGAACAAGGACTTGCACAACCGGCTGCTGGCAAGGAAGATAGACCATGACTTCATCACCCGTCCCGGTGGACATACCGGAACGTATTGGAACAACTCCATAGACTATCACGTCCTTTTCTTCGACAAGTTCTTTAAGAAGTAAGTAACTTATTATTCGATGGTATAGTTCACGGTGCGTGTGTAGTCCTGCTCGTAGCCGTTCCTTATATGCCTGACGACTGCATGGCAGGAAGTGACGATACCCCGGTTATCTAACGTATAAGTATAGGTGGTGGTCTCTTCACTTTCTCCGTTGCTGTCCGGGATGAGTTGGGTAATCAGATAGTTTGCAGGTTCTCCCAATATCTTCCCGTATATGGCAACCGCATGCATGGAAAGCGGATACATGTCCGTAATGAATAGGCTTGGTATTTCGGAGATATTTGCAATTTCATTGTCTGATGGTGTGGTAGCCGTACTGTTGTGCTCAAAAGTGTCAACCTTTTGCTGTATGCGCAATGCCCGGAAGTTGCTGTAGTCTATTGTAATGAATGAGTATTCTTTTCCGTCGTCCAGCTTTTCTGTGATGTTTTCCAGATAGTATTTGTCTTCGGTGTTGATGAGGTAGGAGAAGGTGTAAGTACGGGTATTTCCTGCCATATCCTGACTGGTACAAGTGGTGGCATAACCTTTGTCATTCAGCGTGTAGGTTGATACTGTACCTGCTTCGTCGGTTATCACGGCTTGATGGTCCTTGTATTCGACAGTAGTGGTATTCTCTATCTCGAAGAGTTCGTCTCCTGCTGTAAAGCTCTGTTTGCCGGTGTAGCTGGTCAGCCTGCCTGCACTGTTGTAAAGGTAGGTGTGGGTGGCAGTAACCGGTTGCGCATCGCTCTCTATCACTTCTTTGAGTTCGATTTTGGAGAAAGGAGTGGTGGGGTAGGTTGACGGCTCCGGTTCTGGCGTATCACTGCCATTGTTATCATCGCTGCAAGCTGCCAGTCCGCCGAGCAACAGCAGGCTGAACATGATTCCCGAAAATCGGGTGATGATTGTAACTCTTCTGTTTAGTTTCATCCTATTTGTCTTTTTATTTGATGCGTACGGCATGGCTTGCCCGACGTTCAATGGAGTTTGCGAGAGTGGTCACTCTTAAAGAACGGGTATCTTCTTGTGCGGGCGGTTGTATGCTTCCGTCGATGGCGCCGAGTGCAGTGCTCAATAAGGCTTCGTTGGTATCTCCAAAGGGCAGGAAACGTGACATGTCGCTCATCTCATTCACTACATATCCCGAGTAGGCCGGTTGGAATCCGGATTCATAATCAGATTTCCCTTCCGAATTGTATATCTTGCAGACGATGGGATTCATCGTTATCATCAGTTCGGGGCTGGAGAAATTCCTGGAACCTACATTCTTGCCTACGGTAGTACCGCCGATTATGACAACATCCATATACGGGTCGAGGCAGTTAATCACCATTTCGGAGGCGGAGGCAGTCTGGCTGCTGGTAAGTACGTAGAGAGTATTCAGGTTTAGGTTTGCTCCGTTTCCGATGAGTCCGGAATTCAGGGTGAACGGTACTATCTGCGGATTGAAGCGGTTGTTGAATTCCAGGTACCCCAACTCTTGTCCCAAGGCGGAGGAAGGTGCAAGCATGGTACACAGCAATTCTGCGCAACTCAGTAATCCACCGTTGTTGTAGCGCAAGTCAAGGATGAATTCGTTGACTTGCTGTGATGCGAAATATTGGAATGCGCTGCGCAGGTCGTTGTCATATTCATTACTGTTGTCCGTGGGGCCGGAACTGAAGTGGTTGTAGACCAGATAACCTATTTTCTTGCTGCCTGATGTATATACATTCTTATAGTGCACCGGGTTGTCGTTGACGGGACGCGCCGATGCTATCTGTCTGGGTTTGTCGTAAGCAACGATGGCATTTTTCTCCACGTCGTAATAACCTACTGTAAGTTCCATGGCACTACTTCCATACAGTTTCTTATAATTCTGTTCAGTAATAAAGTTCCCGTCCATCTTCATAATCCAGTCACCCCGTTTTAGCCCGATTTCCGAGGCCGGGCTTCCGTCGGCAACGTAAAGAATCTGTGCAACAATGGCATTCTCTTCTCCTTCTACTTCTATCTGGTTGGTAGTGAACTGGAATCCGTAGCTGTAATCCGTATAGGGGATGCTGCGGGTAGTGGTGATGCTGACCAGACTGTCGATGGTGGAGAATTTGTCTTCTTCGGATTTGAGCGAGGCAAAGAAAGTGAAAGGGGCTTGAAAATAGTTCAAGTCGTTGGTATGGGGGATAGCGTCTACCCAATAGTACCACACACGCATGGTATCGTCAATCCAGCGGTCTGTCTGGGTCTGTCCGGCATACTCTTTCCAGCGGTCCACCCCGCAGGAAGTCAGATAAATGGGAAGAATCAGGGTTCCCAATATGAGTATCAGTATATTTCTTGCTTTCATGGGGGCAAAGATAGTGCAAATTGAGTGCAGAACTTTCATGCTTGCATGAAAAAGTTTTGCCGAAATGCAGTCTATCTTATCTAAAGATAGAAAATAGCTTGCTTATCTACCACAATTGTGGTATAAAATTCCCTAATCTGTGTCATTGTCTGCCCCGGCTTATCGCTCTATCTTTGCAACATCCGAATGAGAAACGGTTTATTCACCTAAAATACAAACGACAATGGAAACAAAGAAATTGCACTTTGAGACTCTACAACTTCACGTTGGACAAGAACAACCCGACCCGGCAACTGATGCCCGCGCCGTACCTATCTATCAGACAACTTCGTATGTATTCCGTAATTCGGCCCATGCGGCAGCCCGCTTTGGCTTGCAGGACCCGGGGAATATTTACGGGCGGTTGACGAATTCCACCCAGGATGTGTTCGAGAAACGTGTGGCGGCTCTGGAAGGCGGTGTTGCCGGATTGGCCGTAGCCTCGGGTGCGGCAGCCATCACTTATGCCTTTGAGAATATCACCCGTGCAGGCGACCATATCGTGGCAGCTAAGACCATCTACGGTGGAACGTATAATCTGCTGGCCCACACATTGCCTGCCTACGGGGTTACCACTACTTTTGTGGACCCGGGCAATCTGGACAATTTCGAGAAAGCGATTCAGGAGAATACCAAGGCAGTATTCATTGAAACGCTGGGAAATCCGAATTGCAACATCATTGACATTGATGCCGTTGCTGAAATAGCACACCGTCACCGGATTCCTCTGATTATAGATAACACCTTCGGTACTCCTTACCTGATTCGTCCCATAGCGCATGGGGCAGATGTGGTAGTCCATTCGGCAACGAAGTTCATAGGAGGGCATGGTACGTCCTTGGGTGGTGTTATTGTAGATAGCGGCAAGTTCGACTGGGTGGCCTCGGGGAAGTTTCCCCAACTGACGGAACCGGACCCGAGTTATCATGGAGTACGTTTCGTCGACGCTGCCGGTCCTGCTGCCTATGCCATCCGTATCCGTGCCGTATTGTTGCGTGATACCGGTGCCACAATCAGTCCTTTCAATGCTTTCATTCTGTTGCAAGGATTGGAGACGTTGTCGCTTCGCGTGGAACGTCATGTGGAGAATGCCTTGAAAGTGGTTGAATTCTTGAAGAAGCATCCCAAAGTGGTTGCCGTGAACCACCCGTCCCTGCCCGAGCATCCTGACCACGCGCTTTACGGGAAATACTTTCCGAATGGAGGCGGTTCTATCTTTACGTTTGAGGTGCGGGGCGGTGTGAAGGAAGCGCAGACGTTTATTGACAGTTTACAGATATTCTCGTTGCTTGCCAATGTGGCTGATGTGAAATCCCTGGTTATCCATCCTGCCACCACTACCCATTCCCAATTGAGTGCACGGGAATTGGAAGAACAAGGCATCAAACCGGGCACGGTCCGCCTCTCCATCGGGACAGAACATATCGATGATTTGCTGGACGACTTGTCCCAGGCATTTGACAGAATTTAAAAGAATAACAGTATACGATAGAATGAATATTGCTGTATTATTGTCGGGAGGTGTAGACAGCTCCGTGGTGGTACATCTCCTTTGCGAACAAGGTTACCGTCCTTCTCTATTTTATATCAAAATAGGGAGGGACGATGCCGATTATATGGACTGCTCTGCGGAAGAGGATATGGAGATGGCTTCTGCCATTGCCCGGCGTTATGGATTATCGTTGGAAGTAGTGGACCTGCACCGGGAGTATTGGGACCAGGTGGCGGCTTATGCCATTGATAAAATAAGACGTGGCTTGACTCCCAATCCGGATGTGATGTGCAACAAGCTGATAAAGTTCGGGTGCTTTGAGCAACGTGTGGGGAAGGATTTCGATGTCACGGCAACCGGGCACTACGCCACTACGGTGTTGAGGGATGGAAAGACATGGCTCGGTACCGCTGCCGATTCCGTGAAAGACCAGACCGACTTTCTGGCACAGATAGATTATCTGCAAGTTTCCAAACTGATGTTTCCATTGGGCAGACTGATGAAGAATGAGGTTCGTGACATAGCCCTGCGTGCCGGATTGCCCAGCGCCAGACGTCGTGACAGTCAGGGCATCTGCTTTCTGGGAAAGATTGATTATAATGATTTTGTGCGCCGTTTCCTTGGCGAAAGGGAAGGGGATATTGTGGAGTTGGAAACGGGTAGAAAGTTGGGCAAGCATCGGGGCTATTGGTTTCATACCATCGGCCAGCGTAAAGGATTGGGGTTGGGTGGAGGACCGTGGTTTGTTGTCCGCAAGGATGTGGAGGAGAATGTGATTTACGTGTCCCGCGGATGTGATACGGCATTGCAATACGGCTATGAATTCCGTATGTACGATTTTCATTTCATTACGGATAATCCCTGGAAGGGAGCGCAGGAAGAGGTGGAGGTGACTTTCAAGATACGCCATACGCCGGAGTTTGTCAAAGGCAGGTTGCAAAAGGAGGCGGAGGGTTACCGCATTGTTTCGGAAGAAAAGCTGCAAGGCATTGCTCCGGGCCAGTTCGGAGTGGTGTATGATGCTGATGCCCGGCTGTGTGTCGGGAGCGGGGAGATTTATATATAATATTCCACCAAGTCTACGATGCCTGCCTTCATGGCATATTTGGTGGCTTCGTGCGCATTGTTTACACCCAGTTTCCGGAAGATATTCTTCCGGTGGCTGTTTACCGTATGGAAGCTGAGGTTTCGTTCGGCAGCTATTTCTTTGGTTGTTTTCCCCAGGGCTATCTCTTTTAGGATGCTCCGTTCGGCAGTAGTCAGTAAATCATCTTTGATGGTAGGATGAGTGGGGGAGGAGGAATCGTTGCCTGCGAGCAGCAGGTTACTGACGTGATTACAGATGAATCGCTCCTTGCGTGAGGCGCATTGTAGTGCGGTCAGTATCTCTTCTTTGGAATTATCCTTCAGCGCTACGCCGAATGCCATGCTGCTGAACAATACCTGGCGCAGGAACGGTAGGCTCAATTCGTCGGAAAAGAGTAGCCAATCGGCTTCCTTGAAGCGTTCGTGAAGTACCATTAGCTCTTCAGCTCCCGAAAAATCAAAAAGGGTATAGTCCAGAATGACAACGGCGGTGGGATGCAGGCGTAGTTGCTGTATCAGTTCTGCCTTGTTGTCGGCTTCCAGCAGCAGGGAGGTGTCTTTCTGTCTGCCCAATAGGAACATCATGCCTGCTTTGGTGATATCTTGATTGTCTGCAATGATAAATTCTCTCATGACATTGGTATATAAAAAACTCCGCTACAAATGTACACTTTTTAGTGTGATTTGTGGCGGAGTGGGAATATATATATTTATATAAGGGTTTTACCAGGAACGTCCCTTGAATATGTTGGATTGTTCCAGCGGAACCAGGTTCCCGCTCAAAGTCATGGTGTTGGAGTTGAAGTTCGGGCTGATGGTTACGGTTGCGTTGTTCCCGCCATCGGTCAGCGTAAGGAATATCTGGGCGGAAATGCCGATACCCTGGATGCTGAAGTTACAATTCACGTTGCCCCGTTTGTCGGTAGTCATTTGGATGTCCGATACGGTTCCGTCTACTGTTACACCGCCAATGCCGTTAGGACCTGGGTATACGGTGTTGAAGGCTACCTGCACGGTGCCACGTCCTTGGTTGACCAATACGAAGTTGGTGTTGGAGTTTACAAATGCGGTCTGTCCGTTGCGGAACATCACTTGGTCTGCCTCCATTACGAACTGGTGAGCTTTCAAGGCCGCCATTGCGTCATCGTACGAAATGGCATCCTGTGCTTGTTCTTCAGCTTTCAGGCGTGCACGTTCTGCGTCTCTTTGGGCTTTACGGTCTGCGCGCTTTTCAGCTCTACTCTCTTGTGCATACATGGTCGTTGTTGCCATGCTTACCAATACTACTGCTGCTAATGCAATAAACTTTTTCATAATCGAATCTTTTTTTGTTTAGGTTTAAATAAATTGTTCGTTATAAGTTTATTGCAAGAACAATGCCTATCCAGGATTGTTCACCGGTTTTTTAATTATTTTATATCCGATAGCAGCAATAAAGATACTCATTACCGGACTGATAAGGTTGAAGAAGCAATAGGGAAGGTAGGTCAGTGTGGGTACACTCAAAATGGTGGCTTGCGTCATGCCGCAGGTGTTCCATGGGATAAGCGGGGAGGTGACGGTAACGGCATCTTCCGTGGTACGGCTAAGTAGCCGGCTTTCGTAGCCTTTCTTTGCGTAAACGTTGCTGAACATGTTTCCGGTGAGGATAATGCTGATGTACTGGTCTGCCGTGGCAAGGTTCAGGAACAATCCGGAACATACGGTGGATGCTACCATGCTGGCTGTATTCTTCATGAAGCGGACGAATAGGGAAGTGATGCTTCCTAGCATGCCGCTTGCCGTCATGGCTCCACCGAAACACATGGCGCAGATGATGAGCCAGATGGTATTCATCATTCCTGCCATACCTCGTGTGGCAATCAGTTCTGTCAACATGTCACTGTCAGTTTGTAGACTGGTACTGCCATAGAATGTCATCATTATCCCTTTGAACATATTCCCACCTTCCGCTATCTCATTCAGTAGTCCCGGTTGGAAGATGAAGGCGAATATCCCTGCCAGCAGAGTGGAGAGAAAGAGTGTGATGACGGAAGGCACTCTCCGGGCAATCAGTATTCCCGTAATCACGGGAACAGCCAGTAACCAGGGAGTAATGTTGAATTTGGCGTCCAATGCTGCCGTAAATTCCGCGATCTGTTGTGTATTGTTCGTTTCGTGTGTGAGTCCCATTACTGTAAAGATGACAAGGGTGATGAGGAGAGAGGGGACGGTGGTGATCATCATATAGCGGATATGGCTGAATAACGGTGTTTCCGTTACGGATGAGGCAAGGACCGTGGTATCCGATAACGGTGAAATTTTGTCTCCGAAATAGGCTCCCGAAATGATGGCACCGGCTATCCATCCCTCTTCAAAACCTTGTGCCTTACCTATGCCCAAAAGGGCGATACCGATGGTGGCGATAGTGGTCCATGAACTTCCCGTCATTACTGATACCAATGCACAAATAATGCAGGTAGAAGCAAGGAAAAAATTCGGATGGATAATCTGCATACCATAATATATAAGGGTAGGTACCACCCCACTTATCATCCATGTGCCGCTCAAAGCACCGATAATCAATAGAATAATGATAGCTGTGGCAACACCTGAAATGTTGTTGGTGATGGCAAGTTCATAATCTTTCCAAGGGATGCGGTAGAAAGTCATGCCGATAAAGACACACATACCAGTGGTGGCAAGCAGGGAAATCTGGCTTCCTCCACTCAAGGCGTCACTTCCGAAAGTATGGATGGTGGCGAACAGCATTCCTACGAGAAAAGCGATGGGAAATAGAGAAACGAGTGGAGAGGGTATTTTCTTTGCTGAATTCATAGGGTTGTTTTTGACTATGCTTGGTTGACGAATCTATTATCAATCTGTCGTTTATAGTTTGATGCGACAAAGGTATAACAATTCTGTTCAATATCTTCCTTATCCTTTGCATGACAAATAAAAATTATCAAATCTTTGCGTTTGCTTGGAAAAATGATAGTATCCTTGTTATTTCTTGCTGTAAAGGGTGATGGACAACGATATTATTGTTAAAATAACGCCGGTGCCGACCACGCCACTCCATCCCCAAGTCTGCCAACTGCTTCCTGCAAGGAAGGTACCCAAAGAGCCGCCGATGAAGTAAGTGGTCATGAAAATCGTATTTACCCGATTGGAGGCAGACGGGTAGATGTCGAAAATACTGGTCTGGTTGCTGAGTTGGATACATTGCATGCCTATGTCTATAAGAATGACACCGGTAATGATACCTGCATAGTTGTTTCCGCAGAAAAAGAGCGAGGCCCATGCAAGCAGAATCATTCCGCAACCGATAAAGTTGAAATTGCGTATGCCTACCTTTTTTACATATTTTCCTACAAAAGATGCGGTTAAGGCTCCGGCAATGCCGCAGAGCCCTAGTATGCCGATGACATCGCTGGATGCATGGAACGGGGCTTCTCCCATTTTGAATGCAAGGCAGGACCACATGGCAAGGAATGAGCCAAAGGCCAGTCCTGCACGTATCGAGTAGATTCGTAGAGAGGGGTATTCTCTTACTAATGAGAAAAGAGACTTCATCAGCCCGGAATATTTGCCTTGGAAAGTCGGTTGTATGTCCGGTAGTACCTTTAATACAACGATAGCGCATAGTAACATCATTCCAGCGGCGATGAAGTACATTTCACGCCAGCCAAGCACTTCACCCACAAATCCGCTGACAACACGTGATGCAAGTATTCCAGTCAGTAATCCTGAGATGACGACACCTACATTCCGTCCCTTGTTTTCGGGGCGTGAGAATTGCGAGGCAATCGGTACAAATATTTGGGGTATCATGGAGCAGATGCCGGTAATGAGTGATGCTGCCCAGATGATGTAGATGTTCGGTGCCATGGCAATGGCTAGAAGGGAAAATATGAGTAGGAAGAAATTCGTTAGGATGATATTCTTGCGTCGATAGAGGTCTCCTAATGGGACGATGAACAATAATCCCAGCGCATATCCGATTTGTGTAATCATGGCAATGAGGTTCGTTTTGAATTCAGAAACTTCCAATTCATGCCGCATGATATTAAGCAGGGGTTGATTGTAATACAAGTTGGCTACGGACACGCCAGCTACGATAGCAAGTGTCCAGAGTATATGTGCCGGTAATCCTCCGTTTTCTTTCAGTTCTTGTTTCATGCTGCAAAGATAATGTCTTTCTGTTTCATGCGCAAGATATGTGAGTATGATAAGAATATGTGTGAAGTGGTATCATCTTTTTAGCCTTTCCGTTTGTTATACTATTATTTTGTTTGAGAATAATTGATTGGAGCTATCTTGGATAAGCGGAATGTTGTATTGATATTTAAAGATACGTTGGGCATGGGAAATGAATGGTTTAGAGAGTTGCTGGGTATGAAATACAGGTGGACGAAATGCAGGCTCTTCTAGCAAACGAGGGTTGGTAAGGTGAATTCGATGACTCAAGGAACCTACCGTTCCCCCATTAGACCGCCTCCTGATGACATACTTGGGATTATCCTGCTATTGACTGAAAACTCGGGTATATATTAGTATGAATCATTATTACTTAAACTTATAATAGTATGAAACATTTATCGATAATAATAATAGTAGTGTCATTATGCGTTTTCCTGCTATCCATCGGCGTATATCATAAGGTTCCCTGGTCTGTTCTGCCAATAGTGGCTAGTGGAATCTGTATATTATGTTGGCTTTTGTTCCATTTACTCTGTATCAGTGAAGAAAGAGATTTACTGAAAGAGGGAAATCAGTATTTCATTGATACCTTTCAAAACATACGTAATCCCATTTCTTTGATTAAGACACCGTTAGGGGCAGTTTACGAAGGAGACTGTCCGGAAGACATAAAGAAGGAACTGGCTGTTGCACTTCATCATATAGGCGGGCTGGAGCAGCACTTGATAGCGTTGATGGAGTTGAAACGACTATTTGGCAATTCTGGTAGCCTGGTAGTTGCAGAACATGAAATCGGCGCATTTATGAGGAAGAAAGTGTCTTTTTTACAGTCTCATGTGGCCGGGTTACAGATGAAGCTGGATTTGGTTCCGGATTTTGACTATGCAAGCGCTTGGTTTGATCCGGGAAAGATATCTCCGGTTATCGACCGGTTTGTATTGAGTGCCATCGAGTGTTCTCTGCCGGAAACGCATCTCTCGATGCAGGTTTCGTTGAAGGGAGATTACTGGGCAATCAGGATTAAGGATACAGGCAACAAGCGATTTCTGAAATGTTGCAGATGGTACTCGTCGCGGCTTCCTATTCTGCGACCTCTGCATGGCAAGCAGTATGGCATGGGCGGTGTGTTTTTTGACAAGTTGATGAATATATGTGACGGGAAAATACTGACTTTGGAAAAGGAGGCTCTGCTTCGATTTCCCATAAGATGTTCGTGTGCGGTTTCGGGGGGGGATACATCCTTAAATATTCCGGACACTTTTCAGGTGAATGAGTCGGAAATAGCTTTCCATGGTTTCTCGAAGAAAAAAAATATGGATAGACCTTTAGTGATACTTGCGGATAATGACAAGGGATTCAAGGATTATCTTGAGAAACGTTTATCGGAATGTTTTGTAGTGAGGAGCTTTGATGACGGTCAGGAAGCATTGGAGGTAATATGTGAAGAGTATCCGGATTTGGTGATTTGTGATATCATGTTGAAAGGTATGAGCGGTGAGGAACTTTCTTCTAAACTGAAGACGTCGAGGGACACCTCCTTTATTCCGGTGATATTGATGGGGGCGCACATTGATGTGAAACGGCGGGAAAAGCGTTGTTCTTCTCAGGCTGATCTCTTTGTATGTAAGCCCTTTAATCTGGAGGACCTTAAAGTGGAAATATCCATATTGATAAATAATAGCCGTTTTCTTCGGAAGACATTTCTTCAGAAAGTTTTTGGAGAAGATTTTTTAACGAAACCTATGGAGCGGGCTCAGCAGGATGCCAATCTGGCATTTTTGAATGAAGTGAAGCTTTACATTATGGAGAATATGGATAAAGAGGATTTGACAGTAGATGATATTGCCTCCAGGATGTGCATGAGCCGGACAACCTTTTATAATAAGTGGAAGTTGTTGACGGGAGAAGCACCCAAATATTTGATTTCGAGAATCAGGATGGAGAAGGCACGGGAACTTTTGGAAAGCGGAAAATTTTCTGTGACTATGGTTGCTGAAATGGTGGGTATGCGAAATCTGAAAAACTTCAGAGGCAGGTATAAGGAGTATTTTGGAAAAACACCGAAGGAGTTTATGAAAAAAGTATGATATTTATCTGAAGAAAACTTTCATAGAAAGGCTGTCACATATTAGATAATGGACAGCCTTTGTTTTGAAATGGGAGATAGGAGAACTGAACATCCTAAGCTATCTATAAAGGAAAATCTCTCATCGTTTTCGTTTTGGGGATAACTGGGTATATATGATTAGCTTTACTTGCCGATGCAGTAATTGCAAGTTTTTGATTATCAAATATTTGGAGCTCTAAAAGGTACAGAAGTCTAATTTTTTGTCATTTTTAATCATTATAACTCATTGAATATCAATGAGTTATATATTGTCACATTCTTTTTTGTAAGACAAAGATAATTGTATTTTGTTGAATTTCAAAGTTTTCCGGCAAATAAGTTACAAGAACGAGGTATTTTTTACCCTTTTTTTAGTGATATGGCATTTTTATCAATGGCGTACAATATCATGCAAATAGAATAAGTATTTTGTGGTTATATTTAAATCTTTGTGAAGTGAGATAATACGAAGACTGATGTTAGTTTGTATCGATTTTTTATATTAATGGATGGACTGATGTTTTGATTCAATGATTATATTAACTACGTGTACAATAAATTCGATAAAAAGAGTTTAGTTTCTAGTTTTTTCATAAATGATGCAAATATTCAAATCTAATTTGTGAATATAGATATTTAGTTATAGATTTGTGGGAAAACAGATTGTATGATAGCAGAAATTAGATTTAAGAACATGTTCTCATTTAGAGACGAGGCTATATTAAGTTTTGAAGCTGATAGAAGTAAGGATATGGAATCATATCATGTTGTAGAATTGGGGGGTGATGTGAGACTATTGAAAGTGACTGTCATTTATGGAGCAAATGCTTCGGGTAAGAGTAATATTATTAAAGTTTGTGATTTTATCAAGTCATTCATTACTTATACCCCACTTAATAAGGCAGAACAAATTCAAATAGTCCCGTTTCTCCTGAATAAAACAAGTTCGAGGCAGTTATCTGAATATTCGATTTCGTTCTACTTGAAGAATGAGGAAAAAGCAGTTCGTTATGTCTATTCTGTAGCTTTAGACAGATGGCACGTAGCAAAGGAAAGTCTAATCTATTATCCAAGTCAACAGCCTGCTACTTTATTTGAGAGAAATACTGAGAATAACGTATCTGTTATTAGGTTTGGGCAGAAAATCAAGATGTCGCAAGCTGTCAAAGAGGAAATAACTTTGAAGTGTTTACATAATATGTCGGTTTTTGCTGCTTATATGCAGGTAAATACACATATTGTAGAATTAGAGGCAGTTCTTCAATATCTAACCAATCAGGTTATGCCGGCTGTTGTGCCTACATCATCTTTAAGTCGTTATGCCGAAAAATCAATCAAGAATGAGTCTGCAAAAGATTATATTTTGAGGTATCTACAAGAAGCTGATTTCAATATTTCAAATATTACTTCCAAAGAACAGGAAACACATAAGGGTTCGATTAATTATACTATGTATCAGCATAAGGTTTCATCTGATGATGGTAACAATGATTATTATGAATTCCCAGAACTGTTTGAATCGGACGGTACTATCCGTACGTTTGGCCTGGCTGCTCAAGTACAAAAGATTCTTGAAAATGATGCTTTTCTTGCTGTTGACGATATCGAATTTTCTCTTCATCCGAAATTGATAGAACATATTATTGAACGTTTTCTGAAAGAATCAGAACAAGCCCAGTTGTTGATTACTACGCATTATGACGGACTGTTAGGAGAGGAATATTTGCTTAGAAAGGATAATGTCTGGTTTACAGAAAAGAATCTGGATGGTTCAAGTATATTGTATCCTCTAATAGATTTCAAAGGATTGAATAGGATCAGTTCTCTCCAAAAGGCATATAAGTTCGGTAAATTCGGTGCGGTTCCTAATCTATAATCATGTACTTTTATGAGAAAAACCAGAAAAATATAGCGTTCCTTGGGAAAGATAAATGGGGCAATGAAATACTTGCAAACTCAAAAAATGGTTTAGCCCATGGGCTTTCTACTAAATGTGGAAAGTTTTATAAGCTTGTATTGGGGACAATGAGGGCTTCGTTTACTTCACAGTTCGGAAAAAGAAGAAAAGGATGCTTTTTATTCTTTTAGACTTAAAGATGAAGCAGGACTTGATGTTTGTATTGATGAACAAGTTTGTGAGTCTTTAGTATCTTATCTTATCTATGAAAATAGAATCTATTTTAAGTGCTATGAGGTCTTTACAATCGGTGAATGATGAGAAATTTTAGAGAATAATCTACCTTTCCGGTAATCATTATGTGACAGCTGTCGCTATTTTTTAAGATTGTCTCAGCAGTAATATTTTGAATAGAAAAAGAATTCTCATTTCTTTTATTGTTCAAATTATTGCTATATTTGCAGTATGGATAGACAATTAAGTGAAATAGGAACCATTCCAGTAACGACTTCAATCATTGAATCGTTATATCCGGAACTGAAGTCTGCTAATAAGAAAGTAACCTGGCTCGAAAAACAAGGTGTTATCATCAGACTGAAGCGAGGACTTTATGTGATCAACCCCGAATATTCAGGAAAGACTCTATCGAGTGAGTTGATCGCCAATCATCTCTATATACCTTCGTATATTTCAATGTCTACTGCACTACGATATTATGGACTTATCCCAGAGGCTGTATATGTTCATCAATCAATGACAGTAAAACATCCCCGAAGCTTTCAAACTCCAGTCGGCAATTATGACTACAAATATATTTCAAGAAAGGCATTTCCGATAGGAGTAAGGAGTATAAATAAAGGTGACTATGCATTTCTTATTGCATCACCGGAAAAGGCTTTGTGTGATTTGATCGCCAATTCCTCAAAAGTCATTCTTCGTTATATGAAGGATGTAGAGATATATCTTGAGCAGGATATTCGTATGGATATGGATGAGTTCTATAATATGGACGCAACCATATTTGAAGATTATATTAATGTAGGCAAAAAGGCTGATTCAATTTCGACACTTTTAAAATTTTTAAGACGATGAAAAATGAAATATTCGACAATATGCTCTCCCGTTATGATTTAACAACGGAGCAACATAAGCGAAACGCTATATTTGAAGTTAACCAACAAATGATACTTGCAGGCCTGTATGCTGGGGGCTTCTTTGAGTCGGCTGCGTTTTATGGCGGAACTTGCCTGAGAATCTTTCATGGCTTGCAGCGTTTCAGTGAGGATATGGATTTCTCACTGCTTGCGCAAGATGACAAGTTCGATTTTACGAAATATTTTCCTGCTATCATTGATGCCTTTGCAATGGTAGGCCGTGAGGTTGAAATAAAGAAAAAAGATAAGAAGAATTTTGGAAAGGTCGAATCGGCATTTCTTAAAGATAATACCGATGTATATGATGTGACTTTCCAAACAGAGAAGTCAATAAAGATAAAGATTGAAGTAGATACTTGTCCACCGTTGAACTTCAAAACGGAACAAAAGCTTTTGCTTCAGCCACATTCATTTATGACCCGCTGTTTTACACTTCCAGACTTGTTTGCAGGTAAGATGCACGCACTGGTCTATCGTGTGTGGAAGAATAGAGTCAAAGGTCGTGATTGGTACGATTTTGAATGGTATGTACGTCATAATGTTCCGTTAGATTTTACTCATTTGGCAGAACGGTGCAAGCAGTTTAACAATGAGAATATTACTCTAGAGTTATTCAAAGAAAAACTCATTGAGCGTCTCTCTACAGCTGATATAAAACAAGTGAAAGAAGATGTATTACCTTTCCTCCGCAATCCAAAAGAACTTGACATTTGGTCAAATGATTATTTCGTGCAGTTGGCAGGGATGGTAAGAATTGGATAATCTTATATGAAGCAGAGGATGTTATGTGAAACATTAAGCGGTAAAGATAAGTTGTTATGGAAGATAGAACTATTAATCAAAATGGTCAAACACCAATTTATATAGAGAAAAATAGCGGACAAATTTATGTAGGCAATCTCTATGTAGAAGAGCCTTCTGTTGCATTTGTTAAAGGGTCATACGAGTTGCAGGACTACGCGCCTACTATACAACCTTCTATCCATAGAGAAGAGGTTGATCAGATAAAAGATTGGATTGAAAGGAGGATATCTACAGAACATCCTTGTAGATTGGCATTACTTTATGGTAAGGCTGGTGTTGGGAAGTCTATAGTTATGCATGACTTGCTTGAAGAATTGAAGGGAAATAAGGATTATCTAGTATTAGGCATTAAATCTGATCAGGTTGAGTTTGCAGATACAGATGAACTTGGTAAGAATATGCATCTTGCAAAACCTATAGAAATTGTTATGGAGGAAATGACCCATCAATATAAACGGGTCATACTGCTGATAGATCAGATTGATGCATTGTCGTTATCACTGTCTTCTAATCGTACACCATTGCGTTCTCTTTTAAAATTGATAAGGCAGGTACAATTGATTTCAAATGTTAGGGTGGTTATTTCTTGTAGACCATATGATTTAGAATACGATCCATTACTTGATAGTTTACGTATAAAGAACAAATGGGAACTTAAAGATTTTACTAAAGAACAAGTTCTAGATATTCTTGATAAGAATGAATGTAAGGAACATTTAAATGACAATCTTCTACGATTTTTGGGTAATCCGTTACATTTATACTTATTTTTAAAGATAAAGTCAGGAGAACAACTGACATACCCATTGTCAACGGACGTACTTTATCATCAATTATGGCGAAAATACATACTTGATGATAGCATGCGTACGGTTGATAAAGAACGTCTTTTAGCCTTAATGGATGCTCTGGTCACAACTATGTATAAACGTCAAGAGTTGTCTGTACACCTTAGGGAGTTTGAAACAGACTTCAGCTTTGAGTTGCAATATCTGTTCTCTCATGAGCTGTTATTAAAGACAAAGAGCAATCAGATTCAATTTTTTCATCAAACGTTGTTTGATTATGTATATGCACGCAGATTTACTGAAAAAGGATACAATTTATTGGAAGTACTTAAAAGGCAGCACCAAGGGTTATTTTCTAGGGCTGCAGTTAAGAGCATATTAACTTTTCTTCGAGAACAGAGTCCTAAGGAGTATATTCATATTATTGACCAACTACTTTATGCGCAAAATGACGATGGAAAAGATACATATCGGTATCATTTGAAATCATTGGCCTTGAGCAATATGGCATTTTTTGAAACACCTTTGAATGATGAAATAAATTTTATCTCTAGAAAGGTCTTTCAAGATAATATTTATATGGACGTGTTATATGAGTCTGTGCATACCCCTAATTGGTTTAAGGCTATTTGGGAAATCATGGAAAGTAAAGGTGGGTGGAAGTGTTTAAGTAAAAATTATAAAGAGAAAACCATGCTGATGAGCAAAAGGACGCTTTTGCTTTGTGCAGAGATTGTTCTTGACAAGTTAGAGGCGACATTTGATTTTAGTAACAAAGAGGACTGTGAGTATTTTAGTAATTTGCTTCAACATTATGATTTGAATTGCGATACAAAGAAATTGATAGTACTTTATAATAAGCTGGTTAAGAGTAGACTGCCGCTTGAACATACACGTCTTCTGGAGAATATAATGAAGGATAATCCTGAATTTGTTTGTCAGGAGTTGAAGGAAAATGTCAGATTGCAATTGCTGGAGAAGGAGTCAAAGCTTGTTTATAGGATAGAAGTAGGGCATGATGTTAAGCTCCTGTATGAGAAGTTGCTTAGGGATCATCATAATCATGGAGTTCAGCTATTAGTGGACATACTGAAACTTGTTTATGATAATTCGAAATTTTGCTTAGATGGTGCTGAAATAAGCAATTCTACAGAATTCTACAGTTTTCAAAGAGTGACGGGTGGACATTTTGTTTCAAATTTTATAGAAGATGCTGCAAACATTCTTATAGATAATTTCTTGAAAGAAGTTGATGACGAAAGAGTTGAACTATACTTGACGGAGTTTGCTCAGAGTGAGCACGAAGGATTCGTTTTCATTGCTTTATATGTCTATACAAAGTTTCCTGAGAAGTTTAAGGATAACATCTTTAATCTAATAATCAATCGCTCTGTTCTTTGCAATGCTCCGAGTTGGGTGGAGTATCAGACTATGGAAGCATTAAAAGCTGCATTCCCGTTATGGAATGATGAGCAAAAGTTAACAATAATAAGAAGAATCCTTTCTATAGATGACAAGGGAGAACACGTCTTGTTTAAGGATTATGCTAAAAATAGACTTTTATACGGTCATCCATTGCTTGATATTGATTTGCATAAGGGAAAAGCGTTGCATGCTATACATAAAGAAGAACTCAGAAGATTGTCCTGGCAAGCATATCAAGAGCGACAAAGGATTGATAGGAAATTCAATGAAGCCAGATTAAAAAATGATATGCCTTCCCAAATGACAACTCATACAGGCTGGACATCATTGAGAGAAGACCAAGGGATGAAGATGAACCCTGACACATGGCACAAAGCGATGCTAACATATACGGATAACTCTATAATAGATTGGGACAGACCATCTTTGACTGGGCAATGCCATCTATTTAGAAATGTAGTGGCGAAAGAACCAAACAAGTTTATTGATTTGATTAATACAGCACTAGATGACAATCGCGTACTTTTGGATTATCCCCAAGCAGGAATGCAAGGGTTGTTGGATGCAGGACGCTTAGATGATGCTGTACATGTTATGGAGCGAATCCTTGATATAGTACATTATGACGTCAATTCAACTTTTAGAGGTTTCTGTATACATTCGCTTTTATTTGCCTTAAATGATGTATCTAAAATGAGCCTTGTACCTGAGCCTGTCTTCAAATTGTTTTGCAATGTATTGCTCAATGCCAAGGAGCCAGATGAGGATATTCATCAAGATATGAAAGATGTTTATAATGTGGGTATTAACCAAGCGAGAGGTAATGCTGGTTACATGCTGGTGGAGTGTGCCAAAGAGAACAAATATAAAGAAGATATATTCCGAACCATAGAAAGCATTGCAGAAACTGCTTCTGTTTATACAAGAGCTGCAGTGCTTTTGAATATGGCAACACTAAATATTCTTGATAGAAACAGGAATGTTGAGCTATTCAAAAAACTGATGCATGACTTTAATCCTAGGTTAATGGCTATGCCTGTTCATAATTATAATCCACTAGTGTATTTTGTCAATTATGCCATTGATGAATTGTTGGAATTTTTCAGCCATGCGGCAGATTGCACTGAATGTTATCGTGAGCAAGTCATTATACTATGGCTAGCTTGGGCACACAACGATAAAGACGAGCGCATCAAGGTGTTTCTTGACAAAATGTGTGAAAATAACCAAGAGGCTCGTATTTCTTTATTACACTTCTTGGGTACTCTTGGCCAACGAATAAACGAGGAAGCCATTTACTATATTCTCCATTTTATGGAACCGCAATTTGATTCATCAGAAATGGGAGAGGCATGTGATAATTTATTTCATCATGCAGACAAATGGAATGATAATCTCCAGAAAAGGGTTGCAGATGCTTATGTTACGTCTCCTTTAAGTAAACACAAGGTAAGTGTCTTTATAGAATTTTTAGCAGGATATGCCATTAAAGATCCTTTGCAGACGTTGAAATGGCTAGAGAAGATTCTAATCCATGAATTGCCTGACGACTACTTCATAGTGAATCATGTCGTGGATGTGCTAATTCAATCGTATAATGGAATAAAGTCTTTCAATGATAGCAGATATCAAGACACGTTGGAACATGCAATGGACTTGATAGATTCTATCATGCAGAATCCTAGCAACAAGTATTTAATAACCAATTTTATCAATAAGTTGGATAATGAATAAGGATTTTCAGCTGCAGCAACTGAACATAATGTTGATGGATCCTGGGGTGAAGTCTGGGTTGTATCTATTAGATACGGATTTAACAGACGAGGAGATTAAAACACATATTAGGAGTAATAACTCGTTCAAGTATATAAGTGGAAATCTTATACAGACCTCTAAAGGAAATGTCTTTGAATTGTTCCTAGTAGGATTGTGTCATCAATGTCAGAACGGAGACATCACGGCTTTGAGGGATCAGTTAATGACTGCCGATGAACAAAGAAAAGATGTTATCATCTATAGCTTGGCAATTCAAATATTGAAACACTTTAGTACAAGCGGAAAAGCCGTAATACATATGTTAGGAAGAATTGATTTGTCAAGCATAGAATTGGAAGATTTGGATAAATTAAATGCGGCTCTGAATTGTATTGATGATACGATTGTCGTAATATGTACACATAAGAACAGAGAGAAACCAATGGTTGAATACGTAATAAACAAATCATTAAAAGGATATAATAATAACAAGATTATGGAGAATCGATTGAAAAAGGTATATATTTCTTATAAACATGATGAGAATTATAATGGGGCAATGGAAGCCATTAAAAGAGGTTTAGAAAAGAACGGTATTTATTATTCGATAGATGTGCAGGATATTAAATACAGAGATGACATTGTTGCATATGAGAAAGAGATAGGAAGTGCGGACAAGGTCATTATGTTCATTACAGCTACTTATCTGAAGTCTATTGATTGTATGTTTGAGATGACTGAAATATTTAAGAATGAAGACGTGAAGAATAGAGTTTTTCCAGTTGTAGATCTGCAACCTATACCTAGAAATCGAAATGGCCTTAAAGAGATAAAAGATTTTTGGTTGAAACAGAAAGTAAATGCCTCTGTTCAAATGCAAACAGAATTTGGTTGCTCAGATTATGTCATAAATGAACTCTCGAAAATTAATGCTATCATTAAAGCTTTAGATGAATTTTGGGATTATTTAGTTCACATTAATACTGGTAGCTTTAAGGATTTGTTAGATAATGACGCTGCGTTGTTAATGGAGGAGATCCAGAGAGTAACGGCTAGAAAAACCGCAGAACTTGATGAGAGGATTGTTTCTATGGGAGAAAACCAGCCAACTGTAATCCGTCAAATAACTCAGAACGGAGAGAAGTCCGTATATGTGGAGAAAAATATAGGAACAATAAATATAAACTGAGTCGATATGGAGCAACTGTTTAAGGAAGAGGATTTCTATAAAGATAATGGATGGCCATCAGAAAGGCTGGTTTATAGCAAGTATTTTCTTAATATTGTTGGGGATGATTATGATCAGTTTATCTTAGTTGTTAATGCAGAATATCCCTATATTAGGTTATCTCCCAAAAGAGGAAATTGTCAATTCCCTTGTGGAGGCTTTTCTGTAATTGCAACAGATGGAAATTTTGCAAGAAAGAGTGATACGGAAAGAGAAAAAGAGTGTCCAAAGATAGCATGGGGGGTTGCTGCTGTTTATCTTATAAATCTTCGATATGACCGAACCCAAGATGATTATGTTGAATTGAAAGAAAGAGATATTTTCATCAGAGACTATTACTGTAAGTACCTGAAGATGTATCTTGATAATCACAATGGGTTGAGATACTCGAAACTATCAACGGAGCAAAAGGAACTAGATTTTATAGCGGAGCATGAAGTTATAATTCGTGGGTTATGGGAAAGATCTACACCACTTACTAAGTATCCTGTATTATTTGAATATGCAAAAAATGCTGAAAAGGATTATGAAACATATTTAGCAAACCGTAAAAAAGAAATACAAAAAAAGGTGATTGAACCGGGGGCAATATTTGATGAGAAAAATAGTAAAAATCGTACAATTATTCAAAACGGTGATAAATCACTATATGTTGAGAATAATAATGGAACAATTATAATAGGAACTGATATGCATAAAAGAATGAATTTTAGTACTGAAATCCGAGAAACATTTGGTAAACAATATGTAAAGGTGTACTTTTTAGATGATTCTATTGCTAAGGATGCAAAGGAGGTTGTTGAAAGATTGAATGTTATAAAAACAGTTAATATAACTCCAAGTGCTAGTAAGGATCATCCTGGAAATACACTGACTGTTTATCCAAAATCGATGGTAGAAGCTGAAGATTGTGAAAAAGAAATGGTCGAAGCTTTGAATAGATTTTTTTCACGGGGGATTCTTGCAGATAAGAAACCTGTAAGAAATGATGCTTATTTCAATGATATAGCGGATAAAATAATCAAGGATCTTGATAAGGCTCGGGTGTCAATTCATGTATGTATGGCATGGTTTACGAATCAAAGTATAGCAGACAAATTAGTTGAAAAGCATAAGCAAGGGATTGATGTGAAGGTTATTTTCTATGATGATCATACGAATTCAAAGTTTGGAGTTAACATAGATGGAATACCATTTAAGGCCGTTCGTGGTTCACGAGGGGGAATAATGCACAATAAGTATTGTATTATTGATAATCAGGTTGTAATAACAGGTTCTTACAATTGGTCGAAGAATGCTGAAGACAAGAATGAGGAGAATGCTGCAGTGATGTATGATTATGACAGGGCTTCTGATTATTCAGTAGAATTTAGAAAAATGTTCGACTCGGAATAACGATGTTGCTGGTGGATAGACGCCAGTATTTGGGGTAATAGAGAATGCGAGATTTGTAATGAACCATGAATTCTTCGCAGTGGAAAAACTGGTATTATACACTCTTTTTTATCGTCTTAAATCTTACATTCGTATCATTAATAATCAGGTTGAACAATCAAAAACAACGTATAATGAGAATACAATACATGAGTGATCTGCACCTGGAATTTTCGGAGAATAGCATGTTTCTGAAACAAAATGAGATACCAGTAACTGGTGAGGTTCTGGTATTAGCCGGTGATATATTCTATCTGAAGGATAAGATTGCCCCACGGGCAAAGTTTTGGAAATGGGCATCTGAGAACTATAGGCAAGTCTTGATTGTTCCCGGTAACCATGAGTATTACAATTATTCGGATGTAATGGAGCGTGGCTTACAATGGAAATGGATGCTACGTAAAAACGTGGGATATTATCAAAATCAGGTCGTAAGTATAGACGATACCGATTTTGTTTTAAGTACGCTATGGTCGCGAATCAATCCGAGCGATGAGTATTTCGTGTGGAAAGGCATGAACGATTTCCGACAGATAAAATATAATGGGAAATTGCTCCAGACAGAAGAGTATAATGAGATGCACGAAGTTTGTATCAGTTTTATCCGGAAAAGTATCATGGAAAGTAAGGCAAGGCATATTATTGTTGTAACACATCATTTGCCTACCCTTCAGGTTGTAGCACCTTATCATAAAGGTTCTGTACTGAATAGTGCCTTTGCAAGTGAATATGGAAACTTGATCTGTGATAACCGGATTGATGCATGGATATATGGACATTCACATACAAATATTGACTCAGAGATTGGTGGTACTAAATTACTGTCCAATCAGATGGGATATATTTTTCAAAACGAGCATTTAGAGAATGGATTTGATTCTGGTAAATATATTGAAATAGGATGAAAATTTAACTACTAATCCATTCTTAAACTGTTTTCAGTAAAAAGTCAGGCTTTATATTTCATAGTTTGATGCATGAAATATAAAGCCTATTTTGTAAAGTATATTAAAGCTAAATGAATAGGAGGGGTATATAAAGCTATTAGTAAACCTCTTTTATAAGATTAGTTCTAAAGTATTATAAGTAGTCGTTATAGAAATGTAAACTTGGTAATAGCCATGCTTTAAATGGTTTACACTTTCGGTTTACAGCAGAAAATCAAGATGCTAATTTATATATCTGATTAACAGGTGTATACAAAATGTTTTTATTCTCTTTATCTGTTTGGCATGTTATTCTCACTATTATGAGTATATACTCTTGAGTGCGCACAACTGGAGTATCGATTTATTCACTTAATAATATTGGATTTATGTCATATATAGATAATGAGATACTCGAAAGACTTATAGGAACCATGGTAGAGGGATTTGCCCGCATTGAAAAGAAACTGGACCAGATGAACCGTCTGAAAGAATGTATGAATGGGGATAAACTGCTTGATAATGTGGATCTGGCAGAACTCCTTGGTGTGTCACAAAGAACTCTGGCACGTTACAGGCAAGAGGGCAAGATTAAATATTACTCGGTTGAAAAGAACGGGAAATCATTCTATCTCGCCTCGGAGATACAGAGTTTCCTGCTCCAACGTGGTAAGAACGTAGTAAATAATAAGTAGTAAATAGAATAAGTGACCGTATTCTGATGGAAAGATGATACATACGGTCACTTATGCATTATACCGGGATTGCGGTCACTTTCAATGTTTCCAGATTGACATAGACACCGCGATACAGTGTCTTTCCTTCCTTGAACATTTTCCAGAGCAGATCACATCCGATATGTGCCAGTGTGGAGTTAATGAACAGATCCTGTTTTTCCAGGGCTTCCGCCAGTGAACAGCTCGGCCCCGATTCATTTTCCTTGATTTTTGCATAGTCCACTTCCTCGGTGATGACATTCATTTTAGGCATGGGAATATATTCCTGTGAAGAAGGTTGGAGCACTTTCTCACGTACCGTCCCGATGATGACCTGTCCTTTTGTCTGGCTGTTCCCAAAATCCATCCAGTATATGGGAGCCGAATGGTCACTGAAGTTTTCTTTGCGGACTTTCTTCAGGAACTTCCAAAGTGTAAGACGTGAACGTATATTGTCCGTACAGGTAATGATGATATTTGCTGTGCTTTCTCCAGAAAAGTTCCTGGTGGGGAAGCATTGCGGTTCGGCAGTCCATGCGTATCCGAAGAAACGGTTGATGCGTGTGACTAGTGATACGGCCTTGTTCAGTCCCAGTTCCGTCTCACTGAAAAGCTGGCGTCCTATATTGGCCTGGCTTACTGTGTCGGGATCGAATACGGTGACATGCAGTCCGGGATGGCCCAATGCCTGAAGTGCCATGCTCATGCGTGCCAGATTGGTTATCACTTGTGAGCCGGTACCTCCGGCTCCGATGACGAATACCGTTACCGGATGACGCGGATTGAGCAGGTAGCGGTCGGTAAAATGTATCTTTTTCATGGAAGTATGTCTTTAAGTTTTTTATTCATGGGTTTGAGTTCGTTCATGTCGAACGGATTGTTTCTTATGTTCTCGGTGACGATGACAAGATTTGAAACGGTGGGATTGACATTTCCTCCTAGATGGGAGAATTCAGTCAGCCAGAACCGTTTTTCCCAGTATTCCAGCAGGGAAAGGAAAGTCGGGTTCTGTGGCTTTTCCAGAGAACTGCTGCCAAGGCAGACACTTGATCCGGTCACGTTGAAGAACGGGGCACGGAACAGTGGTGTCGTTTCCACCGGACGTTTCCCCTTGAAGGCGAACACGTCCATGCTTCCGTTTCTTACATGGTAGATAATCCCCGGAAGATTGAATGTACCGTCCTGTATATTGAGGTCTTTGTGAAAGAACATCTGTCTCTTTCCGGGCGGATTGTACCAGATATATTCTTCCTGTCCTTTTCTCGGATTGCAGGCTAACATGTTTTCAGGGACTCTGCCTGCCGGTATGCCGCTCATTTCCTCCGTATAGGATTCCAGCAGGGTATTCATGAATTCGTATGTGACGGGGATACCTGCCCCCATCTGTCCGCTTTTTCCGATGGGACGCAATTCTATGAAGTACCTGGTGTCAGAATTTCTTCTGTCTTCATACTTGTAGGCTATGATAGCCGCCTTCGGCACCATCATTTTTTGCATATTTTGGGTCAGTTCATTCATGATGCTTATAAATTATAGGTAACATGTTCTACAAATTTCTCAAACCATTTTGAGAACCGTTCCGGATAATTCTCTGGTCTGAACAGTTTTTCAGTTTCCGGTGTGATGAAGGTAAATGATACGGGAGTCTGGTTATATGTTTCCTGACAGTCAGTACTGAAACAGCTTTCCATGTCTTTGGTAACCGTATCCGTAATGGAATAGGTAAGCAGAATCTGATATTCGAGCGGTGGCGGTTCGAAATCCCTTTCCTTTTCGCTTGCATAGTCATAATCATAATTCAAGATATGAGGACTGTCTTTTGCAATCAGGGACATCCCTTCAGTAATCAGTTCCAAAAGTCTTTTTTCCTTATTGCTGGAAGGATTACAGTTGCGGATATGCTCTTCCAGATTCCTACAGAAAGCCCTGGAGTGCATCCGGCACAGTTTCCTGTGGATTTTCCCTTTCTCATATGACCTGAAAAGCTTTTCCTTTCTGTACAAATCCTTTTTCTCTTCCTCATCAAGCTGTTCAAAGTCCACATAATCGATACAGACTTCCGACATCTCAAAATAAGGGGTATCGGTTATATCCATCATCCTGTGATACTTGATGAACCGTCTGATGAACTCCAGTGCGATCCTTTTGATTTCACCTTTCAGTCTTTCTGTAAAATCTATCGGTATCAGGAACAGGGTGTAATCAGGCCATTCATGGAAATGATAGATACAGAACTGGAGCCTGTCACCGACAAGTTCCAGATTTACATGATGAGATACTATGGAATCCAGCGCATTATATAGCAGGCATATTTTTTCTCTTATGGAAGTCCTGCCTGTAGAATGGTATGGCAGCTCCACATCCAGAAGCTGCGCATACTTCATGGCTGAACGGTACAGGAAATCAAGATTCTCTTTGGTGGTGACATTTACCGTTACATCCCTGTCATTCTCAACATACAGATCGGGAGCGATGGAAGGTATTCTCGTGTTCAGAAAACCATGAGGCTTTCTGCGGGAGGGAGTCTTCTTTTCTTTCTGTTCCTGATGCCCCGGCTTATGTCCGTATTTTCGAGTTCCGATATGATAAGTCTGGCTAAATTTTCCAAAGCCCGTTCCGTAAGTTGTGTACATGGTTTCTCATTTTTACGTTGTCCTTTTTTCATGTCCTTACCCTTTCACTCCGATAGTTGTCTTGAATTCATATACCGCCCGGTCATCTTCGATTTCCGGTCCATGTACGGTCGCGGTGGTCAGTTCCGGATAGTTCATTGAATAGAAATCCATCACTTCAGCCGGAGACATGTTTACGTTCGGATCGTCCAGTACGATTTCCTGACTGTTCTTCTTCATCTTGAAGACTCTTTTCATTCCTTTAATTTCCAGTGCCATATTGTTTATAGTTTATTGGTTTTACAAGTCATTTATTTTTATCATTAGTGTCCCGTTAAAATCGAGACAAATTAATATTAATCAAACAATCCCGGAAAAAGGAAAGAATTGAGTTCTTTGACATTGTTGAAATTAGTCTTCTCAAACAGTTCTTTAAGGCATGTTTTGTCCGTAAGAGAAATGCTTAGAATTTGTAGAACTTCATATGTTGACCTTTTCAGCTGCATGTCATGTTGCACTATAGCAACAAGGCAATAACTGATAATGGCAGTACTGATTTGGATTCGAACAGCGTTCTCCGTAGTACCCCAAAACTTCTTAATTTTGAGGTGCTGCTTTAGCCATTTGAAGAACAACTCAACCTGCCAACGGTTTTTATACAGTTCGGCGATTTCAAGTGAAGTGAGATGAAAAGCATTGGTAAGAAAGACAAACTCTCTATCCTGACTTTCGTCTCTGTACTTCACTAAGCGCAACCGCTCAGGGTACTTCTGCCGAGTGATTATGTCGGTAAGTTCTATTACAGAATCGGTAAGTACATTCTTTGGCAATCTGCGTCTCCATCGGATGCATTTAAACTGTAGATTCTTCTTGGCTCTCACCACAAAGAAAGACTCGTGCAAATGTATCTTATATAGTTCTTTGAAGGCATTGTAACCGCGGTCAAACACATAGTAAGACCCTGGCTCATAAGGAATATACTTCATCGCTTTTGAATCGTGGACAGATGCTGTAGAGATATGGAAGTATGCTGGAACTTGTGTTTCCAAGTCATACAACACATGAGTTTTTACACCACCCTTCTTCTTACGAAACTTGGCCCACCAGAAGATAGACAGACATAAAGGTATTGTTGTAGAATCGAAAGCATACACATGCCCTTTCAACTTAAAAATATCTGTTGCCTGTTTCTTCCGAGCCTGTTCCATCATGAAGAATGCAAAGTCTTCAAAGATGCGATAATCTCGATTTTGGTTGGCTGAAGCAAATGTCGTTTTAGCAATAGGATTCCGTCCTATTCCAAGATGATAGCATTTGGTATGATGCGCTTCCAGCGCCACGACTACATCGCGTAAACTTTCACGATTACTAAGCTGACCAAACATCAGTGCAAGAAGTTGGTTCCAGCACGTGAATGACTTGACATTACCGATTGCCATTATATTTGTCAACCAAGTGACGAAACTTGTCTTTATCGAGAAATTCTACCAATTGGGCAAAGACATATTTGTTTTTGTTCATATGCAGTCTATCTTATAGACTACAATTTAGCAAATTCAAATCGTCGCACCTTAAAAATGCTTGTAAAAGACTATATTTCAATTATTTCAAAGACCAATTCCCATTTTTAACGGGACAGTAGTGTATTTTTATATATCAGCAGTATATCATTTCTACCTGTGCCTCGTCCTTCATTCGGTACTCAGCTGGAAAATCCGGATATTCCGCATACGGGTCCTCTCTTAGAAGCTCCCTGTCATTTTCGTCTTCCGGATCGAAGCAGAATGTATCATGGGCTGCCGGTGCAGTCTGGTATTCCCGTCCGTTTCCGTTCTGTACTTGTACCGTTCCGTTCGGTATATGTCCGTTTGTCGGTTGCCGTACCTGCTGCTGCGGATAGGGCTGCATTGTAGCTCCTTGTGGCATACCTGTTCCTTGCATCACGGGGCGGTTTGGAGTAGGTTGGATATATGCTCCGTTCGTTCCATATACCGGTTGAGGCATTTCCTGTGGAATCTGTTGTGGAGCAGGCTGCATGACAGGTTTAGGATTTATAGTATGGGTTTGTTGCTCCGGGAATATGCTTGTTTGCATACCGGGCTGTGGCTGACCGTTCATGCTGCCTTGTGGTTGGGGAATTACCGGCGCCGGTTCCTCTGTCATACCGAACAGACTTCCTTCGCTGGCCTGTTTCTGTACTTCCTGCATCTTTTCGTCAATCTCCTTCTGTTTTTCTGAAGGAGCCAGCACCCGTGCCTGTTTCAGCCATGTCATTGCTTCGGGGAACCTTTTTGCGGCAGTTGCATCATCAGCCTTCTTGAGGAGTTTTTCCATCTTTTCCCGTTTTTCCTTGGCTTCCTTTGATTCAGCCGGTACTGTTGGAGTTTTGGATGATTTGGCCTGTGATGTAGCCTTTTCTGCCTGTTTCTCGAAGTTTTCCGCATTGACAAGCAGTCCCTGTACCTTCTGTATCGGTTGTAGTATCGTCTGCAGGAAGCCCATATCCAGTTCTGCCGGTGTTCCGTTTACGACCAGTGGCACCATGTTTTGCCGCGTATCCTCTTTCAGGCTGTTCCGCCTTGGCATGACTGCCACACTCAGGCTGTTATCCACTTTACGGATATTGATATTCAGATCCGTACCTGCTGTAATCATCTGATAAATTGATTGAAAAAACATAATTGAAAAATTTTATGGTTATACATAAGTTTCCTTGAAGAATTCTTTCAGGACATTCTCTCTGTCAGGATTGCTGGAAATATCACGCAGAGATTCCAGATAGTAGCCGATGTTTTTAGGCTCATCAACTGTATTGGGCAGACGTCTTTTGACCGGTCTGATATGTTCGTTCTGTGGCCATACAGCCGGCATGACAGGAGCAGAAGATATACATGTACTTGTTTTCATATCTGTTGGTTTTATTGGTTAGAAAAACAGGAGTCCGACAATGAAAAAGATAAATGCTATCCTTACAATCAGTAGAAGAGCTCTGAAAAGAAATCCTATGATTCCTCCGGTGAGCAGGAGCATTGCAATCATACTTGTAGGCATGATACCTTTGTCTGTCAGCATAAGTATTCCGATAACCAGTACCAGGGTTACCACATGCTTGCTGATACTTTCGATAATCTGTAGTTTCATAATCCTTAATTTTATGAATGAATAATCCCATCGGGATGTGTTTTCCCGATTTTATAGGTCTCCGGCCTCTTGGATTGCCTTTTTGCGCAAGGCCTGGCAGGAAAAAATACCGGAGCGTAGCGAGGATGATTTTTTTCTGTCCAGCCAAGCCCTTGAGGGCAGCCTTGCGGCAAAAGGCAGGCAATCCAAGACCTTTGCCGCTTAAAAGCGGAAAAACAGATTCTTTTCTGTACGGATACAAAAAAATGCAGACCTTCCGGCCTGCATTCTTATGGTTATATTGATATGGATGTTATTCTTCTTTTGTGGAATAGGTGTTGAAAATGTCATCAGTCATTTCCTTGGCGAGAGTCCTGATCCTGTTCAGGAAGTCCTGTCCGGTTATCATTCCGCTTTCAAGTCCGGCCAGCTGTTTTTCCCAGTCTGCGGTGAGTGAAGTATCCGCAATTTTCTTTCCACGGATGGTTTCGTAGGTGAACATGCCTTTCGGGGTCGGAACGATATATTTCCCTGAATAACGGATATACCTACGGTTAACCAGTGTACGGATGATATTGGTACGTGAGGATACCGTGCCCAGTCCGTTCTGTTCCATGTATTCCACCAGTTCTGCATCCGTGAACGGATTTACCGGCAGCTGTTTCTTGTGCACCATGTTGCATCCGCATACATTCAGGGTATCACCTTTCTCCACTTCGGGGAGTTCTTTGACGGAATATCCCGATGTCGGAATCATGTCGGAATGCATGAACACGTCATGCCAGCCGGCTTCAATGATTCTTGTTTGTTCGGCCTTGAAATGTTGCGCCGCACAAACCGCTTCAACATTTGTCGTTTCTATGCGGCATGGAGCCATGAATGCTTCAAGCATCCTTCCAGCTACAAGTCTGTAAACCTGCATTTCCTTTTCGGACAGATTTCCGGGACGGATACCTGTAATGATGATGGCATGATGTACATTGGCTTTTTCTGCGTTTATTACGTGGCGGGACAAACTGGATATGTCAATACCTCCAGTTCCTTTAGCGGCAGGGAACAGCTCCCATGAAAGCAGACGCGCCATGATTGGTGAAAGCGAGTCAAACACATCCTCCGTCAGATAACGGCTGGAAGTCCTTGGGTAGGAAATCAGTTTCTTTTCATAAAGGGACTGTGCGATGTCATACACCTCTGATGCGGTAAAGCCATAGCGGATGTTCGCTTCCTTCTGAAGCTGTGTCAGGTCAAGCAGATCCGGTGGAAGTATTTCCTTAACGCTGTGGCTGATACCTGTAATCTGTGCCTGATGTGCCAGCTTGCAGTCCTGGAAAAACATTGTTGCGGATTCTTTGTCGGGAAGATCCTGTGTGCGGCGCATCTTGAAGAGGATGCCGTCCTTTTGCAGGCTGATGTAGATGGGCCAGCTGTCCGATGAAATATGGTTCTCCCTTTCACGGTAGCGTCTGCTGATGGCAGCCAGTACCGGTGTCTGCACCCGTCCGAGGGAATTGTTGCCGAGGCCCGTCGCCTTGCACATGGCATAGCTGGCGTTGATTCCGAGAATCCAGTCCGCCTTGTTGCGGCTGTCGGCAGCGAGGAACAGGCTGTCGTAACAGCTGTCCGGTTTCAGATTTTCCATGCCTTGACGTACAGACTCGTCAGTAAGAGAGGAAATCCACAGACGGAAGCAAGGCTGTGTACAGTTCAGGTATTGATAGACATAGCGGAATGTCATTTCCCCGTCACGGCTGGCATCGGTAGCCGCAATGATGGTGTCACATGCCTGAAACACCCTCTCGATTACTTTAAGCTGGAGCACGGCATCAATCTCCGGTATCCATCCGTTCTCGGTGCGTGTATGACGTACCATCAGTTCAAATTCGGATGGGATGAAAGGAAAATCATTCCGTTCCAGCTTCTGGGTTCCGTAGTCCTTCGGCATGGCTAGTGACAGCATGTTCCCGAAAGTCCACGTAACCATGTAGCCGTTTCCTTCCACATATCCGTTTCTTACTCTGGTTGCACCGATGATTCTTCCGATTTCTTTTCCTACACTTGGTTTGTCTGTTAATATGGCAATCATGATAAATTCTGTTTTTTATATCTTTCCATACGGTAAGTCCGTATGGAAAGAGAGATGATACATTATGGTTTCTTATTTATTCACCTGAAGGGTTGATACCGTTTACGCTGATGACCGGATTTCCATTCTCGTCTTCAATCAGACTGAGTGTGGCATCCATTGTAAGTGAAAATATAGGAGTCTTGATTTTAATGGACATGACATTGGTTTCCTCTCCCTGAAGGAGCAGGTCCATGTTTCCGTCCTTTTCAATTTGCGATCTGCTGATACCTACCGATTCCAGTTTTTCCCAGTCGATTTGTTCAGCCTTGTAGATATGATGATTGGTCTTGTTCATGTTCTTTCCTTTTTTTAGTAGTTGATGATTTGAATGATTTAAATCCCGTTCAGGTCAGACAGCCTGTTTTGCTCCCTTCTTCTGTTCCTGCTGTTGGGTATTGTCAGTCTGTGAAGCACGCTGTGAGGTATTACGACGTACATCCGGATTTTCCTGGAAATATTGCAGCTGTCCGGTGTTTGCGTTTACTTTCAGATAGGAATCGAACGGTTTGCCGTTGGGACCTTTCATACCCGTTACAAGGATGGCCTTTCCGTCCTGAAGATTTGCTCTTTCTTGTGCCGAAAGCAGGTGTCCGTAAACCTCAGCCGGGATGGTAGGTGCCTGCCGTTCATTGAAACCGTCCGGAGTTCTGGAATACTGTGGTCTTCCGCTTGCCAGGTCCAGCTTGACGAATGACGAGAATTCCTCACCTTTACGGTTGATCATGTTCTCAAGATAGATGGGCTGCCCTTTGCGTAACGCTTCCTTGTCCTCCGGTGTAAGTTGTACCGAACAGATTTCCTTTGGTATGTAGATTTCTCCCGTTTCCGGATTGTGGCGCGTATATTGGAGTCCGCCTGTAACCTTGTCCATGGTAACAAAGGAAGAAAACAGTTCGCCGTTCTTTCGTTTCATATCCTCTACAAGGATGGTGTGTCCTTCGTTCAACGCTTTGAGCTGCATGGGGGAAAGCGGCACACCGCCGAGTGTCTGCTGGTTGAAGGCCTGGTCTTTCGGGAAGATAAATTCGATGCCTCTTCTTTCCGCACTATATTGCAGATTGGCATTAAACTCTTTACCTTGATTGGACTTCATTCCCTCTACGAATATCTGTTCTCCGTTTTTCAGTTTCTGAATTTCATCCGGAGTCAGAGTAACACCTTTGATTTCATTCGGGATATAGACATGCTCCTGTCGTACGGCTACCAGTTCGTTGGTATTCTTGTCGATGGAAATCAGACATGGCTCTGTCGTGTTGCCACGCAGGTTAAGGTCAGCCACGCGTCCCATGTTTCCACTTTCACGCAGGTTTTTCTTGTCCTCTTCCGTGAAGATATGTCCGAAATAAGGACGGTCCAGTTCAGGTTCCTTTCTGATACCGTGGATGCCCAGCATGACCTGCCCGCCGTTGGATATGAACGAAAGGCGTGCATCAAGCTTTGCGGTCAGTACCCCAGGAATGTTGAGTGTCAGCGGCATAGTTCTGTTGGTCTTGTATCCTTTCAGCATGCTGTCAAGCTGTCCGGACTGCTCCAGCATTTCCTTGGATATGCCGAACTTACCCAGTTCCTCCCAGTTAATCATATTCTCGTTATAGCGGTACGTGGGTGTCTGTTGGCGTTGCGGTTCCTGCTGTTCGCGCCCCTGTGCGGCAGCTTCCACCTGTGATACCTGTTCAGGCTGAGCCTGCGTTGTCTGTTCCTGCTTCTTTGCCATTGTTGTTTCCTCCTCTTTTGTTTGACTGTTTTTCTGATTGTTTACTTTCGGTACGATTTCATAGCGTTTTAGAAACTCCTTTACCGCGTCTGTTTTCTTGCCTTCGGCCAGGTCCTTGAGAGCCTGTTTGTTCTGCTTGTAATCATTGAAGGTCATACGGATAAGCCTGAAATGGGTGGGCTCCTTCAGCTGGCTCCAAAAATTCTTGATGAAGTTTTCGAGAATACTCGAATTCTTGTCGAATTTCAGGAATGAGTTCTCATTCTTCTCCTCCGGTGCAACCGTCTGATAATTACCTTTCTCGTCTGCCTTGCTGACCACTCCCAAACCCTCCTTGGGGTCGTTCTTGTTATGTACCAGCAGAAGCTCGTCAATTTGTTCCACATAAGGCTTTTCCGGTTTCTTTGTCCGGCCTTGCCTTTTTTCCTTGTCAGGACTGTTTTCTTGTGCCATAATCTTTTGTTTTGAGTGACTACTTGATTTGTTTCACAGTCCAAATGTAAGACGATAAACTGAGTAAACAATTGATTTACAAATAGATGATATTAGATGTCATCAGGTGTCATCAAATGTCACACGAAGGACAGGAAAGAACGGGAACAGAGGAAAAAAAGAAAAAAGAATTGGATGTAGGAGTAAAAACATAGCGAAGCCACCTGACTATGCAGATCGGAGGGAGCTGAAATCCCTGTCTTATTTTGGGAGTTGATAGGCAGGCTATGTTTTGTTATTGAGGAAGGTGGATTTTCTCAGTATTTGTGAGGTCATATATGGAATATAAGGATAGCCGCCTTTGATTTACGGCTATGCGTCACGTCGGTCGCAGTTAATCCCTGTAATCTTTCCTTTAATTCTAATCCGTTTGCCGCCGCATTCTTTTTCAGGTGAATTTTCATGGCGATAGCCATAAAGAAAATTCTCCTGAAAAAAGGGATAAATGCGGCTGGCAAATCAGGATTGGGATTTATCTTTGATGGAAGGGATAACTGAGATATTAGTACTATTGTGCAATATAGTTTTTCACAAAAAATATATTTGGCACTGAGCCTTTTTAATATTTGTATTCTTATAATTGTTAATTTATTTTACATGTTAAATATACTTTGGGTTATAGTTTAATGGTAAAGAGATTGTAAATGAGGTTTCATGAAAAGGTTGAGATTTTACAGATAACTCCCCACCATGCATACGTATAATTTGTCTGGAAAGACTTAGCCCTATACCCGTTCCATCCTTTTTTGTTGTAAAAAAAGGAATAAAAATATCTTCAAGCAAATTAGATGGGATACCAGAACCATTGTCTGTTATTTTTATAAATAGAATCATTTCTTGAATATATACTTTAATGTGTATTTCTCTTTCAGATTGCTCTGTTAGCGCTTGTATGGAGTTTTTTAATAGATTTATTAAAACTTGCGATAACATATTTTCATCTGCATAAATTTGTATTTGCGGTTGAAAAAAGTCTGTAGAAAACCTTATCTGTTGTTGCTGTAAAATTTCTTGATATAATATTTGAATGTTTTCTATCAAATCTGTTAAGGAGAAATATTTAAATTCAGGTTGCTTTAATCCTGAATATTGTCTATATGATTCTGTAAAATAAATCAAATTTTCTCCTTGGCTTTTAATGGTCTCTAATCCACGTATTGTTTTTTCAATAGTAAGTTCTGTAATATCTTTTGTACTTTTTGAAACGTGTTTAATCTGAAAATAAGAAAGAAGGGTTTCTGAGAGTGAAACAATTGGAGTGATAGAATTCATTATTTCATGGGTTAATACTCGCATAAGTTTTTCCCAAGATTCATATTCTTTTTGATGTAATTTACGCTCGAACTCGATCTTTTTATGTTCTGACATTAAAGTATATACTCTATTAAAAGATGCATATAAATATCGTTGTTCTTTGGATCCAATATTTTCTGGAAAGTAAAGCATGGATTCATTATCTTCTATAGAATCAAAAAAAAATTTCATTTTCCGATTATAAGAATTCAGGTAATAAACAAGTCTTCCAATAAGGCCAAAAGCTATTAGAATCGTAATTGTTCCTAGTATTATAGCTTTTCTTGAAATAATACCTATAAGTCCAAGTCCAAGTGTAAAGACTATGAGTAATACAAATAAAAGGATGTGTATGTATAAACGAGTGCTAAACATTTAATTAAAAATTGAAACGTGTTAATTTGTTATATAATGTTTGTCTACTGATACCTAATTGTTCTGCAGTTGCTGTTAAATTTCCCGAATTTTGAGATATAGCTGCTAAAATAGCTTTTCTTTCTACTTCTTTTAAATTAGGAACTCTATCAAAAGAAAATGTATTATCTAAATGTATAGATATATCGGATGGTTTTATTATCTCTTTTTCTGCTAAGATCACAACTTTTTCAATGGTATATTGTAATTCTCTAATATTTCCGGGCCAATTATGACTTTCCAGCTTTTGTATAGTTTTTGGATGTAAGGATAGTCCTGTCCGTTTATACAAATTAGCGTATTTTTTTAAGAAATATTCTGCAAATGTCGCTATGTCTTCTTTACGGTGTCGTAAAGGAGGAATTTCTATTTGTATAGTGTTTATACGGTAAAATAAATCCTCACGAAAATGAGCTTGCTTTACCATTTCAAGTAAATTTCGATTAGTGGCGGCAATTAATCGTATATCAATTGGAATCTTTTTATTACTGCCAAGTCGGGTTATTTCCCTATTCTGTAAAGCAACTAATAACTTTGCTTGCAATCCTAAAGATAAGTTCCCAATTTCATCAAGAAAAAGTGTACTTCCATTTGCCGCTTCAAATTTACCAATTCTACTTTCGTGTGCATCTGTAAAAGCACCTTTTTCATGTCCAAACAATTCACTTTCAAATAATGTTTCACTGATAGATCCCATATCAATATTAAACATTTCATACTGACTGCGAAGAGACAAACGATGAATCTCTCGAGCTAATACTTCTTTGCCTGTACCATTTTCACCAAAAATTAAGATGTTTGCATCTGTTTTGGCTACTTTAGTTACAAGTCTTATTATTTTCATCATCGCTGGAGAATGGCCAATAATCATTCCTGGTTCACTAGCTCCTTTAATAGAATTAGCAGGTAATTTATGTTTTGCTTCTTGTAATGTAGTTCTTATTTTTTTTATCAAGTTGTCATTATTCCAAGGTTTTAATACAAAATCTGCTGCTCCACTTTTTAATGATTTTACAGCAAGATCAATATCTCCATAAGCCGTTAGCATAATAACTGGTAATTCAGGTCTAATTTCATGTATGCGCTGGAGCCAAAACAAGCCTTCATTACCTGTATTAAAACCAACAGAAAAATTCATATCTAAAATGACTAAATCAATTATGAATTCATCTAAAATAGAAAATATCTTATTGGGATCAGATACAGTCTCTATTTTCTCAAATTCTCTTTCCAAGAGAAGCTCTAGAGAAGTTAATACGCTTTTGTTGTCATCGACAATTAGAATAGTACCAGTTTGCATATGTTCTTTTTTTAAAGGTAAAAATACCTGTTTTACAGATGTCGAACAAAAAAACGCCTAAATATTTGACACTTCAGAAATTTTATTTATGCCCCTTTCTTAATTTTTATAATTATAATGATGTTTTGGTGGAAGGATAACTAAAATAACACAAGTGGAATTATTCTTTGTGTACAAGAATTGTTTCTTGAGAAAAGACTAAATCAAAAATCCTATAATAAATATAAGTTTTTAACTGAAATTCAATCAAAATGTAAGTTTTCTGGGATTTGTGGAGTTTAAGATAAGAGCGATATGTACATACATCATTTTAGTGTCAAAAAGATAGACGTTTATACGTCAACAAATTGGACGTTTAATTTTGTTTTAATTTTATAAATACTTAATTATCAATGTATTAAATTAATGGCACGCAATTTGTATCATATAATGCAAATAGAATAATACAAAGTAACCGATATGAGTTTTGAAACATCTATTAGGCAATGTTTATTGATTTTTTTATCGATTTGTTATTTCGCTTTGCCTGAAATTAGTAATGCGCAATCCGAATGGACCGAATCTGAATGTATGCGATATGCAATTGAGCATAATTTACGGATACAAAATAAGAAATTGGATACTAAAATTGCCAATACAGATATTATAGCTGCTTATGGTAATTTTTTACCTTCAATTAGTACTGTCAGTGTATTGGGAAAGCAATTTGGACATTCCATAGATCCATTAACCAACCAATATACTTCTGAGTCTTTTTTAGAAAATACAATCGGGCTAAATATTTCTCTTCCAGTATTTGAAGGCTTTTCGCGTATTGATAAATTGTTGTTTTATAAAATGAACAAAAAAATTAATGTGTTGTCAAGTAAAGTGGAAGAAAATAATTTGGCTTTTGAAGTTTTAGAAGCATTTTATCGTTATTCTTTCGATAAAGAAATGCACAAACTTGCAGTTGAACAACGGAAACTAAGTGAATATTATTGCAGGCAGATGATAGAATATGTTGATTTAGGAATACGTTCCCTTTCCGACTTACAAGAAGTAAAAGCGCGCTTACAATCCGATGTTTATCAAGAAACGGTGAAATCTAATAATTGCAATCTTTCTCTATTAACTCTGAAAGAACTTATGAACATTAAAGAAACTGATACATTGTCTATTGTCATCACAGAGAGTAGGATGGATATAACTGACAGTCTTTTAAACTTAAATGAACTATATTCCATTTCCGAATTAACTCTTCCAGAATATCATATTATGAATATGAAAGAAAAAGCTTCTCGTAAACTATGGTCTATGGCAAAAAGAGTTTTTTACCCTTCAATTCGTCTGGAATTTAATTTAAATACTGGATATTATAATACGGCAAAAAATGAATCTGGTGATATTATCTCCTATCGAGAACAATTAAATAATAATATGAATAGGTATATTGGAATATGCGTATCTTTACCGATATTCAATGGGTTATCTCGTTTAGAGAATATAAGAAAAGAAAAACTTCGTTTGCAGCAAATACAGAATGAAAATGAACAACAACGTTTATCATTATATAAACAAATACATAATACGTATTTGCAACCAGTTATTGCTCAATAGTTTGTGAGTAATAAGTCAGAAATATGGTCGTAAACTTTAACTGTACATTCTAAAGGGTGAAGATTTAACGCTTTTATTGTTTCTTAACTTGGCTGGAGTGCTAAATTGGGCGTTTTCTTCTCTTTTCGGTGCAATTTGCTTTCTGTTATTCCACTTCTATTTTGGCTTACTCCTAAGCCTCTACAAAGGTACGATATTTTGTTGGATATTCGCCCACTCCATTATCATTTGTAGATTCAGTTACGTGTTGCACAGCGATGTGTCAATAACTCAACTACGCAAAAGGAGGCGAGGGAATGGAAAAGAGGAATCTATTATTTTGGAGGGAGTGCAGTCTTCCGCTTGCCCAATTTATTCCTACTAAATAATATCCTCTCTGAAATAAAATAATAGGCTCTCAAATCAAAAAACTCTTGTTTGAGTTGATTTTTCTACTATTTCGTCAGTCGTTTGTCTCCGTTGCCGGATGCAGGATTAAGCCAAGCCGATGAATGGGGAAAGGTTTTGGGGCTGTTTACTCTCCGAAGGAGGAAGAAACTACGCCAAACGGTTTACGGCTTGACCTTTCCATATTCAATGAGGCTAGCTACCTTTGCATCCGACATAAGGGGATAAACGGCTATATGTGGAGTAAAGATTCATCGCCATAAAGGTTCTTGCTCCCAGTTATGAGGAAAGCCTAATAATTGAGTCTTGACAGATGGATGCTTTGCCAATAGTTGTTTAAAGTCGGGAACGAAGGTATTATAAGGAGCAACAGAGTTTAGCCAATATACAACATAACAAAGTTGAGGATATAAGACTTGCTCTCGAAACGAGAAGTCAGTAATCCAAGTATGAGGCATACGTTCCGGCATCATAGGCTTTACAGGGAACACTCGGTTTGATAGTCTTGAATGATGGGCGCAGCAGTTGCGAAGTACGGCAAGGCACTCTAACCAGCTTCTCAGAAATTTGTGGTGATTTAAGCCGAACTCTCTCGCCACAGCATGTTTTGCGGTAGCATTCGAGAAATTAGAATAGAGTTTTGATAGTGTACCCATTGAGATGACTTCCAATGTTTTCCACACAGGAGGCAAGTCAGGTTCACTATATTTACGGAAATGCTCAGTGATAAAATCATCGTGAGAGCGAGAAACCTCCTTACGGATTACGGACAAGTTTGCATCAAAACGAGTTCTATTGGTCGCATAACTTTCGTCCATAAACCAAAATGCTCCAAACTCCAACGCGAAATGCTTGATTATTTTAGTGCGCACAGAAACTTCTATCATTTGGATTGCAGTAAACAACAATGCTCTAAGTTCCTTATCAAAAGAATAAAGGTCTATGATGTCCGCAAAGTGGCTACCTACTCTAAATTGGTGCGTAATGCGATTTGCTTCAAAATGTCGCCAATAACCAGCAAGACGAAAGTAACTGATGTTGTCTAGGATTTCAATCGCTTGTTCAACATTATCAATGAGCAAGCCTCTCTCCCTGAGAATATCAATTTGCTGCTCTGTGGTTATGGCTTGGTTTGTATATCTGACTCCCATAAATAAAAATGTCCCGCTGGGTACGCTAATCTTACGGGAAGCGGGCGGGATTTGTTACTGCAAAGGTAATGCTTTATTTTTAAATCCACAAGAATGTTGCGAAATATATGCGAACTTTTTTCTTTGACTACCGTGAATCTCAGATAATTTGAGTACTTTTGTAGTCGGATTTGGGTAACCATTTCCAGACATTTGAAATAAAGGAGCGTTATGCTACTCTTGTAAGTGCGAAGCCTGAGAAACTAAAACACGAAATCAACAAGAATTGGCATGGCAGTTCCCACGTTATAGCGTGGGCTGCTTAACCATATCTGTTGATTAAGGTTTTCTCAGGGCCTGCACTTAAAGACGTGGTTATTGGCAGTACCACGCTTCTCGTTTTCAATAACTATAAAAATAACAATTATGTGGCCATTTGGTTATTTCAAGAAGAAACGAGAAAAAGAAGAACAAATGCGCAGACGAGAGGAAGAAAATGCTCATTTGCAAAAACTGGAACAGGAACGTATTGTCCGAGAACGTGAAAGACGTTTGGAAGAGAATCGAAAAAAAGAAGAACAACGTAAGGTTGAAATTGAGAACAGAAACTCATTTTATCCTTTTACGTTCAAGTCCGATTGTCATCAACGTTACGAATCAAACATCCCCGTTCAAGGGCTTCAGCAATGTGGACGAACTGTCAGTGTAATCAATAATACGAATGGATGCCCTGGGTATCGGCTTGAGGCTGGTGTTGGCTATATTGTAAAAATATATAATGACGACTTGGGCAAACCTAATATGTCTGACAAGCCAATGAAACTTATTCGGAAAACAAACGAAATGGCAGAATTTCGAGGTTTCCCAATAGAAGCACAAACTCCATTTGGGTGGCAAGAGATTGACTACAGCGATTATGGCCTCACCATTTACTATAAAAATAGCAATGTCTGCAAATGCGTGCTGCACATGTATGATCGTGGCGTGGATTTGGAGTACAGAAAAGAATCTGCGAGCACAAATTCGCCAGCTTCCGCTAGTCAAGAAAAATCAATTGCAGAAAAATATGTAGAAGAAGCCTTTACGCAAATTAAAATGGGGAAGGATGGTGATAGTGTGTACCATCCTTTATATAAAGCGTGGAGAGCAATGCAAGCAGATCCTGCATGTATAAAAAAGATTCATAACAAGAGAGAGGCAGGCAATGGCTTACTGGTATTCTTATCGTATGGGACAATAAGGGACATTGACGACCGACAGCAAATCATCAGTCTATCATATTTAATGCTTAGCGAGGAAATAGAGATTAATCCCAATAGCTTGAACACGATTAAAAACCGTATTCTATCTATGACGATAGATCGTGAAGCATTCCAATATACCGTTTCTGCCGCCATAGGTACAAATGCCGCCTTTGATTTTATGGGATTCTCTCAGTTTGAATCTAGGGATGCAGCTCTAAAAATGCTGTACAAGGATTTGACACTATCGCCTGTTTTCAAGAATCTTCCTGACTTTGCTGAAATGCTAAACGATTTGGAGATGAAGATTAGCAACGACTTTTTTGGTGGTCATGAGACCCCAGACTCCATAAAAGCCCAAGGTGAAACTAACCATTCAAAAGTGCTCTCGTATCTTCGTGAAAAGGTTTATGAAGAAGAGTGTCTTGATTTCTAGCTATGACAAAAAAACAAGAAGACAGAACAATCAAATTGGACAACGAGGAGATTGCCAAAGCAACCTTCCCGATTGTTATTTCTGTAAGCCGAAGCACGGATATACCTGCATTCTATGCCGATTGGTTTTTGGGACGACTGAAAAAAGGCTATTCGGCATGGACTAACCCATTCAATGGAAAAAAAAGCTATGTCGCTTACGAGGATACTCGTTTTATCGTCTTTTGGTCGAAAAATCCTCGGCCACTGCTTAATCACCTTGGCTATTTAAGGGAAAGAGGGATTGGTTGCTATATCCAATACACCCTTAATGATTACGAAGAGGAGGGATTGGAGTTGGGCGTGCCAAAACTTGAAAAGCGTATCGAGACATTCAAATTGCTTGTAAACGAACTTGGCAAGGGCGCAGTAGTTTGGCGCTTCGACCCTCTGATTCTTACTGATAAGATAGACATGGACAAGCTTTTGCGGAAGATAGAATATATTGGCGACCAGCTTCGTGGCTTTACCGAGAAACTTGTTTTCAGCTTTGCAGATATCTTGTCGTACCGCAAGGTTAAGGCAAATCTTGAACGCAATCATATCCACTATGTCGATTGGACAAAAGAGCAAATGATAGAGTTTGCCGAGAAACTCGTTTGTCTGAACATGACTAAAGGCTGGAACTACGTTCTCGCAACCTGTGGAGAGTCTGCTGATTTGGATGGTGTAGAGCACAATCACTGCGTGGACGACCGATTGATGGTGCGCTTTGGTTATAAATCTAAGGAATTGATGGATTTCCTAGGAGCCGAAATCATAAAGCCCAAGCAACAACTTGATTTGTTTGCAGAATCAGAGCCTTTGGAAATGCCTGTGGATGCAATCCTTCTGGATAATAATCAATATGCAGTGATTCAGAAAAACAACAAGGACAAAGGACAGCGCACGGCCTGCGGCTGTATGAAAAGCAAAGATATAGGAGAATACAACACATGTCCACATTTATGCGAATATTGTTATGCCAATGCAAGCAAGGAAGTGGCAGTGCAAAATTGGAAGCGACATCAGTTAAATAAAGACAATGATACAATAACCGGAAGATAATATGTATCAAGACAAGATTGGGGAATATGCTCCTCTCACAATAGACAACATAATTCATACAGCAGAAACCGATATACCTCAACGCTTTCGCTCTATGCCATGGGCATATAGCGATGCCGAAGGTAGAACTTTGGAACATGGGACTGCCATACTTGAGACGGAAGAGCTGTGTTCTGCTTATCTTGCGGCTTATGGTAGGATGCATCGTAAAAAACTTTATTTTGCATTGGACGGGGCAAAAGAAAAAGGAAATTTCCCTTATCAGGAATTGCGTAACGGAATAGAACTCTTTGATTGGGGGTGTGGGCAAGGTATAGGTTCGATGGCCGTTATAGAAAACTTAAGAAAAGAGGGATTGCTGTCTTGCCTAAAGAAGATAACCCTAGAAGAACCATCAGAGGTTGCACGAGCAAGGGCTGTGCAACACGTAAAGCACGCACTTGGTACCGATTCTAATGTAATTGTTGAACAATATTCCGAATATCTTCCATCAGACTATAGTACTGAAAATACTATTCAAAGTATTACTATAGAACAACCTTGTGCCATTCATATATTCTCCAATGTACTTGATATTGAATCTGTAAGTCTTAAAGGTGTTTCCAAATTGATTACATCTTCTGGTGTAAAGCATATTGTACTGTGTATCGGCCCTGCCAATCTTAACGAAAGTAGAATAAATGCCTTTAAGAACTATTTTAAAGACAATGACATACAAGTATTTGCGGATTATCGAGAAACGAAATTCGGTAAACATCCAAACGGCAGAGATTATGGATGCCTAATCAAGAGTTTCGCATTCTCGCTGGATTCTGCAGAAAGTGTTCTTCACAAATACAAATGTTTTGCTCCCATACAATTATTCGCTTGTTATGCGGAGACAATGCCAGAACAAAAGAAAAGAAGCATAAAAGATGGGGCTTTTGAAATTATGGCTCCATTTGATATGACTATCCACAAAGGATTAAATCCCATCTTAGCACTTGTCAGCAATCTCATATCAAGAGGTGTCCCAACATATGCAAGTGAATACATTACTTCGGATCTTTCACACCGAGATAAAATGGAAAGGGAAACATCATTAAAAGCAATAGCTCAAATACAAAAGACTATTGTTGAAGCAATGATAACAGGGCGACTTGACATCCAATCTGCGGAATGGAATGTCTTAACTATAGAAGATGGTACAGACATTACCGATATAGCAGTCAAAGATTTAGTTGAAATGTACAATAACGTCATTGCAATGACAGATGGCTACAACAACATGTTGTTGCCACACATAAATATCGTAAAGGCTTCTTCTGTCAAAACAGATGATATTTTTGACATTGTCATCGATGTATCTGTAAACAAGTATGCCGATTTTGAACATATAGTATTCTCGAAATACAAGGCTAAGAACGATTGCTATTTTATTGTTCGCTCTTCTAAATCAGTTTATGAGCCACGCATACTTTATACAACAGAACGTATTAAATATAAATCATTCGTAGAAAAGGAATCAAGTGGAAAGTATATTGTAAACGAAACAATAGCGTCCTGTCTTAGATATTTCCTGAGACTTATTTTCCGAAAAGAAGATTTTCGCCCTGGGCAGTTACCTATACTCAATAGGGCTTTAGGCTTGAAGAGCGTGATTGGTTTATTGCCAACGGGTGGAGGTAAATCGCTGACTTATCAGTTGGCAGCAATGCTTCAACCTGGTGTAACATTAGTTGTTGACCCATTGAAAGGTTTAATGAAAGACCAGTACGATGGACTGATTAACGCAGGAATTGATTGTATTTCATATATCAATAGTGATATTACATCCAACAAGGAAGAAGCATACAAGCGTGAGCAAGAACTTACTGGTTCTCAGATACAAATCATGTTCCTATCTCCTGAACGTCTCAGCATTCATCGTTTCAGAGAAGTACTGCGTTCTATGAGAGAATCAGGAATTTATTTCTCGTATGGTGTAATTGATGAAGTGCATTGTGTCTCCGAATGGGGTCATGATTTCCGATTGGCGTATCTTCATTTAGGACGTAATCTGTACAACTATGTCCTGCCAAAAGAGGTTGAAGGCACAGATAATCACATTTCCCTTTTTGGCCTAACAGCAACTGCCTCATTCGATGTGTTAGCAGATGTAGAGCGCGAACTTTCTGGCAGAAATTCGTATTCATTGGAGGAGGATGCTACTGTCAGATATGAGAACACCAATAGATTGGAATTGCAATACAATATTTTTCCAGTTGACACCTCAAATGCAAAGAAAGTATGGGAGGTTGGTGACATTAAAGAGGAATGTCTCATTGATGCAATCAATGATGCAACAGAAAAGATACAAGAGATACAGACTGATGAAAATGTCAATGATATAAAAATACACTTTTTAGATAGAGAAAACATTTCAGACAAAGATATTATATCCAGCGTTAATTCTGTTGATCTCTATACACATATTGATAAAGATTGGTATAGTGTAAGTCATACAGATATGGCTGGTATCGTGTTCTGTTTGCGTGCCTCTGAGAAAAGCAATTTAAGTGTTCCTTCTGTTGCCAAAAAACTAAAAACATGTAATATCAGTGGCTTCTCCACTTATAAGGGGGGCGATGATACGCTGTGTCAAGAAGAATTCTTGCATGGCAATACACAGTTGATGGTGGCAACAAAAGCTTTTGGTATGGGTATAGATAAGTCAAATGTACGTCTTACATTTCATTTGAATTATCCGGGCTCTTTGGAGTCTTTTGTACAGGAAGCAGGACGTGCTGGAAGAGACAAGAAAATGGCATTGGCTACCATAATGTATTCGCCTAAAAAATTCTGGGACAGAAATGCTCGGACGAATGAATGGAAAGAATATTCAGCAGACTACACTAACAATAAATTCTTCTATGATAGCAATTTCCTTGGAGAAGATTTCGAATTGTATGTAATGGAGTTGCTGATGAATGGGTTGCCTTTGCAAATAAGCAATGAAGAAATAGCAGGTATAAACGAAACTATTTTCGGGAAAAGTACGGGAATACTTCAATTTATCAATAGATATCCTAAAGGGACTACTCTTACCTATTATGTTTCTTATATTGAAGATGATTATATCCTTGACAGGTATAATGAACGGTTGGCAGAAAAGCAGATGCCATTATTCAATACTCCAAAAGCAAAATATCTAAAAAATGAACGTGGATTTGGTTATATACGTGATTTCGGTTCGACTAATTACAAAGATGCTATACAAAAGGCTATCTATCGTATGTGCATTATTGGACTGATAGACGATTTCACAGAGGATTATGCAAAGAAACAATTTCGCATCACAACGATTTGTCAAGATGATTCACGTTATTATGAATATCTCAGTTTCTATTATCGAAAATACTATTCAGAAGATAGAGTTGAGTCAATGATTGAGGATGTCAAACTGATGGCACAAACTGAGGGTGTCATTATGGCCTGCCTCAAACATCTTACATCATTTATATATAGAAGTATTGCGGACAAAAGAGCCAGAGGTATCTTGGATATGGAGCAATTCTGCAATATGGCAATTACATCGAACAAGGATTGGAAAGAAACGAATGAAGATTTAAAAGATTTTATATATTACTACTTCAACTCTAAATATGCAAGAGAGGGATTTGTCACTTATGATGCAAGTGTGAAGCAAGAAATGCCATTTTCTCTCAAAGATGACACCAATACTGATTTTCACTTAGAAAGTGAAACAACAAGTTTTGAACTGGTCAAGAAATATATGCGAGTTGTTGATGCGGACATCGTTAATAATGATGCTCAGAAAGACAACGTTAAGCACTTGCAAGGTGCAGTTCGACTTATTCGTAGAGCAGCAGCAGAGATGAACCCTGTTCTCAATCTGCTAAACATTTTTTGTACATTATTTCTTGGACAACAAGATAATGAGATGTTAGAAGAAGAAATCTGCAATGATTACGAAGAAGTCATTGATTACTATACTTCAAAAAATAACCTAAAAGTTCTAGATGAGTATGCAGACTTACTTATAAGTCATGCGGCAATAGATGAACATAGAAAGGATTATCTTCAAAAATTGTCCACTTATATTCAATTGAAGAGACATTTGAATAGTTTAAAAAACATCGTATCTAAATACAAGTAATATGATAGACGAAAAAATAAACAAGACTTTGTCAGAATTGGAAGCTAATCTTCGGAATGTAGAATCAGCTCGAAAGCAGGTTGAAAGTACTGTTAATTCATACGAAGGAATCAAAGCTGTAACTGCAAATTATGTAAAGAATCTTTCTTCCATAGAAAACAATTTGCATGCGCTTATAACCGCTATCGGAGCAGATTATGAAAAAAACACGGATTCGTTCCAAAGAGATTGTAAAGAAATCACTACATCGTGTAATTCTTTAATTTCGAAGATTAACGATGCTGTAGAGAATATAAATGGGAAAGTTTCTTCACAAATAGATAAAATTCACAAAAAATTCATGTATGTCATTATATGTAGCGTGATTGTCTGGGTTACTATGCTAATGCTCTTCTTTATAAGCAAATAGTACTTGTAACAATTAAAAACAACAAAAATAAGACATAATGAAAGATCCAGTCTCAATACAAATCCACCAAGATATTCAAACAGCTTGGAACACGTTAAATCCTCAACTAATAATAAAACACTTAGACAAGTCTTTTATTTATGATTCCCAATGGGTATTTGAGTCTCTTGATTATGAAAGATATATCTCATATATAACGGGAAAGTTCAATAAAATAAGAGAAACTGGTTGCATTGTAGAAGCTACTATTGTTGACGGAGCAGTTAGACTTAATCAAAATGGTAGTATTGCATTTTATCGAGTGAAGATAGAAAATGGAAAAATAATCAAAGGTGATTTGTGTATGTTCTAGAAAACAATGACCTGATGTGATGAATTGTGTACATTCATACTATTCATCACATCAGGCTATTGTGTGTTGAGAATTATCTTCTCACCGAGAAGCCTCTCTTTTGCTGGTAGTCGTAATGCCCATCCACCACATTTTCTACTTCCCGTTTGGCTTTGATTTGCTCCCGACTATCCAAATCGCCCTTTTGCTTGGCTGTGAGATACAGGAAATCTCCGGCTGCTCGGTGTGATTGTCTGTCGTCTCCGAACAGGTTAAGCGCATCCTTGATGTCCGATACCTGCTCCGAAGCAAAACGAGGCTTGTAATAATCCTTTGCCAAACGGATGATGCCGTTTACCGCCTTGCGGAAAATATCGCTTGTTTTGAGTAGTAGGAAGCTGAGACAACCGATAAGATGATTCTGCCATGCTATCCGATTTTTGAGCCTTGTTGTCTCTTGGGCATGCTCTGCCTCCTTACGGTTCAATTCGGATTGGTGCTTACCCTCCAGCTTCATCAGTTCTCGTTGATGGTCGCTCTGCATGGTCTGTATTTTACCCTGCAACCGCTCGATGGTTTCCTCGTGCGTGGAAATCTCATCACGCAAATCCTCGATTTTTCCTTTCAGGGCTTTAGACTTACCCGTAGCCCAACCGACAGCAGCACTCAGAAGCTCGCTCCCTTTCTCCTTGTTGAGTTTGGAGCGTTTCTCGCTGATAGCCCTGTCAAGGTCTTCACTCTGTTGCTGTTTTTGATGGGCTTGTTCTATGAGTGCGTTGGTAACACTTTCCGCCTCCTGTACCTTTTGATTCGCCATCTCCAACTGATGCTCACAGTATAGCCTTGTGGCATTAAGACGGTTCATCTCCTCTTTCTGCTTTTCGATGATGAAGTCGTTGCGCTCCAAATGCTCCTTGCCTGTTTCGGCTTTGGATTTTCCACGCTTCATGGAGAGCAAATCGGCTGCCAAGGTCTGCATCTCTGTCATATCCTCGTCATTGAGTTTTCGGCTCTTGCCTGTGTCGTGATTCATCCAATCAAATACGATGTGTGCATGGTAATTCGGTTTGAACCACTTGCCATTGATTTGGAAACTCTCCTTGTCCTCAGCTTCGGGCTGTCCGCCCAGCCAATGCCCCTCGTCCTTGTGCAGGAGGATTTGAAGCGGAGTGATGCCCCAACGCTGTTGGCATTCCTCACCAAACTTGCGCACATCTGCCAGTGTGGTGTCCGGTCTGATGAGCAGGACACCCTCACGGATGGGTGAGCATCCTGCAACTTTGATGATTTTGCCGTTCTTGCCTTTGCGCTCACGCTCTTTCTCCTGCATGGCACGACCAGTCTTTTCCTTGACCATCTGCTTTATGTAGTCGTAGTGCGCTTGCAGGTCAGGGTTGCCGAAGCCGGGATTTATCCACTGCTCGTTGTCGGCAGAGAGTTCGGGAACGATGTAGATTTTGGACTCGCCGATGTTACGCATATACTCGGCAGTTCTTCGGTTATGAGCCCCACTTGATTTTACATTGCAGGACTTGATATGTATGCTTGATTTTGTTGCCATTCTCTTAAAATTTGATTCGGGTTGTTTGACTAAATTCATTTGTTCCGCTCATAACCGCACAGGGTTCTTAGGGGCGTAACCCATAAGCGGAGATTGCAAAGAGAGGGTCACTCTTTGCTCGGGGTTCTCAGGGGTGAACGCCCTGAGTGGGTCAAGGGCAAAGCCTTGTGGGTTATTAGGGCAAAGTCCTAATCCCCTCGGGAGAGCCCACAACTACGGAAGCGAAGCGTGTAGTTATAGTGGGCTATAAGAGTGCAAGCACTTCTTTCAGTTACCCCAGCCTACGGCTTCCACTTTCCTCCATCAGGGAGGGTTTCCGTCACCACTGCCGATTGAGGACGCACCGACCAGCACAAGGTCTAAATCGTCTATCAGTTTTTGCAGGACGGGGGTCTTCTCTATCATCCGCTGGAGGATTTTCTCAGCCTCGACCAAATGGTTGGCGGTATTCATGAGCTTGCCCTCCCGTATCTGAAAGATGATCCAATCGGCTATGTCGATATGGGCTTCTTTCTGTTTTGGGGTGGCGTTCTTCTCTATGATGTCAGACACCATCGCCTTGCAAAAGGTCATGCTTTCGGCTCGTTGTTTCCACTCGGCATATCCGTCCGCATCGGGAAAAAGAAGAATGGTCCTTCCTGTCAGTACACGGAGCTTTTCCTCTCTCATCTGGCTCTTGCCGCCTGTTGCCAGCCATACATAATCGGGGAAGATGGCAGAGCCGATAACGGCACTTTTCTCGGATTCCACCAAGACCACCACCTTGTCGGGATGGTTTTTCAACAGGTGTTCCCCAAAAAGGCATTGGGAGAGTTGCCAATCCTCTGCCAACACACGCTGCTTTTTCAGTATGCTGTGTATCCAGTTCACTGCCGATGTCTGCTCTCCCTTGATACGGTGTCCGTCTTCGGGATTGTACTGCATCACCTTTCCTGTGCGTACCCTGCCCGTCTTGTCTATCTGCCAAAAGATAACAGAGCCGTCACGGGTAGCCCCCAAACGGTATTCCTCCAACAACCGCTTCAACACCTCTTTCGTCCTGCTGCCATAATAGGAAGTAAGGAGCGTGGAGAGGAAGCGGAAGAAATTACTGCTCACGCTTTGGGATTTCTCCACATAGTGAGGGAGAATGCAACCGATAGCTACTGGCTGGCTATGTTGCTTTTCTTTCGTCTGCTCCACTCTTTGCCTGTCAAAAGAGAAGCCATTGGCTGTGCTGTGTTCGGGATGGTCTTGGAAATACTCTTTCGGAGTGTAGTGATACCCACAACCGCTTTCATGGTTGCACCTGCCGACCGATGGATGCAACGGCACATTGTTCTTGTCCACGTAATAGACGAAAGAATGCCTGTCACCGCATTGGGGACAAGTATGCCGGGTTCCCATCCCTTTGTACTTTTGTAACGAATAATTGCCCATAGCTTAATCTGTTTTTGACGGTTGATTTTCGGCTGTCCCATCCTGTCCCATTGTCCCACTCTCTAAGGGTTGGGACAGTGGGACACTTGGGACACCTGCATTTTTACTCTCTTTGCTGCGCTGGATTATCCGACTGACGGTGGATTTACCGCAATTTACCTGTGAGGCAATCTCCCTGACGGACTTGCCCGATTGGGAGAGTTGTAGGATTTGGCTATCCCGTTGGCTTGATTCGTTATCGCCCAACTTCTTCAGATGTTCCTTTTCCGTTGAGTAACCCCTCTGCACGAACTGCAAGAAGGTATCCACCTTCTCGATCTCATAGATGATGACATTGTCCGCATCGTATGAGTATGTGCCATAGCGCACTTTCAACTGTTTCACATAGCGAAGTCCGCTGTCTTGCGCACTCTTGCCGATGGCAAACACGCTGTCAAAGAAATTGTATAACCGCTTGCTCCCGGCAAGATCGTTGGACGTGATGGGACAATCCAAAGAGCGTTTGGGTGTATGTGCCAGGACAAGGATGGAGAGCGCATATCTCTTTTTGAGATTGTTCAGCTGAATCATCAGCCGTCCTGCGGCATCGCCTTTCTCCATAGCACAACACAAGTAGGTAAGATTGTCAATGATGAAAATCTTGCAGTCGGTCTGCACTGCCATCTGCTCTATGCCGCCTATGATAGCTCCCTCAAAGTCGGCATCCAAAAGCAGGTTGCAGTCAATAGACACCCGATAGAGCTTGTCGGGAAAGGTGTAGAGTTCTCCATGCTCGTTGGTATAGCGGAGCTGGAACTGCTTTTCCGACAGCTCAAAATCAAGGTACAGGACATTGTCGGTTCGGGCGATGCTGTCGGCTATCTGCACTGCAAGGATGGACTTGCCCACGTTGGAATCGGCAAACAGGCAGGAGAGTTCCCCCTCGTACCAAAAGCAATCCCACAGCGCACGGGGTGTAGGCTGCAACGATGCTTCAAGAATGGTTTGGTTTGCCGTCTTGATATTCATCATGCCTACACTGTCGGGCATACCGTTCTGCGCTTGGGATGCTTTCGTGAGGTCGCCACGTATCAGGTTAATATAGTTCTTATCCTCTTCCATATCATTCACCAGTTACGTGGGTTAGGCTTGCGACGGTGGGAAGAGGACAAGGACTTGTTCAGTTCCTCATCGGACAACGGCACGGGATTCTTCCGGGCAGTTTCCAGCCACTTGTCCAGTTCGTCACGGTAAAGGCAATAGCGTTTGCCGGGCTTGGTGGCTGGGATTGTCCCTTCCGACAGTTTCATGTAGAGTGTACCCTTGGGGATGCCCAGATATTCCGCTGCCTCGTCCACTGACATGGGCACGTGGGTGTCCACCGTCTTGGCGTTGTTCACACTGCGCTGCTCGGTGAGCAGGCTTCTAAGGCTCATCACTTCGTCTCGAAGCTGAGCGACAACCTCGGGGAGGTCGTTGAAAGTAAGGATTGTTTTTTCCATTCGCGTACTCGTCTCTTTTGTAAGACTTGGCGCAAAGGACAGCAATGATATATCCGTGAGTATCTCCACGATACATCATTGCAAAATAATTCCCGAATAATTAAGCCCAGCCATAAATGACGGGCAAAATTACTCGGGAAGCAATGTAAAACAGGCGGTTATGAATTACCGGATGTTTGTCGTTGGTGTCGTGATTATCCTAATTCCGCACGTAATCCTCGGGATAGTGGAAATCAAGTTTGCCATTTTCGGGTTCGTCAATGGGAATTTCCGTCTTTAACGGCTCAACCTTGAAGTTCTTGATGGTTGATGTGTCTGTATCGGCAAACGCTTTCGGGAAAAGGGCTTTGATGAAACCGGCACGGTTGTCCCCGTTGTAGTATTTCTTATACATGAAACGCTCGGAGATATTCCACACGAAATGCCGGAGCGGAATGTTGTTGATGTCTTTAGTAAGTGGGTTCGGTATGGGCTTGGGAGTATATGTATGAAGATTCATCCACTTATCCACCTCAGCACAGATATGGTTTACGGTTTCTTGGTCGGCAATGCGGGGCAGGTAGAAGTGACAATACTCCATGACCATGCGGATGCGTTCTTCCTTTTCCCGTTGTTCTCTGTTTGCATAATCGGCACGGTTCTTCGCATGTAGATCCGGGGCGATGGTAAGCTCTATCGGATGTGCTTGGATAGGTGGCTCTTCCTTTATCAGGGCTGGTTCGGGTACAGGCTCAGGAGCTGATGTAGATGCAGGTACAGATGTAGTTTCTTCAAGCGTATTTTGTGGCAGTTCTTCCTGTACCTCTATGGCTTCGGCAACCGTTTCTTTCTTGCCAAACTTGATTTTGTAGATTTCGTATGTATCAAAGATGAGTGTCTGAAAGGAGAGATAGAGCAGCCATCCCAACAGATTGCAGCATACGAACACTATCCATCTGACAAAGTTGTCTTGGTTGAAATTGTCCGCAATGACCAGCGTGGCGAAAGAAGATATTAGGACGATGGCGAAGCCGACAAAGCCCAAGATAATGTATTTGTCCTTGACTGATGATTCCATATTTCGTTGAGAGATTGATTGTTCCTATTTTTTGTTTTGTGCAAAGTTAATGCTATTTTTCCCAATTACTGCCCGTTATTTGCGGTTAGAACGGTCTTTTTCAATGTATTTCACGAAATGTCATCATATCATACTCAGTTTCATACTCTGAGGGGTGGCATCAAGCCAAAAACAGAGGAGCGGTTAAAGCACACAAAGCAATAACCGCCCCTCTGAATATCCGTCAATGGAAGTGTTTATGCCTCTTTGCGTTTCAGGGTTATCTTGTCCACTACCTGACACATCTGCTGCGCTGCTATCTTGGAATAGATTTGTGTGGTGGTAATGTTCTTATGACCGAGATAGGCTTGGATTACAGCCATATCCGTTCCCATTTCCACGTGCAGGCTTCCGAAGCTGTGCCTTGTGCAATGGAAAGTGATTTTCTTGGTTATTCCTGCTGCAGAGAGCCAGCGTTGGAGTGGTCCTTGCAGCATCTTATCCTTGAAGCCCTCAAAGATTAGCCCCTCTCCACGTTCTCCCAACAGTCCGTAGGCTTCATCACTGATAGGGTTATGCACTATTTCCTTTGTCTTCTGCATACGGGTGGTAACGAACATCCTGCCGTTGGTGTATGGCTGTATCTGCTGCCACGTGAGTTGCCTGATGTCGCTCTTCCTCAATCCCGTAAGACAGGCGAAAAGAAAAGCCTTTTTCAGTACCTCTTCCTCACAAGGTGTTTCGGCAAGCCGTATCAGTTCCTCTTGGCTCAAATGTTCCCTGATGGTGGGAATGCATTCGATACGGTCTAAGAAACCGTTGGGGTTTTCCTTTATCTTCCTGTCACGGTAGGCTGTGTGAAGCACGGCACGGAATGTTGACCAATAACCTGCTGCGGAGTTGATATGCAACTTTTGATTGGTGTGGATAGTCTGAGGCGCACTCAGCAGGTACTCCATGAACTTGCGGCACAAGTCCACATCCACCTCCTCAAAGGTGCATTTGCCGTTCACAAACCTTTCAAAGTGCTTGTAAACGTGCTGCCACTTGATGTTTTTACGGTCTGCCAAGCCCTTGAAATAGGCAAGGAAATCGCCTTTCATCTTGGACTTGTCAAAGAAGCCGTTGTTCTCGTTGAAGATGGCTTCATAACGCTGGTTACGTAGGATGGCAGCCTTTTTCATCATGCGTGTGTTGAAATCCCGCTCCTGCTGGTTGGCAGGTTTGGCGAAGATGTAAATCCCCAAGGCTTCACGTGTAATCACCCTCATGGTAATGTTGTCACGGTAGCCGGGATAGTAATCCAAACATAGTGAATACTGTGTCCCGTTCTTAATCTTGCGCTTACGCAAGGTCACTGTCTTGCATTTACTCATATCAATATAATTTTGAAGTTAAACATTTTCGGTGGTGTTTCCGAGTTATCTGCCGCAAAGGAACAACGTGAAATATCCGTGAATACCTCCACGATACTCCATTTTGAAATAATTTCTCGATAAAATAGGTTTTTCACGGTTGTTTGTTCCTTTCTGCCATGACACGCTCCACATCGGAACGCAAAAGCAGGTTTTTCACACCGACCTTTATCTTCTCGATATGCTTCACCTTGACGATATGGCAGATATTGGCAGAGGAAAGCCCGTAAATCTGCTGCACCTGCTCCACGGTGTAGTAGCGTTCATCGTTCACGAGGTCGGTTCTGCGGAGTTCGTCCAGATGGGATTTGGAGTAATAGGTACGTCCGTATTCTCTTTTGGTGGGTATCTTATGGCGGTAGGTGAAGGCACGGAGTGCGGTCGGCTTCATGCCGAACAGTTCTTCCACCTCCTCGGTCAGGAGCCAGTCGGTAATTCCGCTTATATCGACAGCGACACCGAAAAACTCATCTATATGCTTCTTGCTGTAATAGTTCTTTCCTGCGATACGGCAGATGGGGATATGGTTGCGCTTGGCGGAAGTGTAAAGCCACGACTGCTTTACCTTAAAAAGGGTCATCACCTCCTCGCCCGAATAGAAGTCCAACACTTCATCGCTTTCCTTTTCCCTTATTTCTCTTTTGGTTGGTAGGGATGATGAAGCGGACTTTCTCGGTACGAAGGTGCTGCCGGGCAGGATGCGGTGATAGGGATTGCCCTCCAACATCTGCTCGATGTCGGCTCTGCGGATGAATGCCATGCGGTTGCTGATGCGTGAGGCTTTCAGCTTGCCGAGAGCTACGAGTTTGTAAATGTACTGTCGGGAACAGCCCATGAGGATGGCTGCTTTGGAAAAGGTGAGATACTCCTGATGCTGTATCTTCATCAAGGGTTGGGCGACTTTGAAGAGGTTGTTCTTCTGCATCACTCTGGCTCGTTTGGCTTCCGCCTGACAAGCCTCGCTGCAATACCTTTGCATACCGCTCCGGGTTACAAAGGGCTTGCCACAAAATTGGCATTTTTTGGTTGTACTCATACTGCTTTATCGTTTACTCGTTCATTTCTTCAACTATGTATCTCCGAAGTGGTAAACGGGTGTAAACGGCAGTCAACCGTTGTCGCCTTTCTGCACGATGTGACTATTGCTGCATATCGGTGCGGATTTTGTCGCTTATCGTAAATGGTTGTAAACCCTTGTCAACTACCTGCACGATATGACAAAAAATAAGCTCCGCAAATTCTCCACGTCAGAAATATGTATCAAAAATATGTGGAAATTTGGGAAGCGACAAAAAGCAGCCGAAAAGTGTTAATTTATAGAATGTGTTGGTAATTAAAGATTTACGTTTGGATATTTCTGATTGTTTTTGGTTGTTATGAGGTTCTAAATACATAATACATATCTTTCTTTTCAATCTGCACTTAAGGAATGTCAATTAGCTAAAGAACAACTTCGTGCAGATTCTATTACATGGAAAGAAAGTGAAGAAAAATGGAGGGAGGGTATGATATCTATGTTCGAATTGTTGGAAAAACGCAATCAATACATGCGGAGTAAAGCAGAGATAATACGTACCAAACTGCAATATAGTCTTCAAAAAAGAGTGATACGATTCTATCAGGAAGGAACATTTTTGTAATAAAAATTAATTATAAAATAAAAATGAAGCAGATTGATTATAACGGCATGGATACAAAAATTGAGAAAAAATCCAAATTTTCAAAGAAAATGATTTGTATTATAATTGGTTCAATTACTATTCTTTTGGGGGTATTATGGATAACATTTCGTGTCAATTCATCCTCTATGAATGTAAACAAAGATGGTATAACAATTTCTACTGTACAAAAGGGAGAATTTAATGATTACATAAGAGTAGTTGGACAGGTTATTCCGGATCATATCATATATTTGGATGCTATTGAAGGAGGACGAGTAGAGGAACGTTTGATAGAAGAAGGAACGCAAGTAAAAGCTGGAGATATAATTCTTCGTCTTAGTAATCCGCTGTTAAATATTGGTATTTTACAAAGTGAGGCAAACTTGGCTTATCAGGAAAATGAACTTCGTAATACTCGCTTGAATATGGAACAAGAGCATCTTAGTTTGAAGCAAGAACGTATTACACTGAATAAAGAATTAATACGGAAGCAACGTCGTTTTCAACAATACTCACATCTGTTTCAAAAGAATTTAATATCTAGGGAAGATTATTTACAGTCACAGGAAGATTATAATTCAATTTCAGAACAAGTCAAAGTTTTAGATGAAAGGATCAAACAAGATGTACAGTTACGTGATAATCAATTACAAAGTCTAAATGAAAATATACGAAACATTAAAAAAAGTCTTTTACTTGTACGTGAACGTTTAGAAAATTTAAAGATAAAAGCGCCTGTTGATGGACAATTAGGAAATATAGAAGCTCAAATAGGACAATCTATATCTCAAGGTGAACGTATAGGACAAATTATTACCCCAGAGTTGAAGATAGAAGCAAAGATTGATGAGCATTATGTGGAACGTATTCATCCTGGCCTTTTGGCTAATTTTGAGCGTGAAGGGAAAAAGTATAGTTTGAAAATAACAAAAGTATATCCGGAAGTACAAAATGGACAATTTCGCACTGATTTGCATTTTATTTCTGATAGACCTGTGAATATCCGTTCTGGACAAACATATCACTTAGATTTACAACTGGGTGATCCTATAGAGGCAGTTCTTATTCCACGTGGAAGTTTTTATCAGTCAAGTGGAGGGGAATATGTATATGTAGTAGATGAGAAAGAAAAAGTGGCTCATCTGCGCCAAGTTCGATTAGGACGACAGAATCCTTTGTATTATGAAGTTTTGGATGGTTTGAATCCTGGAGAGAAAGTTATTATTTCCGGATATGATTTATTTGGTAAAAATGAACTCTTAAAATTACGATAATGGAATATTTTTCTCAAATTATTAAAAGTCAGAGGGCAAAGAAGTCTCTTACAGCCCTTAATTTATTTGGCCTTTCTGTGTGTATAGGTTCGGCTCTGTTGATTCTTTTTTATGTACGGTTTGAATTAAGTTTTGACACATTTCATGATGGCGATCGAATTTATCGTGTAGAAAGTCGTCTTTATGAAGGGAACGTTTTGACGGACAATTGGGCTACAACGACATTTGGCCACGCTCCTGTCATGTTTCGTGAGATTCCTGGCATCGAACAATATGTAAGGGTGACTGCACAAGACCGTGAACAAGAAGTTACATACAAGGATCGTCAGTTTATAGAGGAAAAATATTGTTATACGGAACCTGCCTTTTTTGATTTATTTAATTTCCCCATAATTAAAGGGGAGAAGGAAGGACAATTAGTTCGTCCAAATACAGTTGTAATTACGGAAAGTACTGCACATCGCTATTTTGCAGATAGTGATCCTATTGGTAAAATCTTGACCTTTAAGACGCCTTCATCCGAACAACATTTTGAGGTTACAGGAATAATTGCAGATATGCCATATAACTCTCATTTACGTTACGATTTTTTATTGTCGTATTCTTCTATTCCAGAAGCAAGACGTGACATTTGGTATATTCATGGTGTGTATACTTACATACGTCTTAAACCCGGTAAAAGTCCAAGCGATATAGAAGAAAATTTTCATTCTATATCAAAAAAATATAAGACATCTGCATTAAAGTATAAAGATTGGAGAGTTGAACTTATTCCTTTAAAAGATATACATTTGACTCCTCGTAAATCATATGAAAAAGAAGAAAAAGGTAGCAAAACAGCTGTCCAAATTCTTTTTATTATGGCTGTAGCTTTATTGTTAATCGGATGGGTAAATGCTTTGAACTTAACTATTGCGCGTTATTTAGAAAGAGGAAAGGAATTTGGGCTTAGAAAAGTATTCGGAGCTTCTCGTCGACAAATTGTAATACAAGGATTACTTGAATCAGGGCTATTCAACTTATTGGCATTGGTCTTAGCTTTGGGATGGATAGAAGTATTGTTGCCTATTGTTTCCCGTTGGGTTGGACAAAATTTTGCATTTGACGTTTTTAACTCATTAGAATGTTGGAGTATGGTATTAATAATATTTGTCTGTGGAACCTTTTTTATTGGTTTATATCCGTCATTTCTACTTACTCATATTAAGCTATCAGACATCATGCGAGGTAAATTTTTACATAGTCGAAAGGGAAATAAAATTAGGAAAATATTAATTGTCATTCAATTTGTAGCTTCCTTTATTTTAGTTTCAGGAACAATTGTAGTAATTAGACAAATACATTTTATGCAACAAGAAACTTCTTCTTCTATGTTTGATCGAGTTTTGGTTTTGAAATATCCTGCTTTAACAGAAAACATGTCTGTACAAATGATGAACTTTAAAAAAAGACTGGAACAGGAGTCCTTTATAAGTCATGTGGCTGTTTCCGGTGCAGTTCCAGGTGTGGAAGTAGCAAATTATTTTACTAATCGTCCTTATGGAAGCGACATATCAGAAATAAAACTGATACAAATGTTTGCTGTAGATTATGATTATTTGACACTGTATTCTCCTAAAATCATTTGTGGCCGTATTTTTTCTGAGAATTATGGAAATGAACTAAACAAGGTCGTCTTGAATGAGGAGGCTGCCAGATTACTTGGATACTCTTCTCCTGAAGATGCATTAGGCAAACAATTGGCCATGGAAGTCTTGGAAGAGCCTCTTGAGATTATTGGTGTTGTGAAAAATTATCACCAACAATCACTTGCTGAACCATATAAGCCAATAATGTTTTTTATAAAAGAACGTGTTCCTTTTATTGCAACACCGTATATTTCTATTCAATTAAATACAGAAATTAATGCAAAACAAGTTGCAAAGATAGAGCAGATATATAAAACATATTTTCCTTCAGCTGTATTTTCATATTTTAGGTTGAGTGATTACAATGATGATTTGTATAAATCAGATCGTAATTTTAGTTGGATTTTTACATGTGCATCATTGCTTGCAATATTTGTAGCTTGTTTGGGGTTATGGATTATGACTCTCTTTTCTACAATGGCTCGTGTAAAAGAAATTGGAATAAGGAAGGTGTTAGGGGCTGATAAGAAAAGTCTTTTTTGGGTTTTAACACGAGAGTTGATATTACTTACGATATTGGCTACAGTATTGGGAACTCCTCTTTCTATTATTTTGATGGATGAATGGCTTAGAACTTATGCCTTTCATATTATTTTGCCTTGGTGGGGATATGTAATAGCATTTGTGTTAATGATATTTGTCGCTTTATTGACAGTAGCTCATCAAGTTTGGCGTGTAATTCGTTTAAAACCAATGCGTATTTTGAGAAATGAGTAATTTAAATTTTTAAAATATGATTAGAACAGAAAATCTTTCCATGGTCTTTACGACAGAGGATGTACAGACTAGAGCATTAAGCAATGTAAATTTGGAAATTAAACAAGGGGAATTTGTTGCCATCATGGGACCATCAGGATGTGGAAAATCAACGTTGCTAAATATTTTAGGAACGCTAGACATACCTACGTCTGGAAAATATTTTATTAACGAGAAAGAAATGACCAAAATGAATGAAAATCAGTTGAGTTCTTTTCGTAAGAAAAATATTGGCTTTGTTTTCCAAAGTTTTAATCTGATAGATGAATTAACGGTATTTGAAAATGTTGAGTTACCATTAGTTTATTTGGGCATTCCAAAGAAAGAACGAATATCAAAAGTAATGAATGTATTAGAACAAATGAATATAGCCCATCGTGCCAAACACTTTCCACAGCAATTATCAGGAGGACAACAACAACGAGTGGCCATTGCTCGTGCAATAGTCACAGATTGTCCTTTGATATTAGCAGATGAGCCAACTGGTAATTTGGATTCAACAAATGGTATTGAAGTCATGACGCTACTACAACAACTTAATAAACAAGGAACAACAATTATAATGGTTACACATTCAGAAAGAGATGCAGGTTATGCCAATCGAGTGATTTATTTGTTAGATGGCAAAATAGTAAATAGATAAATTTTACCCGTTGGCGAATCAAAATATTATAAATGTGCTAGAAAAGTAATTCGCCAACGGGCCAATATAATAATTGTAATTTTATGATACCATTTTCTTTGAAATACAACTTTTGTAGAGTTCGCAAACTGTTCGATGTACATTTTGATACATAAAATTTTACATATCAATAGATGAATACAAGTAATAAGATTAATTGGAGGGCAATGACTTTTGTAAAAAAGCAAGGACGCATACTATTGAGCTATTTTAGTTGAATAAAAGAAAAGATTGATGTTATTAATATAAGGGTTATTTTGAAAAATAAGTATTCATGTTGTTAATAATCAAAATGCTTAAATGAGCATAGTATTACGTAAAAAAATATTTCTAGGCTATATCATTATAACAGCTATAGTTTTATTTTTGACTGTTGTTATGGTCAATGAGCGTTTCCGCTTTCGAAGATTTGAGGATGTTATAAATAAAACCAATCATGCCCGTGAAAATATCCATAAGGCTCATTTGTATATTACCAGATTGGCAACTTTAGGCGAATCAGTTATTGCATGGGATGAATCAGATTATAACAGATACCATTATCAGCGTCTTAAAACAGACAGTATTCTGCTTGAAATAAAATCCGGGTGTGGAAATTTCTTACGTCCTGTTCAGATAGACTCTTTACGGGTACTGCTTGAGGCGAAAGAGATACATCTGTTCAGGATAATGAAAGCTGTCCAATCCTGGAAGGAGTCCGACAGTATTCTTACGAATGAATTACCTGTAATAGCCACACAGTCTGTTCGGATGAAGACAATAACGAAGAAAAAGAAAGGGATTGCCGGATTATTTGGAAAGAAAGAGACGGTACAAGTTCCATACATCACAAATGAAATACAGGACTTCAATGAAAGATTGACTTCTGCCAGAGATTGGCGGAATAATCAGATGGAAGCGTATGCAGACAGTCTGCGTTTACAGAATAGGCTGTTAAATCACAAGTTATATGATTTTGTTTCTTCTCTTGATAACCAAATACAGCAGTCATTTACAGAACAGTATCTGGAAATAACGGAGACAAGATGGAAATCTTTCCGACTGTTTGCTATAGTGATAAGTATTGTTATCGTTCTGTTTATTATTTCTTTTTTCATTATTCTATCCGATATACGTAAGGAAGAAAAGATAAAAGTCAAACTACAGCAAACCGTTCTGGAAAACGAGGATTTGCTTGAAATGCGAAAAAGAATAATTCTGACCGTTTCTCATGATATCCGTGGCCCGCTCGGTAATATTCATAACTGTGCAGACTTGGCTTCCCAAACACGGGAAAAAAAGAAACGCGAACCATATTTGGAGGATATACGCCATTCCTGTCATCATATTCTGCACCTGGTTAATGACCTGATGGATGCCTATCGGATCAATGAAACCGGTGATTTGCGTAACGACACGCCATTTTATCTTGACCGTTTCCTGCAACGCATCTCAGACGAGTTTTCCCGCAAGGCTGTTGCAAAGGCCTTATATCTTCAATCTGAACATCAAAATTCATCTTTTGTTGTAAAGGGCGATGCAGATAAGCTGGAGCAGGTATTGGCCAATTTACTGACCAATGCCATCAAGTTTACCCCATCAGGAACCATAAGCTTTTATTCAAAATATTTGGAAGGGAAACTGCACATTGAAATCAGGGATACCGGTATCGGTATGGATGAGGAAACGCTGAAAAGAATATTTGCCCCCTTTGAGCGTGCCGCACAGAATGTCAATTCCGAGGGCTTCGGTTTAGGGCTTTTTCTGACCAAAGGACTGGTCAAAGTTCTGAATGGTATTATAGCTGTGGAAAGCGCACCGGGAAAGGGGAGCATTTTCAAGCTTGAATTCCCTTTACCTGTAACGGATGAACTTGTGGAAGAGGAAAAGCCTGATAATGATTCGATAACCATTCTACCGAAGAATGTGCTTGTTGTGGATGATGATCCTATATTGTTGAAAATAGTGGAAGACATGCTTGGGCGTAAGGGAGTTTCCTGCACAAGCTGTATGAATTTCCAGGAAGTCGTGGCTGCTCTTGGGCAATCGGATTATGATATGGTGCTGACAGATGTACAAATGCCGGACACCGACGGGTTCGCTCTGTTAAGGTTGCTCCGAAATTCAGATATTGGAAATTCAAAAACGATTCCGATAGCAGTCATGACAGCTCGTGGTGACAGCAATACTGATATTTATGAAAAAGAAGGGTTCGTAGGTTGTATTCATAAGCCGTTCAATATACATGCATTGCTGACTTTTTTATCATCCGTTATGTCTCAAGCAAAAGTATCAGATGCTGGTGAGTTTGATTTTTCCCGTTTATTGGAAGGTTCGGATGATAATATGTATATGTTATCTTTGGTTATCGATGAATCCAGAAAGGAACTTGAGGACCTGAAATCAGCCTTAAAAGATGATAACCGTGAAGTTATGAGAAAAACAATCCATCGAATGATACCTGTATGGGAAATGCTTGGAAAGGAAAACTTGTTGCGTGATTTTCAAGAACGGTTACAAGATATGGACAGTAGTGATGAAATTATTTGTGAACATGCAATTCTGATTATAGAGTGGGTAAAGAAATTGATAGAAGAAACAGAAAAAGAATTAAGGAAATATGAGAATACTGATTGTTGAGGACAATATGATACTATGTGCTATGGTTGAAAAATGGCTGCAGAAGACCGGTTACGAAGTATTTACAGCTATAGATGAACCTGGTGCACGTAGTATCCTGAAGAAAAATGAAATCAATCTTGTGTTGGGAGACGTACGCTTGCCAGAAGGTGACGGTATCAGCCTTTTGGATTGGATGATGCGTTCCGGTATGGAAATCCCTTTTATTGTCATGACGGATTATGCCTGTATTTCGGATGCAGTCCGTGCCATCAAGCTCGGAGCCAAGGATTATTTACAAAAACCTGTCCATCAGGAACAACTGCTTGAATTAATGCACAGTATGCTGAAAGGTCCGGTTATAGTGCGTAAAGAGCGTTCTTTTGTAGAACGTACCAGCGAAGCTGCCAGAAAAGCCGCTTCACTTGCCCGTCGAGTGGCTCCTTCGGATCTTTCTGTTATGATACTAGGTCCGAGTGGAAGCGGTAAAGAGGTGATAGCCCAAATGATTCACCGTTATAGTGATAGGCGTGACAAGCCATTCGTTGCTGTCAATTGTGGAAGTATACCTAACGATTTGCAGGCTTCTGAATTTTTTGGTGCGGTCAAAGGCGCATTTACCGGAGCTGTTGCGGATAGGAAGGGACATTTTGAAACAGCCAATGGAGGGACTTTATTTCTGGATGAAATCGGTAATATGCCGTATCCCATGCAGATTCTTCTTCTGCGTGTCCTTCAGGAGAAAGAGTTTAACCCGGTAGGAAGTGATAAAGTGAAACGCACGGATGTACGTATTATTTCTGCCACCAATGAAGATATGAGAATGGCTGTGCAGGAAGGTCGTTTTCGTGAGGATTTGTATTATCGCCTTGCAGAACTTGAAATTGTTCAACCGCCATTAAAAGATTGCAAAGACGATATTCTTCCGCTTGCCGAATTCTTCAGAAAAGAACATTCCGGTAGAATACGTGTCAAGAATGAGGGATTTACCGAAGAAGCAAAAACATGTATGCTGGGATATGACTGGCCGGGTAATGTGCGGGAATTGAACGCAAAGATCAAACGTGCGGTAATTGTTGCGGATAATGCATTATTGAATGTCAGTGACTTGGGACTGGACAATGTAGATTGTAGTGACAATCCGGATATTCGTATCATTCAGGAAAAGGAAAGGATACGAAACTTGCTTGAAAAAAATCATGGTAATGTCAGCAAGACAGCAGTGGAACTCGGTTGCAGTCGTACAGCCCTGTACAAGAAAATGAAGAAACTTGGTCTGAAGTAATCTTTATTCTTTAAGGCGGTATACCAGTCTGCATATATTGTTTCGGAATGTTTTGGACTCACGCAAAGTCCATTGTCCGAATTGAATCTTTCCGGTTATGTTTTTCCCACTTTTGTATGATATTGGAAGCAAGTAAATGACCAGTTCATCTGCGAGTCGGAAGAGAAATACTCCACCAGCATATTCGGCACTTTTTTCGTCCTGTACTTTCATAAAGAAAGTACAGTTTTTGTCGCGTCTCTCTTTTGCATCCATCAAATCAAGCATACCGTAATGCGGATACATGTTGAATGTAGCCTGCTCTTCCCAATAAGGGAAGCCGTTCCGGTCTGTCCTGAGCCATTCCATCAGTTCCTCATTTTTGTCCGGCAGGAAACCGTCCAATGTGACGGGCATAATAATCTGTACTTTTGCCATACCTCTGCTATTAAAAATAAAAGCATGAAACCCATGCTTATTTCGAACAGAGGCTCTGACAAAGCCCAACACAGAAACTCGCATGGGCTCACGCTATAAGGTATAGCATAAGCCTCACGCAATAGCCTCTGTGTTTATGAATTTGTCAGATTCCTGTTCGAGACGTCTTGCGACTTATGTATATAATCGACGGAAAACATCCCGTAATCCGCCGTTATGTTCTATTTCAGTTTCAAAGATAAGGAATATTCCCTGAAAATCAAACTGATTCAGGATTTATTTGTCATTCTGTATTTATTCAGCTTTTCTTTTCTCCTCTTCTACACTTTCTATTCCCAGCCGTTCACATAGTTCCGGATCATTCTTGATTCGTTCCATTTCATCGTTTATGATGGCCTGGGCATCCGCCTTTATCTGGTCATAATTACGTTGTATCTGCTGGAGCATGATGTCATTCCCTTCATTGTCTTTGAACGTGTTGATAACCGGAATCTTTTTGTAAGCCTTCTCTTCCGCACTTACTTTGGCATGGTCCACGATAATTTCCGCATGGAAAATCTTCTGGTCTATTTTCTCCCCGAAATTGTCCGACACGGAACCGACAAACGTACCCTGTGAAAGATTGGAAATCTTGGATGCAGGGATCAGGGAATCCAGCTGGGTGTTGATCGATGTGGAGACATCCTGACGGTTGATGGATATGGACTGCCGTTTTTGTAAAATCTTTCCAAAGCGTTCAGAAAGTGTCTTGGCTGTTTCGCCGACCACCTGACCGCTGAATATGTTGCCGACTGTATTTTGAATTACCTTGCTTTCTTTTTCACCGTAGTCACGGTTAAGCTGGCTGAAGTCCTGAAATCCCAAACAAACCGCTACTTTGTTGGAACGTGCCGTCGCTATCAGGTTGTCCAGCCCTCGGAAATAGATGGTAGGGAGCTCATCTATAATGACCGTGCTTTTAAGCTGCCCTTTTTTGTTTATCAGTTTGACGATTCTGGAATTATACAGTCCGAGCGCAGCGGAATAGATGTTCTGTCGGTCCGGATTATTGCCCACACAAAGGATTTTAGGCTCCTTTGGATTATTGATGTCCAAAGAAAAATCATTGCCTGTCATGACCCAGTACAGCTGTGGAGAAATCATTCGGGTAAGCGGAATTTTTGCAGAAGCTATCTGGCCTTGGAGCTGGTCTTGTGCCCCACCTTTCCATGCATCCATGAAAGGAGAAAGGTAATTCTCCAGTTCCGGATAGGAAGTCAATATGGTAAACAAATCAGAGTAAGGTTTGTTCAGCAATTCCACGGCATGAGGGAAGCTGCAATAGATACCGTTTTTGTATATTTTCAAATACCAGATTATAGCTGCCAGCAGGATAATCGGAGACTCTACAAAGAAGTCACCTTGTTTTTCAATATCGGGTAAGTCAAGGGCATTGCTGCCCCCTTCTCCCCTAAGAACCGTACGTGAGAG